>NZ_CP024894.1:8160107-8480143 GCF_002796545.1 Amycolatopsis sp. AA4
TCGACCACGGCCGGGAACGCGCCGAATTCGCCGAGCACAGTGAGGAAGGTCTCGAGCAGGCCGTCGAGCGCGAAGAACGCGTCCGGCAGCGCGACGCGGCGCACCACGGAATCCGAGACGTCGCCCTCGTTCCACTGGTCGCCGGCCAGTTCGCCGATCATCGACAGGTACCCGCGCAGCACCACGGCGAGGCCGTTGACGCGCTCGCAGGACCGGGTGTTCATCTTGTGCGGCATGGCCGACGACCCGACCTGGCCCGGTTTGAAGCCCTCGGTGACCAGCTCGTGCCCGGCCATCAGCCGGATCGTCTTGGCGAGGCTGGACGGCGCGGCGGCGAGCTGGACCACAGTGGACAGTACGTCGAAGTCGAGCGAGCGCGGGTACACCTGCCCGACGCTGACGAACCGGTTGCCGAAGCCGAGGTGCTCGGCGATCTTCGTCTCCAGCTGGTCCAAAGTGGACTCGTCGCCGAGCAGGTCGAGCATGTCCTGCGCGGTGCCGACCGGGCCCTTGATGCCGCGCAGCGGGTAGCGCTCGATCAGGTTGTCCAGCCGGGAGAACGCGACGAGCAGCTCGTCGGCGGCGGTCGCGAAGCGCTTGCCGAGCGTGGTCGCCTGCGCGGCGACGTTGTGCGAGCGGCCGGCCATCACCAGGTCGGAGTGCTCGACGGCGAGCGCGGCCAGCCGGGACAGCACCGCGGCGACGCGCGCGCGGACCAGTTCCAGCGACCGCAGCTGCTGCAGCTGCTCGACGTTCTCGGTGAGGTCGCGCGAGGTCATGCCCTTGTGCACGTGCTCGTGCCCGGCGAGGGCGTTGAACTCCTCGATCCGGGCCTTCACGTCGTGCCGGGTGACGCGTTCGCGGGCGGCGATCGAGTCGAGGTCGACCTGCTCGACCACGCGCTCGTAGTCGTCGAGGACGCCGTCGGGCACCTCGACGCCCAGCTCGGCCTGAGCCCGCAGCACGGCGAGCCACAGCCGCCGCTCGAGCACGACCTTGCGTTCGGGCGACCAGAGCGCCACCAGCTCAGGTGAGGCGTAGCGGGCGGCGAGCACGTTCGGAATGCGGGGCTTGTCCGTCACGCGGCCACGATACCTGCGCAGGTCAGCGGGGCGGTCACCACTCCGTGAAGCTGCCGTCGGGCAGCCGCCACACGGGCGACCGCCAGGCGTGTCCGGCCTCGTCGGCGCGGCGGACAGCCTCCTCGTCCACCTCGATGCCGAGGCCGGGCGCGGTCGGACGCGCGGCGTAACCGTCGATGAACTGGAACAACGCGTCGTCGGCGAGATAGGCGACCGGCTCGCGGCCGTCGTGGTAGTGCATGCCGAGGCTTTGCTCCTGGATCAGGAAGTTCGGCGTCGCGAACGCCACCTGCAGCGCGGCGGCCAGCGAGATCGGGCCGAGCGGGCAGTGCGGGGCGAGGTTCGCGCCGTACACCTCGGCCAGCGCGGCGATCCGGCGCAGCTCCGAGATGCCGCCCGCGTGCGACGGATCCGGCTGCACCACGGCGACGCCCGCGTCCAGCACCGGTTTGAACTCCCAGCGCGAGAACAGCCGTTCCCCGAGCGCGATCGGCACCGTCGAGGCCTCGACCACCGATTTGACGACGTCGGCGGGCAGTTCCGGCAGCACCGGCTCCTCGACGAACATCGGCTGTACTTCTTCGAGCATCTTCACCAGCCGCCGTGCCATCGCGGGCGAGACGCGGCCGTGGAAGTCGATCGCCAGGTCCCGGTCGGGTCCGAGCGCTTCCCGGGCCTCTCGCGCGCGGGCCAGTGCGGCAGCAGCTTCGGCCGGGGCGGCGATCGGCCCGAGGGGACCCGCGACGTTCATCTTCACCGCGGTGAACCCCCGCTCGACCTGCGCGGACACCGCGTCGAAGATCCCCGACGGACGATCGCCGCCGACCCACGAATACACCCGCACGCGATCGCGCACCGGACCGCCGAGCAGCTCGTGCACCGGAGCGTTCCGGGCCTTGCCCGCGATGTCCCACAACGCCTGGTCGAACCCGGCGAGCGCGCTGGAAAGCACCGGACCGCCGCGGTAGAAACCGCCGCGCCGCAGGACCTGCCAGTGGTCCTCGACGCGCAGCGGATCCTTCCCGATGAGCAGCTCGGCCAGCTCGTGCACGGCCGCGCGGACGGTCCCGGCGCGTCCTTCCACGACCGGTTCGCCCCAGCCGGCGATGCCCTCGTCGGTGCTGATCTTGAGGAACAACCAGCGCGGCGCGACGAGGAATGTCTCGATCCCGGTGATCTGCACCTTGTCTCCTAAGCGGAATCTTTCGCGGCCGACCAGCCGCCGTCGACGGTCAACTCGGCGCCCGTGACGAACGACGCCGAGGACGAGAGCAGGAAAGCGATCACCGCGGCGACTTCGGCGGGGTCGCCAAGCCGACCGGCGGGGGTCGCGCGGGCGCTGCGTTCGCGGTCTTCCTCGCTGATCCGGCTCCACGCTTCGGTCTGCACCGGCCCCGGGAGCACCGAATTCACCCGGACCTCCGGCGCGTACTCCACGGCCAATTGCCGGGCCAGAGACACCAACGCGCCCTTGCTGGCCGCGTATGCCGGGTGTCCAGGAAGCCCGAAATGCGCGTGTACCGAGGAAACCAGCACCACCGAGCCGCGCCGGGCGCGCAGCGAAGGCAGGAAGGACCGCACGGCGAGGTACGCCGCGGTGAGGTTCACGTCGAGCTGTCGTTGCCATTGCGCGCGGTCGGTTTCGTGCAATGGCCCCAAAGTCGGCACGCACGCGTTGCTGACCACAGCATCGACTTCGCCCGCTAGTTCAAGAACCCGTTGCCACGTCTCGTCTTCGGCCACGTCGCCCTGTACGCCGCCGGGCACCGGGGCGAGGTCGACGCCGATTACCCGGTAGCCGTCGGCTTCGAGCTGGAGGGCGGTCGCGGCTCCGATCCCGGACGCCGCACCGGTCACCACGGCAGTGCGCATGGTTCGCAAGCATGCCGCACTGCTCCACGGTCGGCAAGAATAATTAGTAATTTATAATTTGCCTGCTAGGCTGGCCGGCATGGGATACCGGTGGGAGATCACGCGGGAAGCGGTGCGGCAGGGCGTCGTCGGGATCGTGCGGACGGCGGACGCCGC
This sequence comes from Amycolatopsis sp. AA4, assembly GCF_002796545.1. Lineage (GTDB taxonomy): Bacteria > Actinomycetota > Actinomycetes > Mycobacteriales > Pseudonocardiaceae > Amycolatopsis. Next base: position 8,163,218 of record NZ_CP024894.1, read on the forward strand.
CTCCGCCGTGACCGCCGCGCGGGCTGTGCTCGACGCTGGGTTGAAGTCGGTCGAGATCCCGCTCACCAACGCCGGTGCGCTCGTCGCGATCGAGGAGCTGAGCGCCGCGTATCCGGACGCCACGATCGGGGCCGGCACGGTGCTCGACGAATCGTCCGCGACGGCCGCGATCCGTGCGGGGGCCCGGTTTCTCGTGTCTCCGTCACTGCACACCGAGGTGTTGCGTACCGCTCATCGGTACGGCGTCGCGGCGTTGCCGGGCACCGGTTCGGTCACCGAAATCGTGCGCGCGATGGAGGAAGGTGCCGACGCCGTAAAGGTTTTCCCCGCTTCCGCTCTCGGTCCGCAGTGGGTCAAGGACGTGCGCGCCGCGCTTCCGCAAGCCCCGCTCGTGCCGACGGGTGGAATCGCTCCCGAGGACGTGCCACGCTGGCTCGACGCGGGCGCCGTCGCCTGCGGGATCGGGTCGGCGCTGACCCGTGGCTCCGCTGAGGACATCCGGGCCCGAGTGGCCGCACTGGTGAGGGAGAGCTCGTGAGCGACGTCGTACTCGTCGGCTGCCGTACCGCCGAAACCGGCGGAAACGGTACGGGAATCGCGGTTTTCCGGCGCTCCGGCGGCGAGTTGATCGCGGATTCGACGGTGCCGATGGTGTCGCCGACCTGGCTGACCCAGCATCCCGCGCTGCCGATGGTGTACGCGGTCAACGAGACGAGCTACGGCGAGATCACCTCCGTTTCGGTCGAGGACGGCCTGGTCGCGCTCGACGTCGTCGAGTCCGGCGGGGCCAGCCCGTGCCATCTCGCGGTGACGCCGGACGGCCGGTTTCTGTTGTGCGCCAACTACGGCGGCGGCAGCCTCGCCGTGTTCGCCCTGCGCGAGGACGGCCGGATCGACGGACGCACGGATCTGGTGCAGCACACCGGAAGCGGGCCGCGCGCGGACCGGCAGGAGGGCCCGCACGTCCACATGGCGGTGTCGTCGGCGGACAGTTCGGTGGTGAGCGCCGTCGATCTGGGCACCGACGAAATCCGCAGCTACACGCTGTCTCCCGAAGGAAAACTGACTCCGCTGGCGGTTTCGTCGCTGCCTCCGGGCACGGGACCGCGACAGCTCGTGCGCGGCGCGGACGGAATCGCTTACGTGGCCGGAGAATTGTCGGGCGAGCTGATTACGATGCGGGAGACTTCGCCGGGAGAGTTCGCGTTCGTCGAAGCGACCCCGGCTACCGCGGCGGGCGGCGAATCCCTGGTGGCGCACCTGGAAGTGCTCGATTCGGGGATCTACCTGTCGAACCGCGGCCCGGAATGCATCACGTCGTTCGCCGGGAATCCGCTGCGCGCGACGGCCGATCAGCCGTGCGGCTCGTACCCGTGGAACTTCGCCGTCGCGGACGGATTGTGCTACACCGCCGCGTTCAAGGACGACGTCGTTTCCGTTTTTCCCTTGAAGGAACTCGGAAACGCGGAGGTCCGCAAGTACCCGACCGGCTCCCCGACGTGCGTGCTCCCGCTCCGGTGACCGACCATCGCCCTCGCGGCCTGCACGGACAGACCGTGGAAACGCTCGCCGCGCGCATTCTGTCCGGCGACTGGCGCGAGGGCATGGTGCTGGACCTTCCCGCGTTGCGCGAGGAGCTGGACATCAGCCTCACCGCGCTGCGGGAAGCGTTGAAAGTGCTGGCAGCGAAGGGAATGATCGGCGCCCGACAGAAGCACGGCACGTTCGTGCAGTCGCGCGAGAACTGGCAACTGCTCGACGCCGACGTCATGCGCTGGCAAACCACCGCGCGCGGAAACGCCGGTCTGCTGGACGAATTGGCCGAGGTCCGCGCCGTGGTCGAGCCCGCTGCCGCGCGGATGGCCGCCGAGCGCGCGACCGCCGAAGACCTTGCCGCGCTTGAATCCGCGCTCGAGGCGATGGTGGCCGCGCCGGATCTGGAGGCGAGCGTCGAGGCGGATTTGGCGTTTCACCGCAGCCTGCTGACCGCCGCACACAACAACTTCCTGCTCCAGATCGAACGCGTCATCGCGATCGGCCTGGCGGAGCGGGACAAACTCGTCCACAGCGCCGGTCCCACCGACGATCCGGTCCCGAGCCACCGCCGGGTGCTCGACGCGATCGCCGCGCACGACCCGGTCGGCGCGGAAACCGCGATGCTGGATCTGCTGGCCACCTCCGCCGCCGACGCACAACGAGCGGGTCAGGAAGTGAACGCGCGCCGGTAAGCCGTCGGCGTGGTCCCGAGCGTCCGCCGGAAGTGCAGCCGCAGGTTGGCCGGGGTGCCCAGGCCGCACTCCCGCGCGACCCGGTCCACCGAATGGTCCGTGGTTTCGAGCAGTTCCCGCGCCTTGCCGAGCCGGGCGTTGAGCAGCCACTGCAACGGCGTCGTCCCGGTTTCCTCGGCGAACCGGCGCAGGAAAGTGCGCTGCGACATCTCCGCGTGCCGCGCGAGCAGCCGGATGCTGAGCGATTCGTCCAGTCGCTGCAACGCCCATTCCCGCGTCGCCGACAACGACGCGTCGCCAGCGTCCGCGAGCGGAGCGGGCACGTACTGGGCTTGGCCGCCTTCCCGATGCGGAGCGGCCACCAGACCGCGCGCGATCCGATTCGCGACCGCGGCACCCAGGTCGCGGCGCACGATGTGCAGGCACAGGTCGATGCCGCAGCACACGCCAGCCGACGTGAGCACGTCGCCCTCATCGACGTAAAGCACATCCCGATCGACCTGGACCGACGGGTATTCCCGCTCGAATTCGTCGAGATACTCCCAATGCGTCGTGGCGTGCAAGCCGTCCAGCACTCCCGCCGCGGCCAGCGCGAACGCACCCGTGCAGATGGACACCACCCGCCGTCCCCGGTCGCGCGCCTCGGCCAGCAACTCGACCGCTGCTTCCGGCGTCTCGGGGATGGGGTCGTACCCCGGCACGATCACCGTGTCCGCCGCGCGCAGCTCCTCGATTCCGCCCTCGGCGGCCAGCGCGAACCCAGCGCTGGTGGAGACCGTCGGGCCGAGCGCGCACAGCGTCATCTCGTAGTGCGTTTGCGGGCGGGAGTGAAACACCTGCGCCGGGATCGCGAGGTCCAGCGGAAGGACCCCGTCGAGCGCCAGCACCGCGACCCGATGCACCGTCATGGCAAGATTCTATCGAAGTACGGCAAACTTGCCACTCACCAGGTCAGCGGGGTGCGGGCCACGCTGAAACCATGACCGAACTCCTTCCGGACCCGGTGGTCGCGCTGCCCGCGACTCCGCTGGCGGACGCCGTCCTCGAGGTCGTCCGCCCGGTGGAATCGCAGTCAGTGTTCAACCACAGCGTCCGTACCTACCTGTTCGCGCGGCTGGTCGCCGACCGGCTGGCCGGGCCCGGCTTCGACGACGACCTGCTGTTCGCCGCGTGCGTGATGCACGACCTCGGCGTGGCGCCGGACGGTCCGCACGTGGAACGCTTCGAGGTCGAAGGTGCCGAACGGGCGGCCGAATTCCTTGTCCGGCAAGGAATCTCCACCGCGGACGCCGACCAGGTCTGGCAGGCCATCGCCTTGCACACCACCGCGGGCATCGCGGAACACCGCGGTCCGCTGTGCGTACTCGTCCGCGCCGGGGTCGCCGTCGACTTCGGCGGTCCGATCGGCACCCAGTACCTCGACGCCGTCACCGACGAGCAGGGCGAGGCGATCCACGCCGCCTATCCCCGGCTGGAGATGGTCCGCTCGCTCACCGACGCGATCGTCGCGCAGGCCGCGAAAAACCCGCGGAACGCACCGATTCCGTCCGTCCCCGCCGATTTCCTGCGGGAACGCGCGGCGGACGGCGAAACCCGGCTGGAACGCGCCAGCCACTCGTCCCGCTGGGGCGTCTGAGAAAGGAAGCCGCATGCACGCCGTCACCATCCCCGAGGACTCCGAGGTGTTCGGACCGTCCGGGGCCTCCGCCTTCTCCCGCTTCGGCTACTCGGCCGCCGTCCGCGCGGGCAACCTCCTCTTCATCGCGGGGACGATCGGCCGCCGCCCGGACGGGGAGATCGCGGAAACCATCGAGGAACAGACCGAGATCGCGCTCCGCCGGATCGAGGAAATCCTCCGCCTGGAAGGCCTCGATCTGTCCGCGCTGGTCGACGTTACGAGCTACCACGTCGACATCCGCCAGCATCTGCCCGGTTTCCTGGAAGCCAAGAAGCGCCTGGTCACCGCCGAGCCGTACCCGGCGTGGTCGATGATCGGCGTCAGCGGGCTCGCCAGCCCGGGGCTGTTGATCGAAATCCGCGCCACCGCGGCGTATCGAGAGTGACTGTCCTCAGTGGACGGTCTCGGCGAGCGCGGTCCGCAGCATCCGCCCGGCGGCGGCGCGCGGAGCCGGGTCGACCGCGATCAGCGCGTTCACCACGGCCCCGTCGACCAGCGCGACCAGCCGGTCCAGCTCGTCCTTGGCCACCGGCGTCCCGGAACGCGCGAAGATCTCCGTCAGCAGTTCGTTGAGCTGCTGGGACAGCGTCCGCATCAACGGGCGCAGGTACGGCCGCCGTCCGGTCGCGACCAGGCGTTCGTAGCGCAGCAGGACCGCCTCGGCGTCGGCTTCCGGGTCGCCGCTCTGCGGGCCGAGCAGCATGTCCAGGACGAGTTCCACGGTCGCCTGCACGCCCCGGTTCCGGGTCGTCAGGTCTTCCAGCTGCCGTCGCCCGTTGGCCAGTTCGGTCTGCCCGTGGTGCTCCACCGCGGCGGTGACGAGTTCTTCCAGCGAGTCGAAGTAGTACGTCGTGGACGCCAGCGGCAGGCCCGCCCGCTCGGCGACCGCACGGTGCCGGACCGCGTCGAAACCGCCCTCGGCCAGCAGCTCAGCGGCGGCTTCGACGAGCGCGGCCCGTCGTCGCTCGCCCTTCGGAGTCGTGGCTGCTGCCGTCATGCCCGGATATTCTGCCAGCCGGGCGGTGAGCCGCCGATCAGAACCGGGGGGCGAGCGACGCGGCGAACCGCGCCAGGTCGGTTGCGTACGGTGCTGGACGGCCGGCAGTCCCCGGCACGCTGACCAGCACGAGAGTTCCGCCACTGCCGGTTCGCTGACGCACGGTGACGGCTCCGGCCGGTTGCGTGGGCACGTTCACCGCGGCTCCGCGCGCGAACACCGCCGCGCCGATCATCCCGTCCGGAAGCGGGAACCCCGCGCCGCGCGACGACGTCGTACAAACGCTGCCTGGGGAAGCCTGCGCGGCGTTCAAGTGGCCTGGGAGCTCGCCAGCGAGGGCAGTGGCGAGCTCCCAGTCCACCCGTCCGCACCCGGAGGTGCCTTCGACCCGAGGGCCGGTCCTCCCGGTTTCGCCGGCTCCCTGCCGAGACGGCTGCCCCGGGAAGTCATCCCCAGTGCTGAAAGGACGCGCCGCCGGCCCGCCGGGTTGCACCGGTGCGGCTACGGAATTCGCGCCCGAATCGGACTTCTCGCTCGAAATGCCCACAATTCCCCAGGTGCCGAACCCCGCGGCCACGAGCACGGCGGCCGCGCCGGCGGTGATCCGGTTGCGCCGGCGCACCGTCTCGCGCTTCGAACGGCGCACCACGTCCTCGACCGAGAAGGTCGGCGGCGGCACCTCGCCGGGAACGGCGGAGAACAACGTCTCGGCTTCCCGCTCATCCATTGGTCTCCACCTCCCGTTCCAGCACCTGGCGCAGATTCGCCAACCCGCGCGCCGTCTGGCTCTTCACATTGCCCTCGCTGCAGCCCAGCGCCGTCGCCGCGGCCCCGACGTCCAGTCCGTCGAAGAACCGCAGCACCAGCACCGCCCGCTGCTTGGGCGGTACTTCCTTGAGCGCCGCGAGCAGGTCCTCACGGGTCGCGACGCGTTCGGCGAGCCCGGGACTGTCGTCAACGGGCTCGGGCAGCACCTCGGTCTGCCGCTCCCGCCGCCACGGACGGCGGGATTCGTCGATGACCGCGCGCACCAGCGTCTTGCGCACGTACGCGTCGGTCGCCGCGCGGTCTCTGATCTTCTTCCACCTCCGGTGCAACGCGACGAACGCCGTCTGCGCGAGGTCGTCGGCCTTGTGCCAATCCCCGCACAGCAGATAGGCGGTCCGGCGCACAGCGTCCCTCTTCGCGGCGAAGTACTCCGCGAACTCCTGTTCGTCGCGCTGGTCCACGCGCTTTGCCGCTCCGCTCTGGCCATGTCCGGTGAAGGGACGGATCCGGGGGCGTCCACGGTTGCACGTCCGGCCGGAAACGTTCCACCCCCCGCCGCATTGATGCCGCGCCCGCCGGTGTGATGTGATCGGACTGTGACCATGACTGGGCAGCTGATCGACTTCCGTTCCGACACCGTCACCCGCCCGGACGCGATCATGCGCGCGGCCATGGCCGAGGCCGAGGTCGACGACAACGTCATCGGCACCGACCCGACCATCGCCGAGCTGGAGCGCCGGGCCGCGCAGACGCTCGGGATGCCCGCGGCGCTGTGGACGCCGAGCGGGACGATGGCGAACCTGATCGCGCTGAGCGTCCACCTCCAGCGCGGCGACCGCTTCCTCGCGACCCGCGGCGCGCACGTGCTCGTCAACGAACTCGGCTCAGCTGCCTGGCTGGCCGGCGGCATGCCGGACATCCTCGAACACGACGCGGGCCCCGGCCGGTGCCTGCCGGAAACGCTCGAAGCCGCGATCGGCAACCCCGGCCCGTACTTCACGCTTCGCACCACGCTGCTGTGCCTGGAGAACACGCACAACGCGGCCGGCGGCGCGGTCACTCCGCCCGACGAGCACGCGCAGCTGCTGTCCGTCGCGAAGCAGGCCGGGCTCACCGTGCACCTCGACGGCGCGCGGATCTGGCACGCGGCGGTCGCGCTGCAGGTGCCGCCCGCGGCGCTGACGGTCGGCGTCGATTCCGTGTCGGCGTGCTTCAGCAAGGGCCTCGGCGCGCCGGTCGGGTCGGTCCTCGCGGGCAGCGTCGAGTTTGTCGAAAAGGCCCGCCGGATGCGGCAAATGCTCGGCGGCGGCGTGCGGCAGGGCGGAATTCTCGCCGCGGCGTGCCTGGTCGCCTTGGACCGCGTGGACGAGCTGGCGGAGACGCACGAGTTCGCGAAACGGCTGGCCGACGGCCTCTCCGAGCACGGATGGGACGTGCGAGCACCGGACACCAATATCGTTCTGGCCGGGGTGCCGGACGTGCCGACCGCGCTGAACTGGCTCGGCTCGCTCGGCATCCAGGCTCTGCCCATGGCGGGCAAGGTGCGGTTCGTGACCCACCGCGACCTGTCGTCCGCCGACATCGCCGAAGCACTGCACCGGATCAAAGCCGGTGCCTGAACCCTGGGGGACTCGGGTGACCAACTGGATCGTGTTCGACTACGGCGAGGTGCTCAGCGTCCGCACCGGCGCGGTGCCGAAGCTGGCGGCCGCCATGGGCGTCGCGCCCGAGACGTTCGAGCCGGTGTACTGGAGCGTGCGCGACCCGTACGACCGCGGCTGCACCGATCTGGAGTACTGGACGTCGATCGGCGACCAGGTGGGCGTGAAGGTGGACGACGCGCTGTCGGCCGAACTGACCGCGCTCGACGTCGCGGGCTGGGGACAGCTCGCGCCGGGATCGCTGGACCTGCTGCAGTCGCTGTCCGACGCCGGAGCCTCGCTCGCGTTGCTGTCGAACGCGCCGTCGGCGTTCGGCGTCTGGGTGCGCGAGCAGGAATGGTCGAAGCTGTTCAAGCACACGCTGTTCTCCGGCGACGTGAAGGTCGCGAAGCCGGACGCCGAGATTTTCCAGCTGCTCCTGGACAAACTGGGTGCTAAGCCGGACGAGTGCCTGTTCTTCGACGACCGCCAGGTCAACATCGACGGCGCCCGCGCGGTCGGAATCCGCGCACACCTGTGGGACGGTGCCGAGGCCGCCCGCGCGGCACTGGGCTGAATCGCGAACGGCTCCCGCGCCTTTCCGGTGCGGGAGCCGTCTCGTCTGCTCAGTATGGTTCGGCGCCGGTCAGCGGGTGATCCGCTTCGACTGCTTCTTCCCGGTGATCGCCCCGTAGGCCGCGGTGCCCAGGAACAGCACCCCGCCGATGATGCCGATCCACAGCACGGCCTTGAACACGAAGCCGATCACTGACCCGAGCACCATGAAGGCGATCCAGGCCACGACGAGCGCTCCGACGATCTTCCAGAACATGGCTCCTCCGATGCCGTTTCCGCGCCACGTCGGCCCGGTGCCCTCCAGCGTGCCATCCGTGCGACGGAAACTCTCTCCATCTGGCCAACGTTCAGGGAAAGCTCGGGGTTCCCCCTGACCGGTTTCACCCCAGCCAGGCACCCAGCCGGCGCAGCCCCTCGGTCACGTCCTCGGTCGCGCCCGCGAAGGAAAACCGCACGTAGCGGCCTCCGTCGACCGGGTCGAAGTCGATGCCCGGGGTGATCGCAAGGCCGGTGTCGGCGAGCAATCGCTGGCACCAGCTCAGGCTGTCGGTGGTGTGGTCGGAGACGTCGGCGTAGGCGTAGAACGCGCCGTCGGCCGGGGCGAGCTTGTCGAGACCGATCTCGCGCAGTCCGGCGAAGAGCAGGTCGCGGTTGCGCCGGTAGTGCTCGACGTGCGCGTCCGCCTCGGCGTACGACTCCGGCGTGAACGCCGCGACCGCCGCGTACTGCGAAACCGCGGGTGGGCAGATGGTGAAGTTGCCGGTCAGGACGTCGACCGCGCGGTGCAGCCGCTGCGGCACCAGCATCCAGCCGAGCCGCCAGCCGGTCATCGCGAAGTACTTCGAGAACGACCCGAGCACCAACGCTTCCCGGCCGTACTGCCAGGCGCAATCGAGCTCCTTGCCGTACGAGATGCCGTGGTAGATCTCGTCGCTGATCAGCTGCACGCCGTGCGAGGCGCACCAGCCGGAGATCGCGGCCAGCTCGCCGGGCGGCAGCACGGTCCCGGTGGGGTTGCTGGGACTCGCGACGATGAGCCCGTCGATCGGCCCGAGCCGGTCGAGAAGCTCGACGGTCGGCTGGAAATTCGTCTCGGCGGTGGTCGCGAACTCCACGACCTCGCAGCCGAGGACGTTCAGCAGATTCCGGTACGCCGGATAGCCCGGGCGGGCCATCGCGACCCGCGCGCCGGGGTCGAACGCGCTGAGGAACGACAGCAGGAACCCGCCGGACGAGCCGGTGGTCATGACGACGTCGGACGCGGTCACGTCGAGGTCGTAGGTGCGCCGGTAGTGCCCGGCGACGGCTTCGCGCAGCTCAGGAATGCCGAGCTGTTCGGTGTAGCCGAGAGTGTGCGCCTTGAGCGCTTCCTGGGCGGCTGCGAGGACCGCTGTCGGAGCGGGCACGGACGGCTGCCCGGCGGCCAGCGAAATCAGGTCGCCGTGGCTGCGCTGCCGGGCCTGCGCCGCGGACAGCACGTCCATCACGTGAAAAGGAGGCACGCCTGCCCGCAACGCGGGCCCGCCGAAAGCACCGATGTCGACCATGCGGCCAGGCTAACCGGCGGGACCGCGTGCGGGGTGCGCCCGTCAGTAACCGCGGTACGCGCCGCCGTGCGCCATCGCCTGGATGCCCGGCACGTTGCCGATCGAGCCGTACCGGTCGATCGAGTACCGCACGCCGGCGATGATGTTGTCGACCGGGTTGTAGATGTTGTCGTGCCCGGGCAGCTTGTGCGCGTTGAACGTCGAGTCGATGCACTGCATCAGGCCCTTGGACGGATGCCCGGCCGCGGCGTTGGAATCCCAGTTGTTGATCGCGTTCGGGTTGCCGCCGGACTCGTGCTGGATGATCGCCCAGATGTTCTTGATGTCCGCGTCGGTCACGTTCACGCCCGCGGCCTGCAATTCCTTGATCGCTTCCTGGATCCACTGCTGGACGTTGCCGGGAGGCGGAGAGGAAGGCGGACCGCCGCTGGGGCCGAGACCGCCGCCGCCTCCGCTGGCGCCCCCGCCACCGCCGCCGTGGTGACCGCCTCCGCCGCCACCGCCACCGCCGCCGTGTCCGGTGTGCAGGCCGCCGGTGCTCTGCGGGATGGTGCCGTCGGAGTTCGGGAGCGGGACCTGCGAGTAGCCGCCGGTGATCTGGGTCTGCATCAACTGCTGCGACTTCTTGACCATGTCGTCGGCCTGGTTAAGCAGCGGATCGATGGTCTGTTCGGCAGTCGTGGCGTTCGTTTGGTTGGCCTTGTTCGCCTCGTCGATGATGGACTGCGACGTCGGACTGGGCGCCGGGCCCTTCTTGTCCGACTTGGCGTACTCCGCCTCGGCCGCCTGCGCCTTCTGCGCTTTCTCCGACTCTTCCTTGATGCGCTTGTCGATCGCCGACTTGGCGGTGTTGAAGGCCTCGGTGACCTTGCTCTTGATCCCCCCGAGGTCGCTCGACAGCTGGGTCAGGTCCTTGCCGACGTCGTCAAGATGCCCCTGCACCTTGTCGCCCGCTTTGGTGATCTGAGTGACGTACTCGACGAAGGCGTCCGCTGCCGGACCCTCCCACACGCCGCCCGCCAACGACTTGGCGGAATTGTTCAGCGCGGCGCTGTGGTCGCCCGCCTGCTTCGCGGCGTTGCTGAACTGCTGCCCGGCCTTGCTGATCGCGTCCGGGTTGATCTTGTCGACCTTCTGGGCCTTTTCGACGATGCCGTTCCAGTTCGGCGGGTAGTCGATCAGCGCCATGCTCCAGCCCCCTCGTGCCTGCTCAGCGGTCTTCGTGGACGGTCAGGTCGGTCTTGTGGACCTGATCGGTTTCCTGGATCAGCCCGGCCGCCTTCTTGAGAATGAAGCTGGTCGCCTCCATCAGCTTCCCGGCCGCGTCGAACTCGCTGTGCACGCCCTGCTTGAACGTGCCGACCGCGCCGTGCACGTCCTTGGAGCCGCCCATCGTGCCGAACGGGCTCTCGTGCTCCTCGTCAACGCCGGTGAGGTGCTTCTTGGACTTTTCGAACTCGTCCTTCAGCTTCTCCACGTTCCTGGCGGCAATGGCCATGGAATCCGGGTCGTAGACAGGCACCGTTCGTCATCCCCTTCGCGACACTCGCTTCCCGACCAGTTCAGACGTTCCCCTGACCGGTTCGGTTCCCGTGCTTACTCTAAGACTTCGGACGCGTGCCGTGTGCAGTTCTGTCCGACTCGCGGCCGCGAACCCCCGGACCGGGTTAGAGCCGGGGCGAAACGGGAGAAAACGGTCCGCCCAAGGCATCAAATCGCGGCCTGCAACTCCCGCACCCGCTCCGCCAGCACCGCGTTGTCCGCCGGGCTCACCGTCGCCCACGTATGGCCGTCCGAATCGTCGGTCAACTGGAACAGATACCGCCCGGAATCGGTGTCGTAAAACGCCGCCACATGCGGTGACCGGCGCACCGTCCCGTCCCGCAGGACCCGTTCCGCGCAGAACTGGCCGCGGGCGGCCTGTCCCATCAGCATGCCCGCCAGTTCCTGCGCTTCCCACAACGCCACGCCCCGGTCTTCCAACGCCGTGACCAGCGCTTTCGGCTCCCCGGCGGCAGCCGCGTCGGCCGCGACCAGCGTGCTGTGCGGCACCGAGACCGACTGGCCGACGCCCGGGTCGAGCGATCCGGCCACCGACACCACGGCGTCGGCGAGCGCACTCGCGTCCGCGGGGATCAGCCACACCTCGTCCCGGTCGACCACCGCGAGCACGGCCTGGCTGCCCCGGCTCACCGCGCGGCCGTGGATCTCGCGGTCCGCCCACACCCAGACGTCCACCGCTTCCCGCGGACGCGCCAGCAAATGCAGCTGGTCAAGCACCGTCCCAGAGGGACGGCGGCCGCGCGCCAGCCGTCGCTGCGCGAGGGAATCCCAGACGGACTCGATCAGCTCGGCCCGTTCGGTGTGCGTGCGGCCCGGCGACGGAACCGCGAGCGCGGCCGGGCGTCCGCCCAGCTCCAGCGATTCCCACAGCACATCGAATTCGAGGGCGGTCAGTACCAGGTTCACGGCCGGCGCACGTCTCCCGTGCCGTCGCCGAGGACGTCGCGCGTCACCATCCGGCCGTCGGCGAACAGGTCCTTGTCGTCGACGCCGAAACGGCGCACGTGCTCCTCGTCGCTTTCCTGCGGAGCGGCTTCGGAAAGGTATTTGGCGTCCCCGCCACCCGATTTCGGCGCGATTTGCTCGGCTTTCCGCAACGCGACGGCTTCTTCCTCGGGAAGCTCGTCCACCGGCAACGGCCGGACCAACCCCTTCGGCTGGCTTTCCTGTGCGCGGCCTTGCCTTTCGCGGTCTCCGGATAGCGCACCACCGGCTACTCCCGCGCCCAAAGCCGCCGCGCCCGCCCCGATTTCTCCGGGTGACGCGCCGCCTCCGCGCGGGGTGGGGGCGGTGCCGGGGGTTTCCGCGACGGGGGCTGCCGGTGCCTGCGGGGCACTGCCGACCAGCCGACCTCGTTGCAGTGCTTGGTTTTCGTGCCCGCTGCCGGAGTAGCTGCCCCCGCCCGAGCCGCCGACCGCGGCACGACCGGATCCGCTTGCGCCGCCAAGACTTTCGGCGCTGCCCACAGTTCCTCGGTTGACCGGCGCGCTTTCCTGCCCGCTGCCAGTCCCACGAGGACCGGTCGGCAGGAATGTGCCGGACTCGCCGGGCCGCATTCCGCCCGGACTCCGCGTCCCGCCGGAGGGGCCTGGCCCGCCCGAAGTGGTTGGCGCGCTGGGGATTCCCGGTCCGCCGGTCGGAACTGACCGCGGCGGGTTACCACGGGGTCCCTGCTCCCAGCCCGCGGGCGGAGGCGAAGACGGCGGCACGTAACTGGCCGCGACCACCGGCGCGGCTGGCCGAGGCGCCGGTGCCGGCGAAGCCGTGCCGTACCCGGGCGTCGGCGGATCCCCCACCGGAGCGGCCGGAGGAGCCGGGGGCGGCGGCGGGGGAACGTACTGCGACTTCACCGACGCCGCGGCGGGCCGCACCTGGCCGTCCGGCGTCACCTCGACCGCCGCGGCCGCGCGGTCGACCGGGCTCGGCCCGCTGCCGGGCTGGACCATCGTGAGCGACTGCGGCTGCCCCAGCGGTTCGGTGGACAGCAGGTTTTCGCCGCTCTGCTGGGCGTAAGCGTTCAACGCCTCGACCGCTTGGCCGCGCGCGTTGTCCGCGGCCTGCACCTGAGCCGCGTGGTCGGTCTCGAAACCGAGGAAGCTCGCCACCGAATCGAGGAGCGTGAGGCTCTCCGCGCCTTTGCGCACCGCGGCCGGGTCGGGCAGCTTGTACTTGGTGCGATTGAACGCTTCTCCTTGCGCGAAAAGCATTTCCGCCGTGTGCGCGACCTTCTGCATCGCGTCCTGCGAGAAGCCCGCCTGGTCCGACAGTACCTGCCCGGCCTGTCCGCCCGCCTGGCTCTGCCATTCGACGCCGAGCTTCGCCAGCTGCTCGCGCAGGGTGTGGTCGGTGCCCGCGAGCGCGGTCGCGATTTCGCGCAGCGCCTCAACCGCGGTGGCGATGCTGGCGATGCCGTCGCCGGTGCCGAATTTCTCGATCTCGTCGGCGATGGCGGTGTCGGTCCACCCGTCGAAACGGTGGTCGCGGATCCTGCCCGCGAGTTCGGAGATCTCCACGCGCCCTCCCTAGGTCCGGTTCTTCAGGCCCTGCACGGCCAGGCCGGCGGCCTGGGTGGCGATGTCGCACAACTGCGGCTGGCTGAACGCGCCCGCGGTGACCGCGAACTCCTGTGCCGCCATGGTCTGTCCCGCGGCGACGCCGACGAGCACTTCGCAGTCGGCCGGCGTGCCCGCCGCGCGGTAGTTCGTGATCGCCGGATAGCCCTCGACGCTGGTGGCCGCGGTGGTCATGCTGTTCTTGCGCCGCGATCCGGTGAGCCATTCCTGCACGTCCGCGTTGACGATCCGCAGGTGCAACGCGTGGAACGGTTCGGTCTTGTCCGAATCGAACACGCAGGTCGGACCGTCCTTCGGCTCGGCGGCCTTGCGCGGCACGCTCGTCACCTTCAGCAGGTCGAGCTGCGCCTGACCCAGCAAGTCGCACGGATCGGTCCCGGCGATCGGCAAATCCGACGGCCGCTGCGGCAAAGCGGCCGCTTTCGTCTGCTGCGCCAGGGAACTCATCGCGGGCTGTACGGGGTACGCGGTGCCTTGCTCGCCTGACGAGCAGCCTGCGACCCCGAGTACCGCGACAACGGCGAGGATCGGCTTAGTGGATGCCGTGCGCACCGCGGTCCCCGAAAGCCGCGGCCTTGTCCGCGTCGCTGGCCTCATACGTCTTCGCTGCTTCGCGCAACTGTCCGACAAGCTTGTGCAGATTGGCGACGTACGCACGCACCTGCGCGGCGTACGACTGATCGCCTTCCGCGACAACCGTGTTCCACGCAGCCATCGCGTTCACGCTCACCGTGTCCGACGAAGGAGTGTCGACGCGCAGCTCGCCCAGCCGCGTGAGCAACTTGTCTTCGAGCGCGCTGACCTGCTCGTCGACCACCCGCGCGACCTCGAGCAGCTTCGCCGGCTCGACCACGATGTCCGCCACGCCCGGCGCTGCCGGAACCGACGAAGCCAGGTCGGTGAGCGGTGTGCTTTCCGGCATGCGCTAACCCCTCCCGTGATACGGACGGTGACCGTACGGACCCGTTTCGAGGCTACCAACCGGCGCGTGAACCCGAGGCGAACTTCGTGGAGAACCTGTTCAGGCGGGAGTGCTTATTTCCCCGTTGGCCGCGCGCAGTGCGATATCGGTGCGATGGTGCGAGCCAGCGAGGTGTACGCGCTCGACAGTCTCGTACGCGTGCTTACGCGCCGCCTTAAGCGACTTACCGGTGCCAACGACCGACAGCACGCGGCCGCCAGCCGAGATCACCGCACCGTCGTCGCGACGCCGCGTACCCGCGTGAAGGACGCCTTCGATCTCTCCGCCGGTGATGACGTCGCCAGTGCGCGGCTTGCCCGGGTACCCGTCCGCAGCGATCACGACGGTGACCGCGGCCCCGTTCGACCACTCCAGCGGCGGCAGCTCGGCCAGCTTCCCGGTGGCGGTCGCGTTCAGCACAGTCACCAGCGACGTACGCAGCAGCGCGAGCACAACCTGCGTCTCGGGGTCGCCGAAGCGGCAGTTGAACTCGATCACCTGCGGGCCTTCCGAGGTGAGCGCGAGCCCGGCGTAAAGAAGGCCGGAGAACGGGCTGCCCCGGTCGGCGAGTTCGTCCACCACCGGCTGCACGATCCGCGCGACGACGTCGTCCACCAGGCCCTCGGGCGCCCACGGCAACGGTGCGTACGCGCCCATGCCGCCGGTGTTCGGGCCGGTGTCGCCGTCGCCGACGCGCTTGAAGTCCTGCGCGGGCAGCATCGGCACCACGGTGCGGCCGTCGACGAAGCAGAACAGCGAGGCCTCCGGACCGTCCAAAAAGGACTCCAGCAGAACCGGGTGGCCGCCGTCGAGCAGCATCAGCGCGTGCTTGCGCGCGACCTCGACGTCCTGCGTCACGACCACGCCCTTGCCGGCGGCGAGACCGTCATCCTTCACGACCCAGGTAGGCCCGAAGCGCTGAAGCGCGGCGTCGAGACGCGCGGGAGTGTCGACGACCTCACTGCGAGCCGTCGGGACCTTCGCGGCCGCCATGACGTCCTTCGCGAACGCCTTCGACCCCTCGATGCGCGCGGCCGCGGCAGACGGCCCGAAGCAGGCGATGCCGGCTTCGCGCACCGCGTCGGCGACGCCCGCGACGAGCGGCACCTCCGGCCCGATCACGACGAGGTCGGCCTTCCACTCCTTGGCCAGGGCCGCGACAGCTTCCGGCTCGGCGAGCTCGACCCCGAGCTGCTCCGCGACCGCAGTCGTGCCGGCGTTGCCGGGGGCGCAAGCGAGCGCCGTGACCGCGGGGTCGCCTGCCACCGCGAGGACGAGTGCATGCTCCCGGGCGCCGGAGCCGATTACCAGTACGCGCACGCGGGACAGCGTAACGGTGCGTGTCGCGCCGCGGCAGCGCGCCGTCCGCGACCCCGGCCCGGACCAGGTGCGCGACTGGTCCGGTGCCGGTCGCGCAGTGTCCGGATTAGGCCGCCATCCACCGTTTACCCGGTTGTCAACCGCTCGTCCGGCTGGTGCCGCGCGCCCGACGCTTGCGGCGGTGAGGGTGACGCGGTAGTCGTGGCGAGCTGCGGATCGCCCGGTAGAGAAAGGTCCCCCATGAAGCGCAAACGCCTCGGCGTGCTCGCCCTGTCCGGTCTGGCCCTGCTCGGCGTCGCGGGTCTCGCGATCGGCCCGGCCTCCGCGAGCGAGGAGACGGCCGCGGGTGCGGCCGCCCACGGTCCCCGGCACGATGGCCCGGTGATCGTCGGACACCGGGGAGCGCCCGGCTACCGCCCGGAGCACACGCTCGCGTCGTACGAACTCGCCTGGCGGATGGGCGTGGACTACGTCGACGTCGACCTGGTGCCGACCAAGGACGGCCAGCTCGTCGCCCGGCACGAGCCGGAGATCAGCGGCACCACCGACGTCGCGGCCCATCCCGAGTTCGCCTCGCGCAAGACGACGAAGGTGATCGACGGAACCAAGATGACCGGCTGGTTCACCGAGGACTTCACTCTCGCCGAACTGAAGACGCTCTACGCGAAGGAGCGGATCCCGCAGAACCGGCCGAACAACCAGCTCTACGACGGCCGCTACCGGATCGCGACGTACCAGGAGGTGCTCGACCTGACCCGGCGGCTCGGCCACGAACTGCACCGGACCCTGGGCACCTACCCCGAGGTCAAGCACTCGACGTACTTCAGCTCGATCGGGAACCCGACGGAGCCGAAGCTCGTGTCGATCCTCAACCGCAACGGCCTGAACCGCCCGAACGCGCCGGTGATCATCCAGTCGTTCGAGGTGTCGAACCTGCAGGCGCTGAGCAAGCAGGTGCGAGTGCCGCTGCTGCAGCTGACCGAGGCGAAGGGCGCTCCGGCGGACTTCGTCGCGAAGGGCGACAAGCGCACGTACGCGGACCTGGTGACGCCCGCCGGTCTGCGCGAAATCGCGAAGTACGCGAAGTACCTCGGCCCGGAGAAGGGCCAGATCATCCCGCGCGACGCGCAGGACAACCTCGGCAAGCCGACCACGCTGATCGCCGACGCGCACCGCGCCGGTCTCGAGGTGCAGCCCTACACCTTCCGCAACGAAAACCCGTTCCTCCCGGCGAACCTGCGCTCCTCGGCCAGCCCGAGCGCGTACGGCAACGTGTTCGCGGAGGAGGCGGCGTTCTTGAAGGCCGGGGTCGACGGATTCTTCGCCGACCAGCCGGACACCGCGCTGGAATCGGTGCGGGACTTCGTCGGTCGCTGAGTTTTCTCTGGTTTCTCCTGGCCCGCCGGTGACCTTCGGGTCACCGGCGGGCTTTTTCGCGGCTGTTCAATCGTTGCGCCGATGGAGCGCGCCGCGAAGCTCGCGAGCGATGGTTCGCTGCAATCGCCGCAGGATCACGATCGTCTCCTCGTCCGAGAAGCCGGTGGTTGTCGACCAGTCAATGCCGGAGCCGAACACGTCGCTGGCGAAGACGATTTCGGTAGCCACCACTATCCGCCGCCAGTCCCCAGCGCTGAGCGGATCGCCAGCGATGAGTGCTGCCCGCAGCCGGCTCCCGTCCTCGTGCAAATCAGCCACGCTCTGGAAGCCCATCGCCACTGCGAGCGCCTCAGTGCAACGCGCCGGCCCACCCCACTCATCCAGTCCGCAACGCAGCACTTTGCGCTCTTCGTCGGCCAGTTCGATCGCGACCAGCTCTTCGGCGTTCACTCGCTGATCATCGCCTGCGCACTCAGTCACCCCAGAGACGACCTGTTCGAGTGATGCGCACTCGAACAATTGTTCGAGATACTCGTCTCATGTTGATCACCCAAACCCGAGCCGCCCTGCGCCGTTCGGAGGAGCTTCCGTCCAGCGACCAGCGAAACCTTGACACCCGCGAACGGAGAGGGCTAACTTCTGCGCACTCTCAATGGTCTGTCCGCATACCTTTCAGGTGGGTGCCCGATGGATGTCTCCGACCAGCAGACCGGACAACCCGACGAAGACAGCGCTCGCCTGCACGCGCTCGGCTACGCGCAGGAACTCAAACGCACGATGTCGGCGTTCTCGAACTTCGCCGTGTCGTTCACGATCATCTCGATCCTGTCCGGCTGCCTCACGCTGTACGGCTTCGGCATGAAGACCGGCGGCCCGGCGGCGATGATCTGGGGCTGGCCGCTGGTCGGGCTGTTCGTGGTGCTGGTCGGGCTGGGCATGGCGGAAGTGTGCTCGAGCTACCCGACCGCGGGCGGACTCTATTACTGGGCCGCGAAACTGGCGACCCGCAACGGTCCGGCGTGGTCGTGGTTCACCGGCTGGTTCAACCTGATCGGACAGATCGCGGTCACCGCGGGCATCGACTTCGGCGCCGCGCTCTTCCTCAACGCGTTCCTCGACCTGCAGTGGGGCTTCAGCGCGACGCCGGGGCACACGATCTTGTTGCTGGCCATCATTCTCGTCGTGCACGGGGTGCTGAACACCTTCGGCGTGCGAGTGGTGGCAGTGCTGAACAGCGTCAGCGTGTGGTGGCATCTGCTGGGCGTGCTGGTGATCGTCGGCGTGCTCGTGTTCGTGCCGGCGAAGCATCAGCAAGCGTCGTTCGTGTTCGGCAGCTTCGTGAACCAGACCGGCTGGGGTTCCGCGCCCTACGTGTTCTTGCTCGGTTTGCTGCTGGCGCAGTACACCCTCACTGGCTACGACGCCTCGGCGCACATGACGGAGGAAACCAAGAACGCCGCGAAAGCGGGCCCGCGCGGGATCATCAACTCGATCCTCGTGTCATTGGTCGCGGGCTGGATCCTGTTGATCGGCCTGACGTTCGCGATCCAGGACTACGACGGAGCCGTCAACTCTGCCACCGGCGTCCCGCCCGCCCAGATCTTCATCGACGCGACCGGCGCGGTGACCGGCAAATTCCTGCTCCTGATCTGCATCGGCGCACAACTGTTCTGCGGCATGGCCTCGGTGACCGCGAACTCCCGCATGATCTACGCCTTCGCCCGCGACGGCGCGATCCCGGGTTCGAAGATCTGGCACAACATCAACAAACGAACCCAAACCCCGACCAACGCAGTCTGGCTAGCGGCGGGCGGGGCACTGGTGCTGGCGCTGCCGTACCTGTGGAGCGCGACTGCGTACGCCGCAGTCACCTCGATCGCGACAGTGGGCCTGTACGTCGCGTACGTGATCCCGGTCTTCCTCCGCGTCCGCCGCGGCGACAGCTTCGAGAAGGGCCCGTGGAACCTGGGCCGCTGGGGCAAACCCATCGGCATCGTCGCGACGGCGTGGGTCGTGGTGATCTTCGTGCTCTTCATGCTGCCCCAAGCAAGCCCCATCACGGTCGACACGTTCAACTACACGCCGATCGCCTTCCTGGTAGTCCTGGGCGGAGCGGCCCTGTGGTGGGTCCTGTCGGCGCGGAAGTGGTTCACCGGCCCGAAGGTGCAAGGCTCGGCGGAGGAATTGGCCGCGGTGGAAAGGGAACTGAAGGAACTCGGCTGATCCGGAGGACACCCGAGACCGCGGACCGTTCTCCGCCCGCCATCGCTCAATCCGACCGCGTGGTCTGGCATTTCGCGGTCCGGCATTGCACGGTCCGGAATTGCACGGCCCGGAATTGCACGGCCCGGAATTGCGCGGTCCAGCGTTGCCGGGTGCTCCGGCGTTGCTCCGCTGCGAGTACCTGAGCGAAGCCTCCGAAGGGGAGTCTGTTCAGCCGGGCGCCGCCCACAACTCCGGTCGACCCCGCCGCCGCAGCGCCGCAACGCGTCTGCCCTGCATGCCTCGGTGCGGCCCTATGCCGCACCACCGGGCGACGTTGCCCGCCGCTGCCCACCAAGCCGACTCAATGCCTACCGACCCCCGCCCCCGGCAACTCGCCGTCGCGCCAATGCCGGTTGGCGATTCCCTTCGTCCACGACTCTGCCCAGGGCACCACGTCCACCGTCCACTACCGCTGCAACACCGGGCCGCCTTCCGCCTGCCGACTAACTCTCGCAGGCGCTGTCCCGAAAGGAGGATCCTCCCAGCGCTCGCCAAC
This sequence comes from Amycolatopsis sp. AA4, assembly GCF_002796545.1. GTDB lineage: Bacteria > Actinomycetota > Actinomycetes > Mycobacteriales > Pseudonocardiaceae > Amycolatopsis. The sequence continues at coordinate 8,183,207 of NZ_CP024894.1, forward strand.
GCCACCAGCCAACCGCCGCCGAGCCGACTCCGCCCGCTGGGAAAGGCCCATGACCGCACCACGAAGCCCACCGGCAAGCCGTCCGCCGCCGCTACCTGGCCCGCGCAGCTCGCCCCCGAGGCACCAGCGACCCGGACTGGCCATCACACCCCGAGCCGCCAGCAACCCGGGCCGCCCACCTCACCTTGAGGCACCCGCGGGCGGACCGTCCACCACACCTCGATGCACCCGTGATCCGGCCCCTTCACCTCGATGCACCCGCGATCCGGTCCGCCCACCACACCTCGACGGCACCCACAACCCGGCCCGCCCACCTCACCTCGACGCACCGGCGAGCCGGACCGTCCACCACACCCCGACGCACCCACAACCCCGCCCGCCCACCTCACCCTGAGCCGCCCGCGAACCGGACCGGCCACACCTCGAGCCGCCCGCGACACGGCCCGTCCACCCCACCCCGAAGGGAGGTCCGACACGAACCCACACCATCCGCGTCTCGTCCGGACCATGAGTCAAGATGCGAAGCATGGAGACCTTGACGCTGGTCGGCGTGCTCGCCGGGTCGCTGGGGCTGACTGCGGTCGCCCGGCGGTTCAACCTGTCCGCGCCGCTGCTCATCGTGGTGGTCGGGCTGGGGATCGCGCTGATCCCGGGTGTTCCGCGGGTCGAGCTGGAGCCTGAGCTGATCCTGACCGTCGTGTTGCCGCCGTTGCTGTACTCGACGTCGCTGGAGAGTTCGATCTCCCACTTTCGTGCGAACTTGCGGCCGATCATCACGCTCGGCGTGCTGCTCGTGGTGGCCACCGCGTTCGTGATCGCGTTCGTCGTGCATCTGCTGCTGCCCGATTTGCCGTGGGCTTCGGCACTGGTGCTCGGGGCGGTCGTGTCTCCGCCGGACGCGGTGACGGCTGTCGCGATCGGGCGGCGGCTTGGGCTGCCTCGGGGCGTGATGACGGTGCTCACCGGCGAAAGTCTGGTCAACGACGCGGCCGCGCTCACGCTGTACAAGGTCGCGCTCGCGGCGGTGGCCGGGACGGCCGGGTCGCTCGGGCACGGGTTCGCGGTCTTCGCCGTCGCGACGGTGGTCGGCATTCTGGTCGGGCTGGTCGCGGGCGGGGTCGTCGAGCTGATCCGCACGCGGCTGGACGATCCGTTGCTCGAATCGGCGTTCGGGATCGTGGTGCCGTTCGCGGCGTACGTCACCGCGGAGCACCTGCATCCGTTCGGCGCGGAGTTCAGCGGGTCGGGCGTGCTGGCGGTCGTCACGGCGGGGCTGTTCCTCGGCCACCGGTCGTTGCGGGCGTCGCCGGCGACGAGGGTGCAGGACCGGTCTGTCTGGGCGTCGATCGACGTCATGCTCGAGGCGCTGGTGTTCGCGTTGATGGCGCTGCAACTGCCGTTCGTGCTCGACGGGGCGTCGCATGCCGCGCGGGACAACGGGACGCTCGCGTTGTCCGCGGTCGTCGTGTTGCTCGCGACGATGTTCGTGCGGATTCCGGCCGTCTTCCTGTCCAGTTACCTGCCTCGGTCACTGCAACTGCTCCGACGCACCAAGCACGATCCGCCGGCCTGGCGTTCGTTGGCGGTGATCTCTTGGACCGGCATGCGCGGCGTCGTGACCATCGCCGCCGCGTCCGGGGTGCCGGCGGGTACGCCTGGGCGGGCGGAGATTCAGCTGTTCGCGTTCGCCGTCGCGGTCGGGACCGTGTTGATCCAGGGGCTCACGCTGCCGCCGTTGATTCGGCTGCTCAAGGTCCAGGACCCCGACGAGGACGCTCGTGACCAGGCGGAAGAACTGGCCGCGCGCAAGGTCGCGCAGAAAGCCGCGCACGAGCGGCTGCGCGAGCTTGCCCGCGACCAACTGTCCACTTTGGACATCGAGCCGGAGAAGATGAAGCGGCTCGAACAACGGCTGGAACGCGTGGTGGACACCCGTTACCGGTTCGCGCAGGCCGCGATCACGCTGTCCGGCGAGGAACGGCGCGACAGTCCGCAGGCGCAATTCGCCAAGGCGCGGCGGGAACTCCTCATCACCCAGCGGGCGGCGATGATCGAGGAGAACCGCGCCGGCCGCTTGGACGACGACGTCCTGCAGAAGGTCCTGCGGGAACTCGATCTGGAGGAAATGTCCGTAACGACAACCCTTACGAACCGGATGAGTTGAGCTCGCCCGTCAGCCGCCAGGTGCGGCGGCGGTCCTCGTCGGTGTGCAGGGCGGTCTGGGTGAGCAACACGTCGGTTGCGCCCGCGTCGAAGTAGCGCTGCACTCCGGCGGCGACCGTCTCCTCGTCGCCGATCAGCACCAATTCCGCCGCGTTTTCGACGCCGCCCTCTTTCAGCACGCGCTGATACGACGGGATCGAACCGTAGAAGCCGAGTTCCTGGGCCGCACGTTCGCGCACCGCCTCGACGTCGCTCGTCACCACGGCCGGAACCGCGGCGATCACTCGCTTGCCGGGGCCGATCCCGGGCACGATCAGGTTCGAGAGAGCGCGCGGGCTGGCCAGATAGGGCAGCGTGCCGTCGGCCAGTTCGCCAGTAACCCGCAACGCTTGCGGGCCCATCGCGGCGACGAGCACCGAAATCGGCGTGGCCGGCGCGGGCTCCGACAGATGCACCTCCACCGTCGAACCGGTGAAGTCGACTTGTTCCCCGGCGAACAGCGCGCGCAAAACGGTCAGGTACTCGCGCAGGTGCCGCACCGGGGGCGGATACGGCGTGCCATAGACGGGTTCGAGGAAGTTCTTCGCACCGAGACCGATGCCGAGGGTGAACCGCCCGTCGGTCACCTCACTCGCCGTGCGCGCGGCGGCGGCCAGAACCAGCGGGTGTCGCGGGTAAATCGGCACGACGGAGGTGCCGATCTCGACCCGGGAAGTCACCTGCCCGGCCAGCGCGGCCACTGCCAGCGCGTCGTGGCCGCTGGGCAACTGGGCGAACCAGATCGACGCCGCGCCCGCCTCCTCAGCCTCGCGTGCTTGGTTCAGCACTTCGGTCACCGTGATGGGGTCCCGCGGCAGGGCGGGCAAGGTCAGTCCGACGCTCATACCTTCAAATTATTCAGGCGCGGCACCGGTTTCTCAGCAGCCGAAACAAGCATCCGGCTTTGTGCCAGCCGCGTTCTCAGCCGACGAGAGCCCCTGCCGATCAGGCACCCAAACCGCACCCTGGACGCCCGACGACCCCAGGAGGACCGATGTCACTGACCGACGTCATCGACGGCACCCGGCAAGCCGTGCAGACCGACCGGCGCAACGCGGCGGTGTCGTTCAGCGTCGACCACGCGCTGGCCGCGAACACCGCGACGGTGGTGGACGTCCGGGTCCGCGACCACGCGTTCACCGTGGACGAGCCGCCCGTCCTCGGCGGCACCGACAAGGCGGCGAACCCGGTCGAGTACGCGCTCGCCGCGCTCGGGTCCTGCCAGGTGATCACGTACCAGTTCTGGGCGGCCCGGCTCGGCATTCCGCTCGACTCGGTGCGCGTGAAGGTCGACGGCGACCTGGACCTGCACGGCTTCTTCGGCTTCGACGAATCGACCCGGCCCGGTTTCAGCGACGTGCGAGTCTCGGTGGAACTCGACGGCCCGGCCGCGCCCGAGGCCTACGAACAGCTCCGCCGCGCGGTGGACGAACACTGCCCGGTGCTCGACCTGTTCCGCAACCCGACCCCAGTCAGCACAACGGTTCTCTGAGCGCTCGCATCACGACGGATCCAGTTCGCCGCGATAGGCGAAAGTCCCGTCGGCGGAAACGCTCCACCGGTCGGGCAGTGTCGGCTCTTCGGCCAACTGCCCGGCCCGGGCGCCTTGGAAGTTGAAGCGGGTACCGGGAAATTCGTTCCACGACATCGTATCGCCGACATACTCGTCACTCGGCTCGCTCAGCTTCGGCGGCTGATCGAACTCGATGAATTGCGCGAACTCCCCGTCGCGGAAATCGCACCTTCCGCAAAACTCCACGCGATGAAACCCGGCTCCGCCAAGGAATCGCACGCCGGGCGACAAGAGGTGCCAGCCGAACCGCGTCGCCGTGAAGACGGCTCGGTCGAGAAACTTCGCCCCGGAGAAGCTCGCCATCCGGTCGAAGTCGGAATGATAGAACCAGACCTCTCCGTGAAAGACAGTTTTGTCGAACCTGGCCACCACTAGGAACTGGGTTCCATGGAACTGGGCGTTGCCGACGGAGCACCGCTGAAGCCTGAAGTCGATCAAGACCGCACGGCTTAGGTCTATATCGCAAGCGCCCCACTTCTCCGGCGAGCCGTCCGCCTCTCGGAGGTGATCCGCCAGCATCTGCTGCGCAGCGAGCCGTACCTGAAGCTCCTCGCGTTCCTGCCGCTCAACATCCGACATGCCGCTTTCCAGCTCGGCCGCTCGCGAGCTTTCGTAATCCCACGAAGGCTCCGGAAACGGCATCCGCAAATACGCGCAAACAACGTTGACGATCGCCTGCCGGAGCGTCGGATTGGCATTGGCCAGCCGTTCCAGCGCATACAGCCCGCCGAGCCGCACCGGGGCCTTGTCCGAACCGATCTGCTCGACAGCTTTGGCGTACAGCTCGGTGATCCGCCGCTCGGTCAGGTCGAACTCGGTCGCGAGCTGGACCCGCTCCCGGTGCCGCTGGTCCTCGGCGGTGGCGGCGATCGTTTCCCTGATCTGGATTTCCGTCGACCGCTGCCGTCGCGCCGCCAGCCACAGCGCGAACGCGCCGCCCGTGCCGACCGCGAGGCTCAGCGCCGTGCGGATGGCGTCCAGTTCAGCCCGGGCCGTGTCCGACGTCGGGGCCGTCGCGACCTGGCTGACCAGCAGCCAGGTCGCCGCCGCGATCAGGACCGCGGTCGCCGCGGCGGCAGCGGCTACCCACCACCACCGCAGCTCCGGCAGCTTCTGCGTCCGAGCGGGACGACCGGCCGCGTCATCTGTCATGCCGCTGTAGTCGACCAGCGGGCCGGCCGATGCAACAGACTCAGGCGAACTCGTGCCGCACGATCGTCTGCTCCCGGCCCGGACCGACGCCGATCGCCGACACCCGGGCGCCGGACAGCTCTTCGATCCGCTCGACGTAAGCGCGCGCGTTGGCGGGCAGTTCGTCGTACGTGCGGCAGTGCGAGATGTCCTCGAACCAGCCCGGCAGCTCTTCGTAGATCGGAACCGCGTGGTGCACGTCGGTCTGGGTCATCGGCATGTCCGAGGTGCGGAAGCCGTCCACCTCGTAGCCGACGCACACCGGGACCTTCTCCAGTCCGGACAGCACGTCCAGCTTGGTCAGGAAGTAGTCGGTGATCCCGTTGACCCGCACCGCGTAGCGGGCGATCACCGCGTCGAACCAGCCGGTGCGCCGCGAGCGGCCGGTGGTGACGCCGAACTCGCCGCCCTGCTTGCGCAGGTACTCGCCGGACTCGTCGTCCAGTTCGGTCGGGAACGGGCCGGAGCCGACGCGGGTCGTGTAGGCCTTCAGGATGCCCAGCACGGTCGTGATGCGGCCCGGGCCGATGCCCGACCCCGCGCTCGCGCCGCCGGACGTCGGGTTCGACGACGTGACGAACGGGTACGTGCCGTGGTCCACGTCGAGCAGCGTGCCCTGCGAGCCCTCCAGCAGGACCGTCTCGCCGCGCTCCAGCGCCTGGTTCAGCTGCAGCCGGGTGTCGGCGATGCGGTGCGCGAACTTCTCGCCCGCCGCGAGCACCTCGTCGGCGACCTGGTCCGCGTCGAGCGCCTTGCGGTTGTAGACCTTGACCAGCACCTGGTTCTTGAACTCCAGCGCCGCCTCGACCTTCTGCCGGAAGATCTTCTCGTCGAGCAGGTCCTGCACGCGGACGCCGACGCGGGCGATCTTGTCCTGGTAGCACGGCCCGATGCCGCGGCCGGTGGTGCCGATCTTGCGGCTGCCCAGGTAGCGCTCGGTGACTTTGTCGATCGCCACGTGGTACGGCATGATCAAGTGCGCGTCGGCCGAGATCAGCAGCTTGCTGGTGTCGACGTCGCGCTCCTCGAGACCGGCCAGCTCGTCCAGCAGCACGCCCGGGTCGATGACCACGCCGTTGCCGATGACGTTCGTCACGCCCGGCGTCAGGATCCCGGACGGGATGAGGTGCAGCGCGAAGTTCTCGCCGTTCGGCAGCACGACCGTGTGGCCCGCGTTGTTGCCGCCCTGGTAGCGGACGACCCACTGGACGCGGTCGCCGAGCAGGTCGGTGGCCTTGCCCTTGCCCTCGTCCCCCCACTGGGCACCGATCAGCACGATGGCCGGCATGTGACACTCCAGGTGTTCGGCAATAGGAATAGTGACCCCGGACGGGGGCACGGGTGGCGCTGGTAAATGCCGGTGCATGACTTTAACGGAGGACACCGGAGTGCGCGGAATAGTGGTGGCCTGCGGTGCCGCGGCGGATCTGCCCGCGCGGCTCGGCGACGTCCCGCTCGTGCACGCCGGGCCGCGGCCCGGCAAGGCGGAAATCGACCCCTTGCTGGGGGAACACGACCGGCTCGTCGTCCTGGGCGCCGACGCCGACCTCGCCGCCGTGGTGGTGCGTCTCATGCGCCGCGAACTCCTCCCGGGCGTGTCCGTCGGTTTCGTCGCCACGGAGTCCGGCTCCCGCGTCGCCGCGCACTGGCGGCTGCCCGCGGACCCGGACGAGGCGTTCGCGCTCGCCTGGAAGGGCGAGGACGCCGAGATCTCCCTCGTCCGCGACGACACCGGCGGCGTGCTCCTCGGGCACGCGACCCTGCGGGATGTCAAGGGCCAGGCGTATTGCGACGAACAGGTGGCTTTCGACGGCACGGTTTCCGGCATCGAGGTCGCACCGGACGACTCCGGAGTGACCGCCCGAATCACCCGCGGCAAGCTCCTCAAACGGTCCGCGACGTTCCGCGGCCGCGCCTTCCAGCTCGGCTGCGTGCCGACGTCTTCGCTGGTCATCGACGGTGTCCCGCAGGAGCGCGAGATCACCCGGCGGACCTGGTACCGGCACACCGCCGACCTCCGCGCGGTCCGCGGCTGACCCTCCCGCGCCGGACGAGGTTCAAGCGAACTTGGACTCTCGGTGACTTTCCGTTTACAGAAGGTCGGTTTGCTGTCACCTGACGGTGTTGCGCACGCCACTTTCGTGGTCAAAGGTGAATCAGTCCCGCATCTGACCAGGAAGGCAGCAATATGCCGACCACTCGCACAGTTCGCAACTCCTTGACCGTCCTGGCCGGCGTCGCGCTGCTCGGCTCGGTCACGGTCGGCGTCGCCGACGCCACGCCGCCGGGCATCCCGTCGGCGGACACCGCGAAGAGCCAGCTCTCCGGTCTCACCGTGAAACCGGACGGCTCGCAGACCGGCTACAGCCGCGACAAGTTCCCGCACTGGATCGACCAGGGCAACAGCTGCAACACGCGCGAGATGGTGCTCAAGCGCGACGGCACGAACGTCCAGGTCGGCTCCGACTGCTATCCGACGTCCGGCAAATGGACCTCGCCGTACGACGGCGCGACCTGGAGCTCACCGTCCGATGTGGACATCGACCACGTCGTGCCGCTCGCCGACGCGTGGCGCACCGGGGCCTCGTCCTGGACCCAGGCGCAGCGCCAGGCCTTCGCCAACGACCTGTCCGACCCGCAGCTGATCGCGGTGACCGACAACGTGAACCAGGAAAAGGGCGACAAGTCGCCGGACCAGTGGAAGCCGCCGTCCACCGGATACTGGTGCACGTACGCCAAGATGTGGGTCACGGTCAAGTACAAGTTCAAGCTCACCGTGAATTCGGCGGAGAAGTCCGCACTGACGGACATGCTGGGCCGCTGCTGAGTCGTTCGGCCCTGCCGCGGGCGCCGTCGCCGTCCTATGGTCCGAACCATGCGAAAGGTCACGGCGGCGGTGCTGGCGGTGTTCCTGGTGCTCTGCGGAGCAGTCCCGGGTTGTCGAACGACGCGCTAAACCGGGTGATCGACGGTTGGGAGTACTTCAACTCGCTGCCCGGCGACACTGCCGCGCCATGGGAATGGGCGCAGCAGATCGCACCGGCGGTCAAGGGTTAGCCAGCCGCAGGATTTCCCTTGCCAGCGCGTCGTTCTGCCGGAACGAGATCGCGTTCGTGCGCGGTCGCGTGAAGGCCCCTGCCGAGCGGACGCTCGTGTGCGGGCCTACCGCGAACCGTCGTGGATGCGGGGATCCGTCCGCGGTGACCAGGCGGAAGTCGTTGAGCATCGTGGCGATCCGCCCGGACGGCAGTGTCGCGCCGTCGACATCCGGCACGGTTTCCTCAGCCAATGCGCCGCTGTCTCGCAGATTCCGCAACAGCGGGTCGGACACGCGCGGGACGCTCGCGTCCGGCAGTCGTGCCTCGATCAACGTCCGCGCGGTGACCGTGTCGGGATGGCTGGTGCTCGACGCGACGAACGCACCCGTCGCCTCGTCGGCGGCGATCGAGAGGTTCGCCCCGAGGAACGACACGACGCCAGCATCCTCGAGAGCGAGCAGTTCGTCGAGCCGTCGCGGTGGCGGACCGCTTGCGTAGTAAGAGAAAAAGCCGTGGAACCAACCGTCCATCTCGGCCACTTGGGACGCGGCGGTCAGCTGTCCGGTCGCCAGCAGCGCGGGCAGCTGACCGATCACCGACAGCAGAGCCATGAACGCGCCGAGATCCGCACTGTGGTGCACATCCGCGCGCCGCGCGAGGTCGGATTCGATGTATTTCCGCACCGCTTTCCCGAATTCCTCGCCGGAATCGAAGCGGCGGCCCGCGAACGGGCGATCCAATCGCTCCAGATCGAGCCGGTCTTCCCGGGCCGGCACCGCAGCGGCGATGAGCGCGTCCATTTCGGCCGAGAACCACGGCAGGTCGGCGAATTTGTCCGCGAAGACCGCGTAATCCGTGCGCACGCGTTCTGGATGTCCGGTGAACAACTCGGTGTAGTACGCCCAGGCGAGTTCTTTCGCGATGAGCGGCCACACGTCCGCACGGAAGCCGAGCGGACCGGTCAGCCCCTCGATGGCGCGCTGGTCGAAGAATTTGGGCAGCTGCAACGGTTTCCCGCGCAACCGGTAACCGGTCTTCGCGTGGTATGGCACCCCGCGCCGGGAACCGACGTGCAGGATCGGCTCGGCACCGCTGAGGTGATAGCGCAGCCCGCCGCACGGCAGTTCCTCGAACCGGCCGCCGCGACCCTCCGTCAGCAGCAGCATCAGATCCACGAACGCGAGCCCGAAACCCCGGACTAGCACCGGTTCTCCGGCGGGCACCGCGGAATAGTCGACGTCCGCGGTGTAGCCAGCGGGGTAGTAAGACAGCTGGTGCTGCTCGGCGAACGCCTCCAGTTCGCGTTCCCGAGAGTCGGGGACCGCGTCGAGGTGGCCGACAGTCAGCACCACGGCATCGGCGGACACTGTGGTGCCGTCGGAAAGCCGCACGGTCTCGTCTTCGTCGACGCTCTCGGCGGCGGCGAGGTGCTCGACCACCGAGATGCCGGGCGGCAGTTCGGCCACCACCTTGCGGTAGAACCACTCCAGGTACCGGCTTTGCAGCCGCCGGGTCGGGAAGTCCGTGGAAGTGAGCGATTCGAACTCCGCACGGACGTCGTCCGGCACCGGATAGGACAGCGTGCCCGCGCGCACCTGCCGCACCCATTCGATCAGCGACGGACCCGGCCGCACCGGACCGTCGATCCGGACAGTGTCGTCCGTGAACACGGTGACGTCCTCGGGCATCGAGTTCATCCGCAGCAGCGGCGACTGCTCGTACCGCCACACGCGGCCGGGGCCGGGCGGGAACGGGTCGATGAGATGGACTTCGATCCGCCGGTCGCCGAGCAGGCCGGCGGCGTTCGCGGACAGCCGTTCGAGGACGCCGACCCCGCGAGGTCCGGCGCCCACGATGGCGAGCGTGAACGTCGGGAGAGCGGTCACCCGGGCGAAGCTACGCGGCTGGGCGCCCGCGCGGCGGCCGTTCCACAGTGCGGACGACGCACCCGAACGGATGTGGCACAAACCACAAAGATCGAACCCACCCCGGCCGACAGTGCGGAGCGCTATCGTCTGGACACGTGGCGAACTGATCGTGACCTGTCGGATACCGGCTAAAGAACCTAGAGAATCACCAACAGTCACGAGACACTGAGCTTGACAACTCACTTCGTGTGACCGGCCCGTGACCAGGAGGATCTAAGGTCACCCGTTGGTCACTAGTGCGGCACAGTCCGCACACAGCAGCGGGGAGTACACGCATGACGACAGCACCACACCGGGTCACGTTCCGCGAGGTGTTCGGAGTCGCCGAGTTCCGCGCGATGTGGTTCGGCGAACTGCTGTCGATCGCCGGCGACCAGCTCGCCCGGGTCGCGTTGTCCGTCCTCGTCTACGCCAACACCGGTTCCGCGACGCTGACCGGCCTCACCTACGCGCTCACGTTCTTCCCGTCGCTGCTGGGCGGCATCTTCCTCACCGGACTCGCCGACCGCTTCCCACGCCGGGCCGTCATGGTCACCGTGGACCTCACGCGCGCGGCCTTGATTCTGTGCGTTGCCATTCCGGGACTGCCGTTCTGGGCACTATGCGTGCTCGTCGGCTGCGTTTCGCTGCTGAATCCGCCGTTCAAGGCGTCTCAACTGGCATTGCTCCCGCAGGTGCTCGAAGGTGACCGGTTCGTGGTCGGCATGGGCATCCGGAGCATGACGGTCCAATCCGCGCAGCTGCTCGGTTTCGCCGGCGGCGGCGCGCTGCTGCTCGCGATGGACGCCCGCCTCGCCCTGGTGCTCGACGCGGGCACGTTCGTCCTCTCCGCGCTCTTCCTCCGCTTCGGACTGAAGGCCCGCCCCGCGGCCGCCAGCGGGGAAAAGCGCAAGCCGTTCTTCTCCTCGCTCAGCGCGGGCGGCCGGGTCGCCTTCGCGACCAGCGCGTTGCGGTCCCTCATGGTCTTCACGTGGCTCGCCGGGCTGATGCCGGTATACGAAGGCATCGCCGCGCCGTACGTCGCTTCCTCGGGCGGCGGATCCACCATGATCGGCTTGCTGCTCGCCGCCGACCCGGTGGGCAGCGTGATCTTCACCTTCGTCTACACGCGCTGGGTGCCCGCCGGGATCCGGCCGAAGCTGATCGGCCCGATGACCGCGCTCGCCGCGATCCCGCTGCTGCTCTGCTTCCTGCAGCCGGGTCCGATCGTCTCGGTGCTCCTGTTCGTGATCTCCGGCGGCTTCGGCACGATCGCGCTGCTGCAGGCGACGGCGTCGCTGACTGTCGCGGTCCCGGACGAGAGCCGGGCGCAGACGATGGGGCTGTCGAACACCGGATTGACCACGACGATGGGCGTCACTCCGCTGATCGGCGGGGTCATCGCCGACCACGTGAGCGCTCAGACGACCGTCGGGATTTTCGGGCTGGCCGGGTTGCTCATCACGATTCCGCTCGCGATCGCGTGGCAGCGGAGTGTCTCCGGGCAGGCCGAAGAGGGGTCAGCGAAGGAAGCCACACGCGCCGAGCCTGCCTGAATACCCCGACATGCCCCGCGCGTGAGGCCCTGACCTGCGCGACCTTGCGGTGCTGCTACGCGGTCACTGTTCCTTGCTGCGCATCGCTGGTCACCCTTCATCCGGCGTGTTCGGGAAAAATGTACACACCTAAGGCCCTTGTGGACAGGCGGCAAACGGTCTGAAACTGTGCGTAAGGCGAGTGTCACTGTCGATCCGCGCAAGACCCGGGGGGAAGAATGGTCACATCGGGGGAATTTTCTGGTCTGGGGCTGCGCGACGCGGTTTCCCGGTGGTCGCTCTGGTCGAGGCCGCGGCAGTGGGTCGCGGTCACGCTGACGAGCATGGCCGTCACGGTGGTGCTCACCGTGGTCAGCACGCTGGTGTTCCCGGTCAGCCTCCACCAGCTCGGCATCCTCGGCATGCTCGCCGGCCTGGCGATCGCGCAGACCGAGGTCACGCGGCAGATCGAGCGGCAGCGCCGGATGCTGAGCCAGGGCCCGCACATCACCGTCACGTCGGTGTGGCTGCTTCCGGCCGCGCTGCTGGTGCCGCCGCAGCTGGTCGCCGCGCTGGGCGTGATCATTTACGTCTACCTGGCGTTCCGCAGCTGGAACGGCACGCGCCCCGGCGAGGCGCACCGCGTCGCGGCCAACGCGACCACGATGATCCTGTCCGGTTTCGGCGCGGCGCTGGCCGGACACCTCACGGACGGCCACAGCGTCACCACCGTCGTGGCCGGTGCGCTCGGGTATTTCCTGGTCAACACCGCGCTGACCGGCCTCGGCCTGTACCTGACCGACCCGGCGAAGGCGACGGCCGAATCATGCCTGGGCACGATGGACGACAACCTGCTGGAACTGGCGACCCTGTGCGTCGGCGGGCTGCTCGTGATGGTGCTGAGCCACGAACCGCTGCTGTCGGTGCTGGTGATCCTGCCGCTGTACGTGCTGCAGCGATCGATGCTGATCAAGCGGCTCGAGGAACTCGCGACCACGGACCAGAAGACGCAGCTGCTCAACGCCACCACCTGGCAGGACGGCGCGCAGCGCGAGATTTCCCGCGCCGAGCGCGAGAACGGCAGCTTCGGCGCCCTGATGATCGACCTCGACCACTTCAAGCGGATCAACGACACGTTCGGCCACCTCGCCGGCGACGACGTGCTCAAAGCCGTCGCCGCGGTGGTGAAGCAGGAGACGCGGGCACACGACCTCGTCGGCCGGTTCGGCGGCGAGGAGTTCGTGGCGCTGCTGCCGTCGACGTCGAAGGAAGACGCGATCGTGACCGCCGAACGGATCCGGCAGCGGATCAGCGAGCTGGTGATCCCGACCCAGACGAACGAGGGCGAGGCGGTCTCGATCGAGAATCGGACCGCGTCGATCGGCGTGGCCGCGTTCCCGCTGGACGGGACGAGCATCGAGGAAGTGATGGCCGCGGCCGACGCCGCGGTGTATGCGGCGAAGAACAGCGGCCGCAACCGGGTCGTCGGCTCGGTCAACCCGGCCCGGGAACTCGCGGCGGTCGCCTGACGGCCTCGGACCCGGCCGGCACCCTCCCCCGGCCGGCCGGGTCCATCCTTCGCGACCGCCGGGAATTCGACATGACTGCTGTACCGCTCATCGGGATCCGCCCCGCCCGCGACGACGAACTCGCCGTTGTCGCCGCGTTGCGCTGGCGGTGGGTCGCGGAGAAAGACGGGCTGCCGCACCGTAATCGGGACGAGTTCGTACGCGAGTTCGCCGACTGGGCCCGCGCACACGCCGAAACGCATCGCTGTCTGGTGGCGGTGCGAGACGAGCGCGTGCTCGGGATGGCGTTCCTCGCGCTGACCCCCAGAGTGCCGACGCCGCACGACTTTTCGCGGATCTGCGGCGACGTGCAATGCGTGTACGTCGTGCCGGAAGCACGCGACAGCGGCGTCGGCGGGCTGTTGATCGAGGCGACGCTGCGGCTGGCCGCGGAACTCGGGCTGGAGCGGGTGACCGTGCATTCCTCGGATCGCGCGATCCCGGCTTATCTGCGGCACGGGTTCTCGGTGTCGAAGAACCTGCTGCAGAGCGAACTGCGGATCGCGGTCGACGTACCGGCTAACCGAACATATTCCTAGGCCCCTCCCGCCGTTTCCCCTGCGCGATCTCCCGGAACTCCCGCGCGACGCGCTGCACGAACGCCGCCGAGGCGCGGGAGTCCAGGGAGATGTCGCGGATCCGGTCCGCGACCTCGCAGTACGTGTCGGTCCCCTCGTCGAGGAGGAAGGCGCCCGAGTACTGGTGCTCGAAGTAGACGATCGGGTCGCCGACCTCCACGTGGTACACGCAAAACCGACCGGCGAGTCCCGGATGGCCGCCGTGGCCGGCGGGCACGACGCGGACCGACAGCTTCGCGGAGGTCGCCATGAGATCGGCGAGGAACCGCAGCTGCCGGGCCATCGTCTCGGGCCCGCCGACCGGATTGCGCAACGCTGCCTCGCCCAGCAGCACCTCACACGGAATCGCGCCGGGGCCGACCACGAGCGGCCTGCGCATCATCCGGATCTCCGCCTGGCGTTCCGCGTCCTTCAGCGGCAGTCCGTCGGCGAGGAACAGCGCCCGCGCGTAATCCGGGATCTGCAGCAGTCCCGGCACGAGAAGCGGCTGCCATTCGACGACTGACGTCGCGGCGCGTTCGCAGGCGAGCAGCCCGCCGAGATGGTCCGGGTCGGACTGTTTGCCTCGGGCGACCCAGCCCGGTTCGGCGGTGCCGCGCGCCAGTTGCAGGATCCGTTGTTTCTCCGCACCCACGACGCCGAGCGCGCCGAGGATGCCCGCGACGTCCTCCAGCGCGGGAACTCGTTGTCCCAGCTCCCAGTTCGACAGCAGCGCGGGGTTGGTGCCGACTCGGCGGGCGAGTTCGCGCAGTCCGAAACGGGCGTCGATCCGGGCCTCGCGCAGCGCGGTGCCGAGGGTGCGGATCCGGGGGGTGAGCATGGCCGTGCCTCGCATGGCCGCCTTTGTAGGTGTCACCAAATGCGAACACCTCTAGCTGTCACCCGAAGGTGGGCAAACGGCCGGTCGCGCCCCGGTTTTCGCCAGGGCGCGACCGGCCGCCCGCGTCACTTCAGACCGGTCGCCTCGGCCGCGGCCGGGTCGGAATCGGCGAGGAACGTCTTGCAGCGCTCGTACTCCTCGGACTCGCCGATGCGGCCCGCGGCGGTGCCGAGCGCGGCGAGCGCGCGCAGGAAACCCTGGTTCGGCCGGTGCGCCCACGGCACCGGGCCGAAGCCCTTCCAGCCGGCGCGGCGGAGCTGGTCGAGTCCGCGGTGGTAGCCGGTGCGGGCGTAGGCGTAGGCGGCGACGGTCTCGCCGTCGGCGAGCGCGCGTTCGGCGAGCGCGGCCCAGGCCTCGCTGTAGTCGGGGTGTTCGGCGGCCACGGAGGTCGGGTCCGTCCCGGAGTCGAGCGCGGCCTGCGCTTCGGTGTGCTCGGGCAGCAGCGTGGGCTCGGGGCCCAGCAGGTTGTGCGTCATGCCGCCATTGTGCCCACGATGCTCGCGGGTCAGAGGAACAGGCTGGTCAGCACGCCTCCGCC
Source organism: Amycolatopsis sp. AA4 (assembly GCF_002796545.1). Taxonomy (GTDB): domain Bacteria; phylum Actinomycetota; class Actinomycetes; order Mycobacteriales; family Pseudonocardiaceae; genus Amycolatopsis. Next base: position 8,198,217 of record NZ_CP024894.1, read on the forward strand.
GGCCAGAACGAGTGCTGCGATCAGCACGGCGGCGACAGCTCGTTTCGGCATCATGGGCCGACACCCTGCCGTGCCGGATGGTGCCAGGGCAAGTCCGCCACCCGTAGGGGTGAACCCCGGTTTTTGCCCCTTCTCCCGCCGCGTCCTCTTGCGGCAGGGAATGATGGCGCCTATGACGAAGGCGGTTGAAGGCGTCGCCGGCCCCGCGGTCCCGCGCGGACCCGTGGGCAAGACCAGGCTTTTCTTCGCGACGCACTGGCACCGCGGCGCACCGGGGCAGCCGACTCCGGCGTGGGTGCTGCGGTTCTGTTACGGCATGTGGCTGACCGCGTTCGCGTTCAAGCTCCTCGGGTCGTCGTGGGACATGTCGTGGCACTTCAAGTGGCTGCGCGACGACCTCGCCCCGCCGCACCTGATCAACACCGTCGGCACGGTGATCATCGTCGTGCTGGTGGCGATCCACAGCTACACCGGCCTCGGCTGCGACCGGCGCTCGCTGCGGCTCATGCAGGCCGGGCTGATCGTGTTCCTGGTCGCCGCGCCGCTCGACGTCATCAACCACCGCGTGAACGGCCTCGACCTGACCGCGTGGAGCCCGTCGCACATGATGCTGTACCTCGGCACCGGGATCATGCAGGCGGGCGTCCTGCTCGGCTGGCTGCGGCTGTCCCCGCCGGGACGCTTCCGCACCGGGGTGCTGCTCGCGCTGTGGGCATTCTTCCTGGAGAACACCTTCTTCCCGAACGGCCAGCAGGAGTACGGGATCCTCGGCCTGCGCGCCTGGGAACGCGGCACGCCCGAGGCCGAGCCGTCGCTGCTTTCCTTCGCCGCCAACCAGATCGGCCACCCGGTCGACCGGGCCGCGGTCGTGCACTTCACGATGCCGATCCCGGAGTGGGTGTACCCGCTGTGGGGCATCGGGGTTTCGGCGCTGATCCTCGTGCTGGCGCGGAAAACCGTCGGACGCCGCTGGGCCGCGCTGACCGTGGCCGGCGCGTATGTCGCGTACCGCTGCGTGATGTGGCCGCTGCTGCTGGCGCTGGGCTTCCCGGTGTCGACGGTGCCGTTCTATCTGCTGGCCGTCGGGATCGCGGTGGATCTGGCTTTCCTCCTGCCGCGTCCTGCGCTGGCCGGAGCGGTTTTGGTGACTGGGCTCGGGTACGGCGCGTTCTGGGTGCAGTCGCAGTTGCGGCCTTGGCTGCTCGGGGAACAGCAGACGGAATCGGCGCCGCCGGTCGCGTATTGGACGGCTTTGGTCGCCGTGGTGGCGGTGTTCGCATTGTGGGCTGGGGCTGAGCAGTGGGCTTCTCGGCGTGCGGTCGCGGCTTGACGCGGCGCTGCCATTCGAGTGATTTGCGATCATGAGCGCCCCGAGCTGATTGCTTTTCGGAATACTGCGGATACCAGCAGTAACCTCGGGGAGGGGGTTTCGTGGCGCTCAGTTCGCACGCCCGAAAGCGGCAGCTTGCCGCAGACCTGGTGTCGGAGCGGTATCCCCAGCTGACTTCCTTGCAGCGCAACGTGTTCACCGAACTGGTCGCCCGAACCGCGGAGGGCTGGCAGCTCGCGGTGCACACTGGCGCGGCCCCGGCGGCGGACGCCTACCTGATCGGCCGGGTCGGAGTGTTCGCGATTGTTGTCGCTGATCCAGCGCCGGATGCCAGGACGATGCAGGCGGTGCTGCGCCAGGTCGACGAGCGGTTCGCCGCGTTGTCGCTTCCCGGGGAACGGCGCGTCGCCGCGAGCGCGGTCACCCCGGTCGTGATCGGCGCTCCGAATTCCCCGGCCGGACCGCGCAATGCCGGGCCGTTCTGGTCGCTTCCCGCCTCCCGGCTCGATCAGCTTTTCCGGCGCGACGCCGTGCATCTGACCACGAAACAAGCCGCGCGGATCGCCGGTGCGCTGCGCCCGGTGCTGGACGGGTACGACTGGCCGAAAATCGAGGTGCCGGCCGCGGAAGCGGAGCCGTTCGAGCTGCTCTCCGCGGAAAGCGTCGCCGAGAACGAGCTGGCTGCGGCGGTGGAGCGGCCGTTCGACACCTGGATGACGTTCCTGCACCCGGACCAGGCGGCGCTGGCGACGCGGAATTACGGCGGTCCGGCCCGGATCAGCGGACCGGCGGGCACGGGCAAGACCGTGGTGGCGCTGCACCGACTCCGGCACGCGGGGCGGCGCAGCACCGGTCCGTTGCTGTTCACGACGTTCGTGCGGAATCTGCCGCCGGTGAGCGAGACCGCGTTTCGCCGGCTGGCCCCGGAGATGGCGGACCGGGCGCAGTTCGTCAGCCTGCACTCGTGGGCGAGTTCTTTCCTCGCCAGCCGGGACATCCACCTGAACATTTCCTTCGAGACCTCGTTCAATCTCGCCTGGGGAGCGCACCGCGGCGCGCTGCCGGACGACGTGCCGAACTACTGGGCGGACGAGGTGCACCGGGTGATCAAGGGCCGAGGCATCAAGACCCTCGACGAGTATCAGCGGGTAATCCGGCGCGGGCGGCGGCGACGCCTCGACCATCGCCAGCGCGCGACGGTCTGGCAGGTTTATCAGGATTACCAGAAGAATCTCGCGGAGCGGAACGCGCACGATTTCGACGATCTGCTGACTCGCGCGCTGGAGGAGCTTGAGCAGCGGCCGCTTGAAGAGCCGTACGCCGCCGTGGTCGTCGACGAGGTGCAGGACATGACGCTGACCGGCCTGCGGCTGCTTCTCCGGATGGCCGGAGACGGACCGAACCAGCTGCTGCTCGTCGGCGACGGCCAGCAGCAGGTCTACCCGGGCGGCTGGCGGCTTTCCGACGCCGGCATCCCCGTTCAGGGCCGGGGCGAGGTGCTCAAGGTCAACTACCGCAACCGCACCGGAATCCTGGACTTCGCCCGGCGGATCGCGGCCCTCAACGAGGTAGACGACCTCGACGGAGCGGCCGGAGTCGCCCTGCGCGACGCGGCGGCGGTCAACGACGGCGGGATCGCGAAGTCCTGGGAGGGCACCGAATCCGAACTGCCGGAAGCATTGACCGCCGCGGTGCGAGACCTCGACGTCCCGCACGGCGAGAGCGCGCTGATCGCCTTCAGCAACAAGGATGCCTTCAAGTGCCGGAAACTATTGGACTCGGCCGGTGTCGCCACTCAGCCGATCGAACAACACACCGGCGAAACCGGCGACCGGCTGTACGCGGGGACCGTGCACAAGGCGAAAGGACTGGATTTCCGCGCGGTGCTGGTGGTGGACTTCCTGCCCTCGGAGCCGGAAGACCCTGCGACCGAACAAGAAAAACGCGAGCTGCGGAACCGGCAACGGCTTGTCGCCGCGACCCGCGCCCGCGACTTCCTCTGGTGGGCTACTGTTCGGTCCTAATTGGACAGAAGATGCCGGTCACCAGCCGCGTTCGCGCCACTCCGGCAAGCTCGGCCGCTCCGCGCCCAGTGTCGTGTCCTTGCCGTGGCCGGGGTAAACCCAAGTCTCGTCGGGCAATTCGCCGAAGATCTTCTCCTCCACGTCCCTCAGCAACGACGCGAAGCGAGCCGGGTCCTTCTCCGTGTTCCCGATTCCGCCCGGGAAAAGCGAATCCCCGGTGAAGACGTGCGGAATGCCTTCCGGGTCGCGATAAACGAGCGCGATGCTGCCCGGCGAATGACCGACCAGATGCCGAGCCGTCAACTCGACCTCGCCGACGCGGATGATGTCGCCGTCGTCCACCGGCACGTCGATGCGGGCCTTGATCCCGGCGATGTCGTCGCGGCCAGCATAAGTACGGGCGCCGGTTGCCTCGACGACCTCCTCCAGCGCGATCCAGTGGTCCCAGTGCTGGTGCGTCGTCACGATCGAAGCGAGACCACCGTCGCCGATCAGGGCTAGCAGGGTCTGCGGATCAGCCGCCGCGTCGATCAGCAGTTGTTCGCCGGTGGCACGGCAGCGCAGCAGGTACGCGTTGTTGTCGATCGTGCCGACGGAGACTTTCGAGATGGTCAGGCCGCTGGTCTCCCGCACGTCAGCGGGACCGCCGGTCGTCACCACTCCGGTGTAGGTCAATGGAGCTCCTCCCTCGTTACGACTCCAGAACCAAGCAGAAAGGCCGCCCCGACAGCAGGTCGAGACGGCCTCCCGCCAGAAAACCCGTCAGCCCAGCTTCTTGCCCGCCGAGCCCAGCGCCTGCGTAGCCTCGACCACGCGGGCCGCCATGCCGGCCTCCGCGGCCTTGAGGTAGCTGCGCGGGTCGTAGACCTTCTTGTTGCCGACCTCGCCGTCGATCTTCAGCACGCCGTCGTAGTTCTTGAAGAAGTGGTCCGCGATCGGACGGGTGAACGCGTACTGCGTGTCGGTGTCCACGTTCATCTTCACCACGCCGTACGACACCGCCTCGCGGATTTCCTCCGGGAGCGAGCCCGAACCGCCGTGGAAGACCAGTTCGAAGGGCTTCGAGCCGGCTGCCAGGCCGAGCTTCTCCGACACCACTTCCTGGCCGCGCTTGAGCACGTCCGGACGCAGCTTCACGTTGCCCGGCTTGTACACGCCGTGCACGTTGCCGAACGTCGCGGCCAGCAGGTAGCGGCCCTTCTCGCCGGCGCCGAGCGCGTCGACCGTCTTCACGAAGTCGCCCTCGGCGGTGTACAGCTTCTCGTTGATGTCGTGCGCGACGCCGTCTTCCTCGCCGCCGACGACGCCGATCTCGACCTCGAGGATGATCTTGGCCGCCGCCGCCTTGGCGAGCAGCTCCTGCGCGATCTTCAGGTTCTCGTCCAGGTCGATCGCCGAACCGTCCCACATGTGGGACTGGAACAGCGGCAGGCCGCCGCCCCGTACGCGTTCGGCGGAGATCTCGATCAGCGGGCGGACGAAGCCGTCCAGCTTGTCCTTCGGGCAGTGGTCGGTGTGCAGCGCGACGTTGACGTCGTACTTCGCCGCCACCACCTGAGCGAACTCGGCCAGCGCGGTCGCGCCGGTGACCATGTCCTTCACCTTCTGCCCGGACGCGAACTCCGCGCCGCCGGTGGAGAACTGGATGATCCCGTCGCTCTCCGCCTCGGCGAACCCGCGGATCGCGGCGTTCACGGTTTCCGACGAGGTCACGTTGATGGCCGGGTAGGCGAATTCGTCCTTCTTCGCCCGGTCGAGCATCTCCGCGTACACCTCGGGGGTGGCGATGGGCATCGGTTCCTCCTCGAGACGACTGGCTTCTACAGCGGCATCGTACGAGGTGGACCGGCCGGGGCGACCGGCCCTACCTCACACGAGACGAAACCGACTGGAGCGATTCAGAGCAGCTCGGCCGCGATTGCCCGGTAGGCAGGGAACGGATCCTCGTCCAGCGACTGCACGCTGACGTGGTCCGCGCCCGCGTCGAGGTGCGCCTGCAGGCCCTTGGCCAGCGCTTTTCCGTCGCCGTGGACGGCCAGCGCGTCGACCAGCCGGTCGCTGCCCTTCCCGGCGATGTCCTCCTCGGAGAAGCCGTATTTGCGCAGGTTCGCGGTGTAGTTGGACAGGCCGAGATAGAACTGCACCGTTTTGCGGCCGGTCTCGCGCGCCCGCTCCGGATCGGTGTCGAAGACGACCTTCTGCTCGGGCGCGAGCAACGCACCGGAGCCGATGATCTCGCGCGCGGCCCGGGTGTGGTCCGGGGTGGTCAGGTACGGGTGGGCGGCCGCGGTGCGGTCGCGGGCGAGTTCGAGCACCTTCGGGCCGAGCGCGGCCAGCGCGCGCGACTGCGTGGGCACGCCGGCCGCGTCGAGCGCGTCCAGGTAGTCGACCAGCGCCGCGTACGGCTTCTTGTACTCCTGCGTGTGCTCGCGGTGGCCCGCGCCGACGCCGAGCAGGAACCGGCCCGGGTGCTTTCGCTCGATCCGGTGGAAGGCCCGCGCGATGCTCTCGGGCGCGTCGGCCCAGATGTTCACGATCCCGGTCGCGATCTTGATCCGCTCGGTCGCGGCCAGCAGTTCGTCGACGATCGCCAGGTCGCCGCCGGGAGAACCGCCGAGCCAGATGGTGCCGTAGCCCAGTTTCTCCACCTCGGCGGCGAACGCGCTGTCCACCGCGGCCGACATCCGCCACACGCCTAGCTTGCCCAGTTCGATAGCCATGTCCCGCCCAACGCGCGAGAACCCGGTTTTCCTCCCGCTCCGGCCGGATTAGGTTCGAAAGCATGACGAAGCTCGGCACCACGGAACTGGATATCCACGGCCTCAACCTCGGCTGCAACGTCTTCGGCCACACTGCGGACGAACCCACGTCATTCGCTGTTCTCGACGCGTACACCGCGGCCGGCGGCAACTTCCTCGACACCGCCAACACCTACGGCGGCGGGGGCGGTTCCGAAACGATCATCGGCAACTGGTTCGCCAAGCGCGGCCGCCGCGACGACATCGTCCTCGCCACCAAGGTCGGCATGGGGGACCAGCGGCCCGGCCTCTCCGCGAAGAACATCGCCGCCGCGGTCGAAGAATCGTTGCGCCGTCTGCAGACCGACCACATCGACCTGTACTACGCACACAAGGACGATCTCGACACTCCGCTCGAAGAGACCCTCGGCGCGTTCGACCAGCTCGTCCGCGACGGCAAGGTCCGCTACATCGCGGCCTCCAACTACGAACCGGACCGGCTCGCCTCCGCACTGTCCATTTCGGACCAGAACGGCCTCGCCCGATACGTTGCCCTGCAACCGCATTACAACCTGGTCGAACGGGATTACGAGCGCGAGCTGGCCCCGCTCGTCGCCCGGGAGAACCTGGTGACGTTGCCGTATTTCGGACTGGCCAAGGGATTCCTCACCGGCAAGTACCGTTCGAAGGACGAGCCGGGCGACTCGCCGCGTGCTCCGCGGGCGCTGGAATACCTCGACGCACGGGGCGAACGCGTGCTCGCCGCGCTGGACGAGGTGGCCGCCGCGCACCAGGCCTCGGTCGCCACTGTGGCGCTCGCGTGGCTCCGGCAGCAGCCGACCGTCGCCGCGCCGATCGCCAGCGCGCGCAACCCGGAACAGCTGGTCGACCTGCTCGCCTCGGTCGAGCTGAACCTGACCGACGCCGAACTCACCGCTTTGGGCGAAGCGTCGAACTGATACTTACCGAGGAGTAGCTTACTGCGGGTAGGTTGTTGTACGGTGCCCTCCGGACAGGCGAAAACCGGCTCAGGAGGGCACCGTGGCTCAGAAGCAGGTCGACGGCAAGGTCGTGCTCATCACCGGAGCCGCTCGCGGGATCGGAGCCGGCCTGGCCGAGCGGCTCGCCGCGCGCGGCGCCAAGGTCGCTCTCGTCGGGCTCGAGGCCGACGAACAGGAAGCGGTCGCCAAGCGGATCGGGCCCAGCGCGAAGTCCTGGGAAGCCGACGTGACCAGCTGGGACGACCTCGAGCGCGTCACCGCGGGCGTGGTCGAGCAATTCGGCGGCATAGACATCGTCATCGCCAACGCGGGCATCGCGACCGCCGGGTTCGTGCGCTCGGTGGACCGCGCCGCGTTCGAGCGGGTGATCGAGGTCGACCTGCTCGGCGTGTGGCGCACGTTCCGCGTGACGATGCCGCACGTCATCGAACGCCGCGGTTACCTGCTCGGCATCTCCTCGCTCGCCGCGATCACGCACGCGCCCGGCATGGCGAACTACGCAGCCGCGAAGGCGGGCGTCGAGGCGTTCTGCAACAGCCTCCGCGCAGAGGTCGCGCACCTCGGCGTGAAGGTCGGCGTCGCGCACCCCACCTGGATCCGCACCGACCTGGTCGAAAGCGCCGACGCGCACCCGGTGTTCGGCAAGCTGCGCGCCGGGATGCCGGGCCTGCTCGGCAAGACCTACCCGCTGGACGTCGCGCTCGACGACCTCGAGGCCGGGATTCTGCGCCGCGCCCGCACGATCCACGTGCCACGCTGGGTCGGCGGCCTGAAGCTGCTGCGCTCGTTCCTGCCGCCGATCGTCGAACTCGGCGCGCGGACTCGGGTGCCGGCGGCGGACCGGGCCGCGCTGAAGGACGTCGAGGAACGCGGCGCGTTCGAGTCGTCGGTCAACGGCCACGGCGGGCGCGCGGCCACCAAGCGCAGCTGAGGAGCGCCATGTCCCGTCGCGACCAGATCCGGATGACGCCGGAGGAGGTGCAGGCCTACCTGGCCGAGCAGAAGGTCATCAACGTGGCCTCGATCGGCCCGAACGGCAGGCCGCACCTCACCGCCCTCTGGTACTACCCGCACGAGGGCGGGGTCGCGACGTGGACGTATGGCACCTCGCAGAAAGCGAAGAACCTGCGCCGGCTGCCCGAGGCCACCGTGCTGATCGAAAGCGGCGAATCGTACGACCAGCTGCGCGGGCTCTCCTTCGAGGCGGACGTCGAGTTCGTCGAGGACACCGAGCAGGTCACGGCCATGGGGATCGCGCTGATGATGCGCTACTCCGGGGCCGAACCGGGTGCGCCGGTTCCGGACGAGCTGCGGACCTTCATCGAACGGCAGGCCCCGAAGCGGGTCGGGCTCGTCCTGCGTCCGACGAAGATCGCGAGCTGGGACCACTCGAAACTCGGCGGCGGTTACTAGGGGAGCAGGGCGACGAAGCTCAGCCCGGATGTGCGTTCCGCCAGGTCGAGAGCGGATTCCGGATCGTCCAGGCCTACCTTCAGCAGCTCCACGGCGGAGAGGTCCAGCGCCCCCGAGCGGACGAGGTGCCACACCGTCCGCACCGTCTCGTCGTCGCTCATCCACGAGCCGCGCAGGGTGAGTCGGCGGTGCATGAATTCGCCGTACGGGATGGTCAAGTCCTGGCGTACGCCGCCGACGAGCACGAGGGTCCCGCCCACCCGGAGGCTGTCGTAGGCGGCCATCGTCGCGTCCGCCGTCGGGGTGGCACCGAGCGCGTCGAGGGCGACGTCGACCGGACCGATCGCCGCCGCATCCGTGGCGCGATCGCCGGTCAGCTGGTGGGTACGCACGCGCGGGCCAAGTTCGGCCAGGCGGTCGAGCGCCGCTTTGTTGCGCCCCACCGCCGTCACCGTCGCCGCGCCTTCCGCCAGCGCCAGCAGCACCGCGGCCCCGCCCATCTGACCGGTCGCACCGATGACCGCGACGTCGCGGCCAGCCAGCGAACCCGCGGTGTGCAGGCCAGCCGCGGCAACGCAAAGCCATGGCAGGAACGCCAGCCGCGCCGGGTCGGGGTAATTCTCCGCTCCAGGCAGTATGACCATCGTTTCCTTGGCGCACAACGCTTTCTCCGCGAAGGCACCGTCGCGCCACACCTCGCGCATGCGGTCCGTGCGCTCGTTGCTGCCGGAGGCGCCGAGGCCGACCCAGCCGACCAGGATTTCGTCGCCGTCGCCCGCGTTGAGCAGCGCGGTGTCCAGCACGATGTCGCCCGGCGCGACATGGAAGACGTCCGGCGCGACGGCGGTCACGCGGCCAATGCACGACGGGCCGAGGATCAATGGGACCGGCAGTCCGCCGCGACCGCCGGTCACCACCGCGTTCGTGTAGGCCGGGAGATGCGCGGCGAGCACCTCCACGACTACGCCACCGCCTTGCAGCGCGGGTTCCGGCACTTCAGAGAGACGCAGGCCTTGTGCGTCAACGTTCCAAGCTCGCATAGGACCCAGCCTCGCGCGCCGTTAAGCTGGTATCCAGAATCGCGTTATTCTGGTACTGGAGGTTCTAGGGTGAGCGTCGAACTGGGCACCTTCCTCCGCAGCCGCCGCGAGCGAATCTCCCCGGCCGACGCGGGCCTGCCGGTCACCGGACGCCGTCGCACGCCCGGGTTGCGCCGCGAGGAGCTGGCCCTGCTGGCCGGAATCAGCGCCACCTGGCTCACCTACCTCGAACAGGGCCGCGACGTCCGCCCGTCCGACCAGGTGCTCGACGCCTTGGCCCGGGCCCTGCGGCTGACCAGCACCGAGCAGGAACACCTGCGCCGCCTCGCCGACGGCGGCGCGACCCCCGAGGACGCACCCGAGGAAGCCGCGCCCGAGGTCGCGGGCGTCCCGGCGATGCTGGGCGACCACCCCGCGTACGTCACCGGCATCTGCTACGACCTGCTCGCCTGCAACGACGCCGCCGCGGAGCTGTTCCAGCACATCGAACCGGGCGCGAACGTCGTCCGCTGGATGTTCACCGAGCCCGCCGCCCGCGAGATCCTCCTCGACTGGGAGCAGGAGGCGCGCAACATCCTGGCCCGGCTGCGCGCGATCGCCGGACGGCATCCCGGCCACCCTCGCGTGACCCGGCTGGTGGCCGAGCTGACCGAGGCGAGCCCCGAGGTCCGACAGTGGTGGCCGCAGTACGAAATCCAGTTCAGCCACGCAGGTCAGAAGCGCTTTCGGCATCCAAGGCTTGGCGCGGTGACGGCGACGCACGCCGCGTTCCACGTGGCCGAGCGCCCGGAGCAGACACTCGTCGTCTATCGCCTGCCGAGCGGTACTGACGAGTAGGAAGTACTTTCGAGTAACTGTTACCTGAGGTAACATCAACGCTGCCAGACCCCCAGCGCAGCGGAGGCCGACAAGATGACCGAGCGGTTCAAGGTCGTGATCGTGGGCACCGGGTTTTCCGGGCTCGGCCAGGCGATCCAGCTCGAAAAAGCGGGCATCCGGGACTACGTGATCCTGGAAAAGGCCGACGAGGTCGGCGGCACCTGGCGGGACAACTCGTACCCGGGCTGCGCGTGCGACGTGCAGTCGCACATGTACTCGTTCTCCTACGCGCAGAACCCGGACTGGAGCCGGTCGTTCTCGCCGCAGCCGGAGATCTTCGACTACCTCAAGGGCGTCGCCGACAAGTACCGGCTGCGCGAGAAGATCCGGTTCGGCACCGAGATCACCGGCGCGCACTGGGACGAGGGCGAACGCCGCTGGACGGTGGAAACCAAGGGCGGCACCGAGTTCTCCGCGCAGTTCCTCGTCGCCGGCGTCGGCGGACTGCACATTCCGCAGATCCCGAAACTGCCCGGGATCTCCAAGTTCAAGGGCCAGACCTGGCATTCGGCGCAGTGGAACCACGAGTTCGACTTGGCGGGCAAGCGGGTCGCGGTGATCGGCACCGGCGCGAGTGCGGTGCAGTTCGTGCCCAAGATCGCGCCCGAGGTCGGCGAACTGACGCTGTTCCAGCGCACGCCGCCGTGGATCATGCCGAAGCCGGACCACGCGATGCCGGGCTGGGCGAGGCAGTTGTTCAAGCGCGTGCCGGGAACCCAGCGGCTGTACCGCAACGCGTTGTACTGGATGCTCGAATCCCGCGCGATCGGCTTCAACGGGCATCCGAAGCTCATGCAGGCCGCGGAAATCCTCGCGCGCCGGCACATCGCGAAGGGCATCAAAGACCCCGTACTGCGCCGGAAAGTCACGCCCGACTACACGATGGGCTGCAAACGCGTCCTGCTGTCGAATGACTACTTCCCCGCGCTGGACCGGCCGAACGTCGACGTCGTCACCGACGGTGTGGCCGAGGTCCGCGCGCACAGCATCGTCGACACCGCCGGGGTCGAGCACGAGGTCGACGCGATCATCTACGGCACCGGTTTCAAGGTGACCGACGCGCTGGAGTACCTCGACATCACCGGCGTCGGCGGCCGCGATCTCGCGAAAACCTGGGCCACCGAAGGGATCCAGACGCACAAGGGGATCACCGTGTCCGGGTTCCCCAACCTGTTCTTCCTGCTCGGCCCGAACACCGCGCTCGGCCACAACTCCGTGGTGTTCATGATCGAATCGCAGTCCCGTTACGTGGTCGACGCGATCCGGCTGGCCGATTCCCGCGGCGCGGCGGCACTGGACGTGCGGCCGTCGGTCCAGGACGAATTCCAGCAGCAGATCCAGGAAAAACTCGTCAAGGGCGTGTGGACCCAGGGCGGCTGCAAGAGCTGGTACCTCGACGCGAAGGGCGTCAACCGGACGATCTGGCCGGGCTTCACGTGGCGGTACTGGCTGGAGACGCGGCGCGTCGAGCCGAGCGACTACGAGCTGAGCGGCCGGTCATGAGTGCCGACCACGAGCAGATCGTCCTGCACGCCAGGGACGTGGCGTTCGACTGGTCGAAACTGCCGATGCACTGGATTCCCGGGCACCCGCAGGCCACGCACAGCATCAACGTGCTGCACCTGGCGCTGCCCGAGGGCGAACGCTGGTTCGTCGAGGTGTTCAAGCAGGCCGTTCCGCTGATCCGCGACGAGCGGCTCAAGGAGGACGTGCTCGGGTTCATCGGCCAGGAGGCGATGCACGCCGTGGCGCACGACGGCGCGGCGGAACACCTGGAGTCCGCCGGGGTTTCCGTGCGGCCGTACATCGCGCAGATGGAGTGGATGTTCCGGCGGCTGCTCGGCGACCGGCCCGGAGCGAGCCGGGAATGGCTGATCGAACGGCTGGCGCTGATCGCCGCGATCGAGCACTACACGGCGTTTCTCGGCCAGTGGATCCTCGACGCGAAGGAACTCGACGCCGCCGGGGCCGACGAGACGATGCTGGATCTTCTTCGCTGGCACGGCGCGGAGGAGGTCGAGCACCGGTCGGTGGCGTACGACCTGTTCTGCCACCTCGACGGCCGTTACGGTCGGCGGGTGCGGTCGATGCTCGTGGTGACACCGGTGCTGGCGTGGATTTTCCTGCGCGGCACCCGTTTCCTGATGAAGAACGACCCGACGCGTCCTGGCCGCACCAGCTGGCGGGCCTACCGGCGCGCCGCCCGCCAGGGCCTGCTGCCCGGACCGCGCGAACTGCTGCGCGAAATCCGGCCGTATTTCCGGAAGTCCTATCACCCCACCGAAACCGGCAACACCGACCAGGCGGTGGCGTACCTGGCGAGTTCGCCCGCGGCCCAGGCCGCCGACGCTCCGCGATGACCGCACCGCAGTTCCCGCCCCGGCTCGACGGCAGCGGCAGGCGCGACCGGCTGATGTCCACTTTGGTCGCGGTCGGAGCGGCTTATCGCAAGCTGGCCGAGGTTTCCGACCGACGGCGTCCGCCCGTGCGGGAGGTCGACCGCCGTCTGCCGTTGGTCGTCGACGCCGTGCGCACCGAAGCCGACGACGTGGTGAGTCTCCGGCTCGTGCGGCCGGACGGAAACCCGCTCCCCGCTTGGCGTCCCGGCGCGCATCTCGACCTGCTGCTGCCTTCCGGAACGGTGCGCCAATACTCGCTGTGCGGCTCGCCTTCCGACCTGTCGCATTACCGGATTGCCGTGCGGCGCATCGGTTCCGCGTCCGCTGAGGTGCACGCGCTCACGGCCGGAACTCGCGTGACAGTACGCGGGCCGCGCAACGCTTTCCCGTTCGTCAGCGCGCCCGCGTACCACTTCGTGGCGGGCGGAATCGGGATCACGCCGATCCTGCCGATGGTGCGGCGCGCGGAGGAGAGCGGCGCGGAGTGGCGGCTGGTCTACACCGGCCGTTCCCGGGAGTCGATGCCGTTTCTCGACGAACTCCCGGCCGAGCGGGTGCGGATCCGGCCGGACACGGAGTTCGGCATCCCGGCGTCCGGCGCGGAACTGCTGGAGGAAATGCCCGCCGGCGCCTCGGTGTACTGCTGCGGCCCGATGCCGATGATCACCAGTGTCCGCGTCGATCTGGCCCGCACGGACGCCGCGGCGGTCTACTTCGAACGGTTCTCGCCGCCGCCCATCGTGGACGGCGAGCCCTTCCGCGTGGTCCTGCGCCGCAGCGGGCTCACGCTCGACGTGCCCGCCGACCGCTCCACGCTCGACCTGGTGCGCGAGGTGCTGCCGGACGTGCCGTACTCGTGCCGCCAGGGCTTCTGCGGCACCTGCGAGGTGGCGGCCGAGGACGGCGGGCGCGTGCGGATCTGCGTCGACCGCGGGCCCGCCGTCCTGGAGCTCTAGTTCTGCGCGGGGACCCAGTCGCCGAGCACCGGCTTGAACTCGCGAACCGTGCGCTCGGCCACGACGCCCTCGAGCGCGTACGGGTCGTTGTCGATCAGCTCGGTCAGCGCCGCCTCGTCCTCGGCCTGCCAGAGCACCAGCCCGCCGGAGTTGTCGGCGAGCGGCCCGGCGACCGCGACCCGGCCCGCGGCGACGTGCTCTTTCAGGTACTCCCGGTGCCGCGGCCGGACGTCGGCCAGCTTCTCCTGGACGTAGCGGATTTCGACGAGGTACCAGGCCATGCGCTTACTCCCGGGGTGAGCACGACAGTGACCCCGCAGACGCTACCGGTGACCGCCGGGCGGACGCACCATGCGAGCGGTGGCAGCGGGAGGCCAACCCGATAGGCTAGGCGCGGGCGGAACCTGTGCGCACGCTGTGCCTATCGCGCGCCAATGGGCCTGCTGAGCGGACATGTCGAGGACAGGCGGGGATACATGCTGGAGGGGAACGCGGAACGCAGCGTCGAGGCGACCCTCGGCCACCTGCGGACCATGGACGGGCCGGTCCCGGCGCAGCCGCCGGCCGCCCCGCTGACCCTGGAAGACCTCTACCGGCAGCACCGGATGCGGCTCGTGCGGCTGGCCATCCTGCTGGTCGACGAACCGGCCACGGCCGAGGACGTCGTGCAGGAGGCCTTCACCGGCCTGCACCGCAACTGGGGCAGGCTGCGCGACGCCGCCGCGGCGGTCGGCTACCTGCGCACCGCGGTGGTCAACGGATCGCGCAGCGTGCTGCGCCGGCGCAAGACCGCCCGCGAGTACGTGCCCCCGCACGCGGTGAACGCCCGGTCCGCGGAAAGCCTCGCGATGCTCTCCAGCGAGCACCAGGCCGTGGTCAGCGCCCTGTCGAAGCTTCCGCCGCGCCAGCGCGAGGTGCTCGTGCTGCGCTACTACGGCGGCCTGAGCGAAGCGGAGATTTCGGAAGCCGCGGGCATTTCGAAGGGCACCGTGAAGTCAACCGCCAGCCGGGCGCTGGAGGCGTTGCAGAAGGCAATGCAGCCGCCGCAGTGACCTGGGCGGACCAATCTCGCGCTGGTCGGCCCTCCTTGGTCCAGACCAATATATGCTGGGTCGCGTGAAGCACCCCGGAGACTTCGTCATCACGGGCGGCCGCGTCGTGGCCCCGGACCGCGTACTCGACGACGGCTGGCTCGCCGTGTCCGGCGGACAGATCGCCGCGGTAGGCACCGGAACGCCCCCGAGCAGCCCGGACACCGCGACGGTCGACGTCGCCGGGGCGCTGGTCGTGCCCGGTTTCATCGACACGCATTGCCACGGCGGCGGCGGAGCGTCCTTCTCGACGCTCGACCCGGACGAGATCCGCACCGCGGTCCGCGCGCACCGCAGGCACGGCACCACGACCATGCTCGCGAGCCTGGTCTCCGACCCGATCGACCTGCTCACCGAGCAGATCGCCGCGCTGCGCGAACTCGTGCAGGAGGGCGACCTCGCGGGCATCCACCTGGAGGGCCCGTTCATCTCGCGCGCCCGCTGCGGGGCCCACGATCCGGACACTCTGCGTGAACCGGACACCGGCACCGTCGAGAAGCTGCTGCGCGCCGGGCACGGCACCATCCGGATGGTCACGCTCGCGCCGGAGCTGAACGGCGGCGTCAAGGCCGTCCGGCAGCTCGCCGAATCGGGGGTGCTCGCCGCGATCGGCCACACCGACGGCGTCGCCGACCAGCTGGTCCCGGCCATCGACGCCGGCGCGACGGTCGCCACCCACCTGTTCAACGGCATGCGCCCGCTGCACCACCGCGAACCGGGTCCGGTCGGCGTGCTGCTGGACGACGAGCGCGTGACCGTCGAGCTGATCTGCGACCTGGTGCACCTGCACCCGACGGTCGTGCGGCTGGCCGCGCAGCACGCGGGCCGCGGCCGGACCGTGCTGATCACCGACGCCATGTCGGCCACCGACGCCGCAGACGGCCGCTACACGCTGGGCCGGCTGGAGGTCGACGTCCACGACGGCGTCGCCACCCTGGACAACGGTTCGCTGGCCGGCAGCACGTTGACCATGGACAACGCCTTCCGGAACCTGGTGAAGGGCGCCAAACTCGACGTGCTGGACGCCGTCCGGGCGACGTCGGCGCGACCCGCCGAACTGCTCGGCATCGCCGACCGCACCGGCGCGCTGCGTCCCGGCCTTGCCGCGGACGCCGTGATCCTGGACGACGACCTGCGCCCGGCCCGGGTCCTGCACCGGGGCGAATGGGTGGCCGAGGCGGGCCGGGCTACCTTGAGTACGTGACGGCCTAGCACTTCGACAGGCGGACGGAGCGGATGAGCGAGCCGAAAGACCCGGAACGGTTACTGGCCGACGCGCTGCGCGCACAAGCCGTCTTCGCTCCGCACGTCGCGGCGAACCCGGTCGACGAGCAGGCCGCTTCCGACGCTTCCGGGAGCGGCTCCGCGGTCCAGCCCGGCGCTTCCGGCACCGGCTCGTTCAGCGCGGCGGGCGGTCCCGGCATCTCCGGCCCCGGCGCCGCCGGAACCGGTTCGTTCGGGGCCTCGGCCGCGACCGGGGCGCCGTCCCAGACCGGCCCCACCACCGAACTGCCGCCCAACTACGGCCTGCTGTCCGGGGCGGGCGCGGACTCGCTCGCCCGCGAACGCGCCGCCCTCGACGCGGCCGACCACACTTCGCCCGGCGCCACCGGTTCGATCCCGCCGGCCGGGTCCGCCGACGCGACCGTCCGCCGCCCCGCCCAGGCGCCCCAGAACGGCCCGCTGCCCGCGCACTGGGTCCTGCTGCTGGCGGTGCTGCTCGGCCTCGCCGCCGGGTCCGTCATCGGCCTGCTGACGCTGATCTGAGCCCCCGCCCGCCCCGGCTTGCCCGGACGGCCATCCCGGCGGGCACTCCCGGGCCGAGTTCTTCACCTCGATCCCACACCGATGACCTGCGATTCCTTGCCCGATGAGGTCGCACTGAGTCACCCTGTACCGTTTTCGGTGTGATTCTCGCCCAGAACACAGTGACCACCATGTCCCTGCTGCCGTCGTGGCTGGACCCGCAGCATCTGCTGAACGGGTTGACGGTCCCCGTGATCGCCGTGCTGTGCTTGATCATCTTCATCGAGAGCAGCGTCTTCCCGATCCTGCCCGGCGACTCGCTGCTCTTCACCGCGGGCCTGTTCATCGCGAACGGCACGCTGAAGGCCCCGCTCTGGCTGGTGTGCGTGCTGGTCACGGTCGCCGCGCTGCTGGGCAACGTCGTCGGCTACTACCTCGGCTACTTCGTCGGGCCGAAGCTGTTCAGCAGGCCGGATTCGAGGTTCTTCAAGCAGGAGCACGTCGACAAGACGCACGAATTCCTGGAGAGGCACGGCCCGAAGGCCGTCGTGCTGGCCCGCTTTGTGCCGCTCGTGCGGACGTTCATCACCTGGATCGCCGGCATCGGCCGGATGGACCCGAAGCGCTACTTCACGTACACGGTCATCGGCGGCATCCTGTGGGCCGCGGGCATCACCGTGCTGGGGTCGCTGCTGGGCAACATCGGCTTCATCCGCAACAACGTCGACTCGATCTTCATCCTCATCGTGCTGGTCTCGGTGGTGCCGATCCTGATCGAGTACCTGCGCAACCGCCGCGAGAAGAAGGCCCGGGCGGCCGACAATTCCGCCGACGTCACGCAGCAGATCCCGCGCGTGCGCGACTGACTTTCCGCGTTCGGCCGAAGCGGCGTCCGGGGTTTCCGGACGCCGCTTCGTTCGTATCCGGGCCTCGCGGTTCAGTCGGCCATGGAGAACATCGAGCCCGGGTTGAAGAGGTTTTCCGGGTCGAGGGCCTGTTTGATCTGCCGGTGCACGCGGATCCCGACCGGGCCGATCTCGCGGGCGAGCCATTCGCGCTTGATCTTGCCGACGCCGTGTTCGCCGGTCACCGTGCCGCCGAGCGACAGGCCGACCTCGAGGATCTCGTCGAACGCCTGCTGGGCGCGCGCGAACTCGTCCTCGGAATCGGGCGCGTACACGATGGTCGGGTGCATGTTCCCGTCCCCGGCGTGGCCGACGACGGCGATCTTGAGGCCGACTTTTTCGCTGATCCGTTCGCAGCCGCGGATCAGCTCGGAGATCCGGGTGCGGGGCACGCTGACGTCGTCGGTGAGCCAGACGCCGTAGGTCTCCAGCGCGGTCAGCACGACGCGGCGGGCCTGCAGCAGCATCTTGCCCTCTTCGAGGTCGTCCGTGGCGTAGACGAGGTCGGCGCCGCAGTCGGTGCAGATCTGCTCGAGCAGCGCCAGTTCGCGCCGCGCCGCCTCGCCGCCGGCGTCGGACTGGCCGAGCAGCAGCGCCTGACAGTCCGAGCCCGCGCCGAGGTCGGTGTTCAGGTAGGTCTCGGACGCCTTGATCGACGCCGCGTCCATGATCTCCAGCAGCGACGGCACCAGTCCCTCGCGCACCGCGCGCGCGACCGCCTCGCCGGCCGCCTCGGTGGTGTTGAAGCCGGCGACGAAAGTGGCCGGGGCCTGGGGGAGCGGCCGCAGCGAGACGGTCGCCTGGGTGATCACGCCGAGCGTGCCCTCGCTGCCGATGAACAGCTTCGTGAGGTCGTAGCCCGCGACGCCTTTCACCGTGCGGCGGCCGGTTTTCAGCAGCGATCCGTCGGCGAGCACGACCTCGAGACCGAGCACCGAATCGGTGGTCACGCCGTATTTCACGCAGCAGAGGCCGCCCGCGTTGGTGGAAAGGTTGCCGCCGATGGTGCACCAGTCGTAGCTGGAGGGGTCGGGCGGATAGAACAGGCCGTGCTTCTCGACCGCGGACCGGAAGTCGAGGTTGACGACGCCCGGCTGCACGACGGCGAGCCGGTTGCCCGCGTCGACCTCGAGAATCTCGTTCAGCTTCGTCACCGAGAGCACGACACAGCCGTCGATCGCGTTGGCCGCGCCGGAAAGCCCGCTGCCCGCCCCGCGCGGCACGATGGGGACTCTCGCTTCGGCACAGGCCCGGACCGTCGCCTGGACTCCCGCGGTATCCGCCGGAAGCACTACCGCCAACGGTTTTCCCGAGGGAGCGAGCGGCATCATGTCGCGCGCGTAGGCGTCGGTGACGTCAGCGTCGGTGAGCACCGCGGCCGGGCCGAGGTCGTCCCGAAGCCGCTGGAGGAGGGCGTCGTTGCTCATCTCCGCATGGTAAACCGGGATCTCCGCAGTGCGGAATATTAATTCCGATATTAGCTGGTCCGCTGGGTGCGCAGCACGGTGTCGCGCGTGTGCGCCGTGCCCGGCGGGGCCGGTGCCACCCGCGGTCGGCTTTCGTTGACGAGCACGGTCCACTCGTCGCCGAGCGCCCGCACGATGTCGTCCGGCTGGCAGTATTCGGCGTGTTCCGGCGACAGATCCCGCGGATCGTGACTGGCGAAGAGGAAAGTCCCGCCGGGCGCGACGGCGTCGAGCAGTTTCCGCACCAGCCGGCCGTCCTTGCGGAGCGGGAAATACTGGACGCTGACCAGGTCGAACGCCCTCGCCGGAAGCGGACTCGCGGCCAGGTCCGAACACACCCAGGCGATCCCGGCCTTGGCGGCGGCCGCCCGCTCCAGCGCGGTGCGCGAGATGTCGAGAGCGGTCACCTGCCATCCGCGCGCGGCCAGCCAGCGCGCGTCAGCCCCTTCGCCGCACCCGACGTCCAACGCCTGCCCCGGTGCCAGCCCCTCGATTTCGGTGACGAGCACCCCGTTGGGCTCGCCGCTGAACACTTGCCCGCGGCTGCGGTAGAGATCTTCCCAGTACTGCGCGTCTTTCCCCGACGGAGCCATTTTCGCTGCCACCTCCGCCGTTCACGATTCCGCTGACCGCGCCGGACGACAAGGTTCTTTGCCGGAACCGCAAAATCAGTTCCGGAGGTTCTCCAGGTCGGCCAGCAGGTCCGGGTGTTTCGGCTCCCAGCCGAGTGCTTGCTGGGTGTGCGCGCTGGACGCGGGCTGATCGGTCGCGAAGATCGGACCGAGCGGACCGTACGTCTCCTCCGGCACCGATTCGACCGGCAGCCCCAACCGCCGTCCGATCACCTCGGCGGTGCCCCGGACCGGAACGCCTTCCTCGGACACCGCATGCCACGACGTGCCGGCTTCTGCCTTCTCCAGAGCGAGCCGGAAGAGAACCGCCGCGTCGAGCGCGTGCACCGCCGGCCAGCGCTGCGTGCCGTCGCCGGGATACCCGGAGACTCCCGTCTGCCGGGCGATGTTGGTCAGCAGGCCGGCAAACCCGCCCTCGCCGTTGTTGTGCACCGTGCGTGGCAGGCGTACCGCGGACGTCCGAACCCCTCGATCCGCGAACCCCAGCACCTCGGCGACCGTGCGCCCTCGCCCGCCGACCGGCCCGTCCGTCGCAACGGGATCAGCCTCGGTCGACGCGCGTCCTGGCGTGTACGGAGTCCCCGAAACCGTGACCAACGGCCGATCGCTTCCGACGAGCGCCTCCGCCTGCACCTTGAGCGCCGCGGTCTCCTCGGCGACGGCGTTCGCCAAGGCTTCGTCGCTGCTGAACGCATTGGCGAAGGCGAGGTGGATCACCCCGCCAGCCTTGGCCGCGGACTCGCGGATGACGTCGAGGTCAGCCAGCGACCCCCGCACCGGCTCAGCGCCTGCCTTCTCGACCGCCTCGGCGGAGGCTTGCGACCGAGCGAGCACGAGTACGGCATGGCCGTTGTTGACGAGTTCAGCGACGACCGCGGAGCCGACCAACCCGGTCCCTCCGGTGACGAACACGCGCATGAATCTCTCCTGGGGAGGCGATGGGACTCTTGTCCCGTCAGACGCTACCAGAGCGACGGGACAAAGGTCTCATCACATAGGATGGGACGCATGGCCCGATGGGAACCCGGAGCACGCGAACGCCTGGTCGTCGCGGCCGTCGACCTATTCGCCGAACAGGGCTACGACGCCACGACGGTCGCGCAGATCGCCGAGCGCGCGGGCGTCACCAAGAGCACGTTCTTCCGGCACTTCCCGGACAAGCGGGAGCTGCTGGTGGCCGGGCAGGAAACGCTGAGCAAGCTGCTGGCGGAGGGAATCTCCGACGCGCCCGCCGACGCCAGCCCCCTGGACGCGGTCGCCGAGGGCCTACGCCGCGCGGCGACCGCGATGGGCCCGATGAACCGGGAACTCGCTCCTCGTTTGAAGACCGCCGTCGCGGCGAGCACGGAGCTCCAGGAGCGGGACGCGTTGAAGAGCGTGGGTCTCGCTGCCGCGATGACCGCCGCCCTGACCGCCCGAGGCCTGCCCGAAGCTACTGCGGCGCTGGCCAGCGAGTTGGGGGTGTTGGCGTTTAAGCGGGGGTATGCGGAGTGGTCGGAGAGCGCCCACTCGACCGAGGCCGACCCGACTCCGGCGGCGTATCTGGTGGCCGCACTGGAGGAGCTTCGGGCGGCAAGCGCTTCGTTGGGCTGATCCCGGAGGGCGACGTTGTTCCGCCGCAGCCTCGGATGGCCGCTGACGGAGCAGCGACAAGCGCTTCACCGGGCTGACCAAGGAGAATCCGAGCTGAGCCCGAGGAATCACCCCGGGGGGCCGTTTCCGACATCTGCTCCGGGCAAGCGTCGACCGCCCAGCCGGACTATTTCCCTTGCACAGCAACGGAAACTGCGGCTCCCGCCAAGCCACCTGAGGTCGGTTTCGCTTGCGGTCCAACCGCAGCGCCGTCACGGAGGACTGCCAGGCGGTGCTCGGCAGCTCCGCATCCTCGGCGATGGACTGGGCGGCGCGGCGGCAACGCGCCCAGGGTGTCGCGCGCAGGAGCCGCTTGCCTCCGCAGCGTTTCCCTGGCCCAGCAACCGAAACCGGGTCGCCCGTCAGGCAGGCGGCTTTCGTTCGCCTGCCTGACAGGGCCGGGTCACGCGGACATCGCGGACTCCTCTCGCCGAGGCGCCTGCGGGCGATTTCGCTTACGGCCCAGCAGGAAGTACGCCTGCAGTGCCGTGTACACGAGGATCGCGGCACCCACCCACGCGCTCGTGTGCAGCGCGGTCACGAAGGACTCACGGGCGGTGTTCAGCAGCTCCGCTCCCTCGGCGGCGGGCAGGCCGTGCGCGGTGGCTACTGCGCCGCCCAGGGTGTCGTGGGCTGCGGCGGGCGCGGTGGCGGGCAGGCCGGACTGGTAGACCGCCGTGGCGAGGCTGCCCAGCAGGGCGGTGCCCAGGGCGCCGCCGAGTTCGTAGCCCGTTTCCGAGATCGCCGACGCGGCACCGGCGCGGTTGACCGGGGCGGCGGAGATCACGAGGTCGTTCGTCAGGGTTTCCGACAGCGCCACGCCGCCGCCGACCAGGACGAACGCCACTACCACCGCGGCCAGCCCGGCGTCGGCGCCGATGGTGGTCAGCACCAGGAAGCCGGCCGCGCCGAGCAGCAGGCCGAGGCTGATCAGGACCGGCACCCGCACTCGGCGGGCGAGCCACGCGGCGGCCAGGGCGCCGACGACTCCGGCGACCGTCGCGGGCAGCATCCACAACGCCGCGACCAGCGGCTTCAGGCGGAGCACCAGCTGCAGGTACTGCGGCAGCAGGAACAGCAACCCGACCAGCGCGAACACGCCCAGCAGGTTGGTGATCACCGATCCGGCGAACTTGCGGTTGGCGAACAGCCCGAGGTCGAGCATCGGCTGCGCAAGCCGCCGCTGCCGGCGCACGAACACCACGCCCAGCACGAGCCCGAGCACCATCGCGGCGCCGGCCGACCAGGACATCCCCTCCGTCGCGGCGATCTTCACGCCGTAGACGACCGGCAGCATCGTGCCGAGCGACAGCAGCGCCGACCACGGGTCGAAGCGGCCCGGGTTCGGGTCGCGGAACTCCGGCAGCAGCAACGGACCCGCGACGAGCAGCAGGACCATCACCGGCACGTTGATCAGGAAGACCGAACCCCACCAGAAGTGCTCGAGCAGCCAGCCGCCGACGACCGGGCCGACCGCCATCCCGCCGGAGAACGCCGCGCTCCAGATCGCGACCGCGGTGCGCCGCGTGCGGTCCTCGGTGAAGATGCTGCGGATCAGCGACAGCGTGGACGGCATCAGCGTCGCACCGCCGACGCCCAGCAGCGCCCGCGCGACGATCAGCATCAGCGGCGACGTCGCGAACGCCGCCAGCACCGACGCCGCGCCGAACGCGGCACCGCCGATGAGCAGCAGCCGCCGCCTGCCGATCCGGTCGCCCAGCGTGCCCATGAAGACCAGCAATCCGGCCAGGACGAACGAGTAGACGTCGACGATCCACAGCTGTTCCGCGCCCGTGGGCGCGAGGTCCTCGCTGAGATAGGGCAGGGCGAACCCCAGGACTGTCGTGTCCACGCTGATCAGGAGCACTGGCAGCACCAGCACTGCCAAAGCCCACCACTGGCCTCCGCGCCGCACCATGGCGCACTCTTCCTTCCTTGTACCGTCCAGACGGTACAGTTTTGGTCCTGAGGTAGAAGGTAAACCGTCTGGACGGTATAGTCAAGGTGATGGCTAAACCTTCAGCACGTGAACGCATCCTCGGTTCGTACGAGGTCATCCTCGCCGACCGCGGCCCGGCCGAGATCACGCTCGACGCGGTCGCGGCGCACGCCGGCGTGTCCAAGGGCGGCCTGCTCTACCACTTCGGTTCGAAGGACGCCCTGCGCGACGGCCTGCTCGAACGCCTGGAGCGGCTGACCGACGACGACCTCGAACGCGCACGCACCGCACCGGAGGGCGTGGTGCGGTACTACCTGCGCTCGGCGATCACCGACGTCACGAGCGACCTGGCGCTGCACCGCACGACGATGGCCGCGCTCCGCCTGGTGCTCAACGACCCGATCGCGGCGGAGGTGTCGCGCCGCTGCACCGAGCGCACCCGCGCGCTGATGCTGGAGCACATCGAGGACCCGCTGACCGCGGAACTGGTGATGCTGGTCGGCGAGGGCCTCTACATGCGCGCGGCGCTGGGCGAGGAGGCGACGGACAGCCTGCTGGCCCAGGTCGACGAAATCGCGGACCGGATCGTGGCGGGGGCACCGGCCAAGGCGACTGTGGCGGCCGGACAGCGGGAGGACTGAGGCGCGGGGATCGCTGCGCGGGGTGAGAGGTCAGCGCGTTGGGGCCAGCTCCGAGGCGCTCCCGTGCCGGGCCGCCAAGCCACCTCCTAGGCGAAACCGAGCGAGCCCGCGCACGCGCCCGATCCTCATCGTGGGCACCAGCTGGCGCTCACGCACGGCGGAAGTCAGCACATCCGAATCCGCCACGCCGAACAGCCAAGCCACGCCCGATCCCGTGCCCTCGGGCGAAACCCATCCAGCGAACCAAACCGCGCCGCCACGCACGGCGAAACCCAGCGTCCGGACCAGCCCAGAACGACACCGGGCAGCTATCCGACCTCACGCACCCCCGCGAAAGCCAGGCGAAGCCCAGCCAAAACTCACCGAACCAACCCGTACACCCGCTCGATCTCCACGGTCAACACCAGCCGCCGATCCGCCACCATCGCCGCCCGGTACTCGTCCCAATCCGGATGCTCGCCCGCCACCTTGCGGTACAGCGCGATCAACGCCTCCACCGCCTCGTCGTCCGGGGCCGCGGCGACCGGCGACAGCACCGCCCGTCCCTCCGCCACCGCGTAGGACCACCCATTCGAGGACGCCACGTGGTAGCTCACCCGCGGATCCCGGCGCATGTTCTTCGTCTTCGCGCGCGTGTCCGTGATCGACACCTGGATCTGGCGCGCCTCGCGGTCGAAGTAATGGGTCACCGTCGACAGCTGCGGGCGGCCGTCTCGTTTCAGGGTCGCGAGCACGCCCTGCTTGCCCGCCGCGATGAGGTCGTAGAGCGCTGTGTCGTCAGTCATACCCCTATGAAGGCCCGCCCAACGCGATCTGTTCCCGCCCAAACCCGCGATGACCAGCGCCGTCCCCATATCGGGAGAAACCGGACGACACCCCTCCGGTTAACATCTGCTTGCATGCGGCAACTAAAGTGTCATGTGACACAACCATGGGTCGGCCGCTTGCGAAATACGCCGTACGGGCACACTCTTGCTTAAGGCAACTAGTTGCAGTCGCCAACCAATGGTTTGCTCCACCCCAAGGAAGACCCACATGGCACCTCAGAACTCCGCCGTCAGGCCCGAGGCCGACCTCGACCTTGCCGACCAGCTCGGCCACGAGCTGGTCCGGTTCATGCGCTTGATCACCAAGGCGAAGTCACAGGTGGCCAAACACGGGCCGGACGGGATCGAGAGGGCCGCGTACGCGATCCTCTTCTGCCTCGTCCACGAAGGCCCGCAACGCACCAGCAAGCTGGCCGAGTTCCTGCATTCGGAGATCTCCACGATCAGCAGGCAGTCCAGTTCGCTCGTGCAGCACGGACTCGTCGAACGGCAGGCCGACCCCGAGGACGGCCGCGCCTGCTTGCTCGCCCCGACCGCCGAAGGCCTTCGCGTCTTCGACGAAAACCGCAAGCACCGCGCCCGGTGGCTGGCCGAAGTACTCGGCGACTGGAGCCAGGAGGAGCGCGAGACGCTCAAGAAACTTCTCGCGCGGCTCAACACAGGTATCGAAAAGAACAATCCGTCGCTGTCCGACATCGCGGCGACGGCACAGGCCAAGGGGGCCTCGAACGCATGACGTCCACCGTTGAACAACAACCTCAGTCGCGAGGGGGAGCGCCCGCTGAAGACAGCGAGAGCGGTCCGCGGCTGACTCACCGCCAAATCGTCACGATCATCAGCGGCCTGATGTGCGGCATGTTCCTCGCCGCGCTCGACCAGACGATCGTGGGCACCTCGATCGTCCGGATCGCCAACGACCTGCACGGCTTCGACCTGCAGGCGTGGGCGACCACGGCGTACCTGATCACGTCGACGATCGCCACGCCGATCTACGGCAAGCTTTCCGACATCTACGGCCGCAAGCCGTTCTACCTCGCCGCGATCGCGATCTTCGTCGTCGGTTCGGCGGCCGCGTCGTTCTCGACGTCGATGTACGAACTGGCCGCGTTCCGCGCGGTGCAGGGTCTCGGCGCCGGCGGTCTGATGTCGCTGGCCATGACGATCATCGGCGACGTCGTCCCGCCGCGGGAACGCGCGCGGTACCAGGGGTACTTCCTCGCCGTGTTCGGCACGTCGACCGTGCTCGGCCCGGTGCTCGGCGGCTTCTTCGCCGGCTTCGACACCCTGGGCGGCCTGCACGGCTGGCGCTGGGTGTTCCTGATCAACGTGCCGATCGGCGTGATCGCGCTGTTCGTCGTCGCGAAGGTGCTGAACGTCCCGCACAACCGGCACGACCACAAGATCGACTGGTGGGGCGCGCTCACCATGGTCATCGCCGTGGTGCCGTTCCTGATCGTCGCCGAACAGGGCCAGAAGTGGGGCTGGGGCGACCAGAAGTCGATCTGGATGTACATCATCGGCGGCGTCGGCATCGTGCTGTTCATCGTCGTCGAGAAGCTGATGAAGGACGCCGCGCTGATCCCGTTGCGGCTCTTCAAGAACTCGACCTTCAGCGTGGCCATCATCGGCGGCGTGATCGTCGGCGTGGCGATGTTCGGCGCGATCACCATGATCCCGCAGTACCTGCAGGTCGTGCAGGGCTACACGCCGACCGAATCGGGTCTGCTGATGCTGCCGCTGATGGTCGGCATCATGTCCGCGTCGATCATCTCCGGCCGGATCACGTCGAAGACCGGGCGCTACAAGATCTTCCCGGTCATCGGCACCCTGCTGATCGCCGCGGGCGCGTTCTTCTTCGCCCAGGTCAAGTACGACACCCCGATCTGGCACCCGCTGGTCGCCGCGCTGGTCATCGGCCTCGGCCTCGGCCAGTGCATGCAGACGCTGATCATCGCGGTGCAGAACGCGGGCCCGCGCAAGGACATGGGCGTCTCGACCGCGTCGGCGACGTTCTTCCGCCAGATCGGCGGTACCGCGGGTGTCGCGGTGTTCCTGACGATTCTGTTCAACGTGCTGCCGGACAACATCACCAAGGCGTTCGGCGGGCACCTGCCTCCCGGCGCGGGAGCCAAGATCGGCGACGTGTCGGCCAACACCAGCGTCATCCAGACGCTGCCGGAGGCGGTGCGCACGCCGATCCTGATCGGCTTCACCGAGTCCATCACCACGGTGTTCTACACCGCGGGCGGCGTCGCGCTGCTGGCCACGCTGGTCCTGCTGTTCATGAAGGAGATCCCGCTGGCGGGCATGAACCCGGCCGCGGCCGCGGTCGAAGGCGGCGAAGCGCTGCTGGAGAACGTGGACGAGCCGGCTCCGGCCTCGGACGACACCGCGGAGCTGAAGACGGGTTCGCTGTTCGAGGAAGCCCCGCGCGAGCCGGTGCTGGTCGGAGCGGGCGGCAAGCACGCCCTGACCAACGGGCACGGCGACGCGCAGGCGGTGGCGGACGCCCGGCCGATGCCGATCACCAACTCGGTGGCCGACGCCGAATTCGGCACGACCACCGGTTCGGGCGGCGTCCCGGTCACCGGCCACGTGCGCCGCCAGGACGGCAGCCACGTGAGCGCGGCCGCGCTGACCCTGATCGACCAGCAGGGCCGTCAGGTGGCGCGGGCGACCGGCAACGGCGACGGCAGCTACTCGATCCCGACCCAGGGTCCGGGAACGTACGTGCTGATCGTGTCCGCTCCCGGCCACCAGCCGCAGGCCTCCAGCGTGATCGTCGGGGGCCACCCGGCGAAGCTGGACGTCACGCTCACCGGTTCCGGCGAGCTGACCGGCGTGGTCCGTTCGATCGGCACCTCGACCCCGCTGGCCAACGCGACGGTCACGCTGACCGACTCGCGCGGCGAGGTCAACGGCGCGTTCATCACCGCCGAGGACGGCGTCTACACCTTCAGCGGGGTCGGCGCCGGGCAGTACACGCTGGTCGCGAGCGGCCCGCACTACCGCCCGGTCGCGGTCACGCTGACGGTGCCGGACAGCGGCGTGCTGCGCCACGACGTCGAACTCGCCGGCGCGGTGCTGCTCCAGGGCGTCGCGCGCACCGAGGGCGACCGGATCGTGCCGGACGCGCGGATCACCGTGCTCGACGCGAACGGCAACGTCGCGGCGGTGGCCCGCACCGACAGCGAGGGCCGCTACGTGGTCAGCGACCTGCCGATCGGCTCCTACACGGTCGTGGCGAGCGGATACCCGCCCGCCACCAGCCAGGTGACGCTGAACGACGGCGAGGCCCAGCACGACGTGCGGCTGAGCTACGACCAGGCGCTCGACGAGCTGGTCGACCGGTCATGAGCGGGGGCCTGCGCGCACAGCTGCGCTCGAGCGGCGGATGGCCGGTCGAGAACGCGGTGCTCACGGTCACCGACCTCAACGGTCGCCAGATCGCGCGGCAGGTCACGGACGCGAAGGGGGCAGTGGTCACCGACCCGCTGCCCCCGGGCGTCTACACCGCCGTGATCACCGCGCCGGGGTACACGCCGCTGGCCCGCACCGTGCAGATCGGCTCCGACGGGGCCGGGCTGCTCGGCGACATCGCGCTCGCGCCGGTTTCCGGCGCGGTCGAGCTGCCGCCGGAGGGGCCGTGGACGATCGACCCGATGCACTCGTCGGTGGTCGCCACCGCGCGGCACATGGGCATCGCGAGCATCAAGGTGCGGTTCCCGGACGTGGCCGGGCGGATCGAGGTGGCCCGGCCGGTCGAGCGGTCGAGCGTGCGCGCCGAAATCAAGGCGGGCAGCATCGAAAGCGGCATCAAGATGCGGGACGACCACCTGCGTTCGGCCGAATTCCTCGACGTCGACGCGTATCCGCTCATCACCTTCGAAAGCACCGGGCTTTCCCAGCTCGGCACGGACAACTGGGCGCTGCGCGGAGTGCTGACGCTGCACGGCGAACGCCGCGACGTCACGCTCGACCTGCGCTACACCGGGCACGGTCCGGACCCGTGGGGCGGCGTGCGCGCCGCGTTCCACGCCGAAACGCAATTGCACCGCAACGATTTCGCGATCAACTACAGCGCGATGGTGCGGGCGGGCGTGGCCGCGATCGGCACGACCGTCAAGGTGGAGCTGGACATCGAGGCGGTGCAGGGCGAGTCCCTGCCGCAGTTCTAGGGGAAATCCGCGACAGGCCGTCCGGGAACTGTTCCGGGCGGCCTGTTCGTTGTCCTGGGCGAAAAGGGTGAACAGTCTGGTTATCCCAGGAATACCCAAAGTCACCGGATGCGGAGGATTCGATGGTTGCGTACTGCAGCCGGGCACAGCCACGTAGGCTCTTCGCGTGAACCTCGACGCCGCCCAGCCCGCGCACGCCGCGGGAATCGGCCTGAGCTGGCTGGACACCGCCGGCCCGGTGCTCGTCTGGGTCATCGTGCTGTCGTTCGTGCTCGTCGAATGCGCGCTCATCATCGGGCTGTTCCTGCCGGGCGATTCGCTGCTGTTCGGCGCGGGCGTGGTGCTCGCCCAGCACGGCTCGGACCTCAACGCGTGGCTGCTGTCCGCGGCCGCGCTGCTCACCGCCGTGGTGGGCAACCAGATCGGCTACTACATCGGCCGCGGCGCGGGCACCACGCTGATCGCCCGGCGCGGCGGGCGGATGCTCAACCGGCACAACCTCGAACGCGCGCAAGCCTTCCTGGACCGCAAGGGATTCTTCGCGATCGTCGCGGCGAGGTGGATCCCGTGGATCCGCACGCTGGCCCCGCTCATCGCGGGCGCCGCGCGGATGGATTCGCGGCGGTTCCTGCTCGCCACCACCGTCGGCGGGCTGCTGTGGGTGCCGACGCTGGTGCTGCTCGGCTACTACGGCGCGGGCCTGCTCGACGCCATCCCGTGGGTCAAGACCGTGGCGCTGTGGCTGAGCATCGCGTTCTTCGTGTTCGGCACCGCGTACGGCGTGCTGCGCTACCGCCAGGAAATGCGGCGTCCGGTCGACGAACCCGACGACGCGCACGCCTGAGTTTCAGGACGGATCGGACCAGACTTCCAGCTGGATGCCGTCGGGATCGCGGAACACGAGCACCGCGGAACCCTCGAAGGTCTGCGATTCCGTCGCGGGCAGGTAGGAAACGCCGTACTCCCGCAGGCGGTCCTCCCATTCGGCGACCTCGGCGCGCGACGAAACCGAGAACGCGACGTGGTCCAGACCAGTTCTGCGTTCGTCGAACGCGGGTCTCTCGGTGTCCGGATGCTGGACCAGCACCACGGAGAAACCGTCTCCCGCCGAACGCAGAACTACTTTGCGCACCCCGGTTTCCGGGTCTTCGCGCCGATGGCTTTCCTCGAGGTCGAGCACCCGGACGTACCAGGGAACACTTCGGTCCACATCGGTCACGGTGAGCGCCAGATGGTGCACAGACGTGAGCTTGGGCATGACTTTCGCGGCCGTCCTTTCAACCCCTCGTTCCAGACTCGCACACCGGGACAACCGCTTTGGGCGAGTTCACCGAGTTCCGGGGTCAATCGTGATCTGCCCGTCTCCGGGCGTCTCACACTCCGAGAAGGATCAACGGCCGCCGCCGACCTCGAGCACCGCGCCGACGGTGAACGACGCCTCCGGGGACAACATCCACAGCACGGCCGCGGCGATCTCCTCCGGCTGGCCGGCGCGCCCGAGCGGGATGGCCGCGCTGACCCGGTCGAGCCGGTCCGGCATCCCCGCGGCGGCGTGCAGCCCGGTCTCGACCAGGCCGGGCGACACCGCATTGACCCGGATTCCCTCGTCGGCGACCTCCCGCGCGAGGCCGAGGGTGAGCGTGTTGACCGCCGCTTTGGACGCCGCGTAGTGCACCCATTCGCCCGACGACCCGTTCCGCGACGCCGTGGACGAGACGTTCACGATCGCTCCGCCTGGCCCGCCGTACCGCGTCGACAGCCGCCGCACCGCCTCGCGGCAGCACAGGAAAACGCCGGTCACGTTGACGTCCAGCACCCGGCGCACGGTCTCGACGCTCTGCTCGTCGAGCCTGCCGGGCGTGTTGCCGGTGATGCCCGCGTTGTTCACCAGGCCAGCGAGCGGGCCCAGCTTGGCCGCCGCCGAAAAAGGTCGCTGACCTGCTGTTCGTCGGCGACGTCGGCCCGATGCGCAAGCGCTTGCGCATCGTGCGAGCGCACCCGTTCGGCGACCTCCTCGGCCGGCGCTGGGTCACCGGAGTAGTTCACCACCACGTCCCCCGACCTTCTTCCCCACCACCGCCCTCAACGGAGTGGCTTCGCCACGCTTGCCTAGTCCCGGCGGGTCGCGGCCAGTTCGCAGATCGCCGCGCCGATGCCCCGGCTGCCGCCGGTGACGACCAAAACCCCCACAGGTCACTCCTTACGCACGAGGTTTGAGCGGCTCGACGAACTGCGCGTCGAGCCAGCGCATCTGCGCCATCCACATCCACCACGTCGCGTCGTCCGGACAGTGCTGCCCGTCGACCGCTTCGCCCCGCAGCCACGCTCCCAGCAGCGCGGTGATCGCCGTGCACACGTCGAGCAGCGCGCGTCCCCACCACCACTGGTGCATCGGCGTGTGCAGTTCGAGGACCCCGCCGTGCTCCGGCAGCACCGACAACGCCCAGTCCAGCCGGGTCCGCACTTCGGCGAGCACCTCCGGCTCGCGCTGCGGCTCGCTGCCGGTCTCGCGCATCCGCTCCACCAGCAGCGCCAGCCGCGGATCCGCGAACGGGGTCTCGAGGTCGGACAGCCGCCGGTCGACCAGCGCGCGCAGCCCGTTCAGGTGGGTGCGCACGAGCGGGACGTACGGCGGGTAAAGGACGGCGATCCGAGCCTCGCCGGCGCGGTCCCAGGTGACCGCACCGGCGAAGGGATCCGTCGTCGCCGGGTCGGAGAACAGCACCTGCTCAGAGGGCGAAATTCGTCAGCGGCAGGTTCTCGAGCACCAGGTCGGCGCGGTCGCGGGTGTTCGCGATCAGGTCCGCGTTGCGCTGGTCGGAGCCGAGCGCGCGCTGCCGGGCCTCGACCAGCGAACGGCCGTAGCGCCGGTGCCGGGACACGAGCCGTTCGATCCGCTCCGGCTCGTCCGGGGCGAGGAACCACGCCTCGGTGAGGTACTGCCGCACGCCGCTCCACGGGTCGTCCGGAAGCAGCAGGTAGTTGCCCTCGGTGATGACCAGCTGCACCTCGGGCGCGACCGGAACGGCTCCGGCGATCGGCTCCTCGATCTCGCGGCGGAACTCCGGCGCGTACACCGTCTCGCGGCCCTCGGCGAGCCGGCGGATCAGGTGCACGTAGCCGGCCGCGTCGAAGGTGTCCGGCGCGCCCTTGCGGTCGGTGCGGCCCAGCCGCTGCAGTTCGACCTGCGCCAGGTGGAAACCGTCCATCCCGACGACCGCCGCCCGCGAACCGAGCGCGTTGGCGATCGCCCAGGCCAGCGTGGTCTTGCCGGATGCGGGCGCGCCGATGATGCCGAGCACGTGCCGTTCCCGCGGTTTGGCCAGCTTCTCGGCCCGCGCCAGCAGATCCTCGAACGCCGTCATCGCACTCCCTCTTCTCTGCTCTTCGCCAGTTCCCCGACCGGCCCGGTCCACGAACGCGGACCCACGTGCCGGACGCGCTCCGCGGCCACCGCGTTCGCGTAGCCGATCCAGTCGGCGACCGCGCCTTCCCGCGTCGCGACCGCATACGCGAGCGCACCGTGCCACACGTCTCCGGCCCCCAGGGTGTCCCGCGCTTCGACGAGCGGCACGGGGACCTGCCCAGAGTCTTCCGTAGTGCTCCAGGCGACCGGCTCCGGGCCTGCCGTCGTGATCGTCACTGACACTCCGCGTTCGGCCAAACTCGGTGCGGGAGCACGGAACCGCGCTGAACAGGCTGCCACGCGGACCAGTGGCAGCAACTGGTCCAGTACCGGTTTCCAGCTGCCCGCGTCGAGAACGACCGGCACCTCGCGGGTGCGGGCCTCCTGGGCGACAGCAAGCGCTAGCTCGGGATGGTGCCCGTCGACGAGGACCGCGTCCACGCCCTCGAAAATCGGGGCGAGGGCAGGCAGTTCGAGCGGCTCTGCCGACGCGGCGTTGCGGGAGACGACGGTGCGTTCGCCGTCGCCGTCCCGCACTACGACCGCGCTGACCGGCGGTGCCTGGGTGCGTTCCGGAGCGAGATCGACCAGGTCGACGCCGCAGGCTTCGAGGTCCGCGCGGGCGAGCGCGGCCAGCGGGTGTGCACCGAGAGCCGTCACGAGGGTCGCTTCGGCTCCGAGGGCGGCGACGGTCACCGCGGCGTTGGTCGCCGGCCCACCGGCCGCGACATCCACCTGCAGCGACTGCACCTTCTCGCTCGGCTCCGGAAATTCCGCGACCCGTTGTACGACGTCGACGGTGCACAAACCCGCCAGCAGCACTCGCACGTCAGGTCAACCCGGCGTGCGTGGTTGAAGCGACCTCGACGACTTCGCCGTTCTCGTCGAGCTTCAACGCACCAGTGAGCAGGCCGACGACCTGGTTCATGCTGTGCGTCTTCGGCGACACCACGGCGACACGCTTGCCGAGCCGGTGCACGTGGATCCGGTCCGCGATTTCGAAGACGTGCGGCATGTTGTGGCTGATCAGCACCACCGGCAGGCCGCGGTCGCGGATCCGGCCGATCAGCTCCAGCACCTTCGCGGATTCCGCGACACCCAGCGCGGCCGTCGGCTCGTCCATGATCACCGCTTTGCGGCCGAACGCCGCCGCGCGCGCCACCGCGACGCCTTGCCGCTGGCCGCCGGACAGCGTTTCCACCAGCTGCGTAATGGATTTGACCTTGATGCCGAGATCGTCGAGGATCCGCTGCGCCTCGGTGCGCATGGCCGCACTGTCGAGCTTGCGCAACCCGATGCCGAACGGTCCCTTCAGCCGCTTTTCCCGGCCCAGGAACATGTTCGACGCGATGTCCAGCGCCGGTGCGACCGCCAGATCCTGGTACACCGTCTCGATTCCGTAGTGCCGCGCGTCCAACGGGGACTTGAAGTGGACCGTCTTCCCGTCCACTTTGATCTCGCCGGCGTCCGGCACCACCGCGCCGGACAACGCCTTGATGAGGCTGGACTTCCCGGCCCCGTTGTCGCCCACTACGGCGAGCACTTCGCCGGGGTAGAGGTCGAAATCGGCGCCGTCGATGGCGGTGACCCGGCCGTAGCGTTTCACCAGGCCGCGCGCGGAAAGGGTGGGCTGCTGCTGGTTCGAGGAAGTCATGACTGCTGCTGCCTCCGTGCGATCCGGTCCACGACCACCGCGGCGATCAGCAACGCGCCGGTCGCCAGGTCCTGGTAGTTGCCGTCCACGCCCATCTGCGTCAGCCCGGAGCGCAGCACGGCGACGACCAGCGCGCCGAACAGCGTGCCCAGCACCGAACCGCGTCCGCCGAACAGGCTCGTGCCGCCCAGCACCACCGCGGTGATCGAGTCGAGGTTGCCGAGCTGGAACTGGTTCGGGTCGGCGTTCGGCGTGCGGCCGAGCGCCTGCCACGCGGCGATGCCGAAGCACAGACCGGCGACGAGGTAGACCGACAGCACGGTGCGGTTGACCTTGATCCCGGACAACCGCGCGGACTCCGGCGCGTTGCCGACGGCGTAAACGTGCTTGCCCCACGCGGTTTTCGTGAGCGCGTACCAGACGGCGAGGAACATGAGCAGCGCGAGCGTCATGCCGTAGGTGATCGGGATGCCGCCGAAGAGGTACCGCTTCGTGCCGAGCCAGGTGAGCAGTCCGTCGGACACCGGGACCGCCTGGCCGCCCGCGATCAGCTTCGCCACCGCGGTCAGCCCGGTGAACGTGCCGAGCGTGATGATGAAGGCGGGCAACTTGATCCGGGTCGCCAGGGTGCCGATGAACAGGCCGACGACGACGGTCAGCGCGACCCCGGCCAGCAGTGCGAAGAAAACGTTCGTGACCGCGGCCAGTTTCGCCATCACCAGCGTCGCCACGACCATCGACGACGCGTTGGAAAGGTCGATGCCCGCGATCAGGATGATCAGCGTCTGGCCGAGCGCGAGCGTGCCGACGACCAGCGATTGCTGGACTACTGTGGACAGGTTGTCCAGGTCGAAAAAGGTGTCCGTGGCGAAGGAAAACACCAGGACCGCCACGACCAGTGCCAGCGCTGGGCCGACTGCCGGGGCGCGGAGGAAGAACTCGCCGAGCGTTTCGCGCTCGCGGTTGTTGACCGTAGCGGTCGTCATTTCCCGCCTCCCCAGCAGTTCTGCAGACCCCAGGCGGTGTCCTTGCTCGGCACCCCCGGCATCGGGTGGTCGGTGATCGCGGTCGAGCCGGTGTTGACGAACCCGCTCGGCTTCTTCCCGGTCTTCGCGTACTCGACCGCCGCGAGCACGCCCTGTTCGGCCATCTTCCGCGGGAACTGCATGACGGTGACGGCGAACTGGCCGTTCTTGACGTTCTGCACGCCCTCGCAGCCGCCGTCGATCGAGCCGACGATGAGCTGGTTGTCGAGCCCGCGTGCTTTCAGCGCCGCGTACGCGCCGCGGCCCATCGGCTCGTTCATCGTGTACACCGCGTTGAGATCGGTGGTGCGCTGCAGGAGGTTCTCCATGCCCTGCTGGGCGAGGCTCTGGTCGCCGTTGGCGTTGGTGTGGCCCTTGATCTCCGGCGCGCCGTCCTTGAGCCCGATGCCCTTGAGGAAGCCGCCGTGCCGCTGGGTGTCGACCGAACTGCCCGCGGTGCCGTCGACCATCAGAAGCTTGGGGTCCGCGCCCTTCAGCGCCGCCTTGACGTACGCGCCCTGCTGCTCGCCCGCCGCGAAGTTGTCGGTGGCGAAGGTGGCGTCGACCGCGTCCGGCGGTTCGGTGGCGGTGTCGAGGGCGATCACCAGGATGCCGGCGTCGCGGGCGTCCTTGATCGCCTTGAGCACGCCGGTGGACGAACTCGGGGTGATCAGGATGGTGTTGACGCCCTGCTGCATCAGGTTCTCGATGGCGCGCACCTGACCGTCGTTGTCGCCGTCGAACTGGCCGGCGAGGGCGCTGAAGTCGGCTCCGTTGGCCTTGGCCGCGGCGGCCGCGGCGCTGCGCAGTTCGACGAAGTACGGGTTGGTGTCGGTCTTCGTGACGAGGCCGACCTTGGCCTTGCCGCTGCCGCCGGTTTTGGAGCTGCCGCCCCAGTGGCGTTCGACGGTGCACCCGGCGGTGGAGACCGCGACAGCGGCCGCCAAAGCGAGTGCGGTGAGACTCCGGTGTCTCATGGAGATGCCCTCCGAATCGAGGTGCGAGCTTGCCGATGGACGGGAAGGTAGACAGACTCGGGGGTTGACGCAAGCGTTTGCGCAAACGCTTGCCAACGCTCCTGGTTTCGCTCTCTTGGTGAAGGACAGACATGCCGCGACCCCGCTCGACCCGCCCGACCCAGCGCGACATCGCCGAAATGGCGGGCGTGTCGATCACGACGGTGTCCCACGTCGTCAACGGCACGCGGGCGGTGGCCGAGGAGACGAAAGCCGCGGTGCTGCGCGCGATCGAGACCACCGGGTACACCGGCGACGCGATCGCGCGTTCGCTGGTCACCGGGGGCACGCGGTCCATCGGGATGGCGATCTCGCTGGTCGCGAACCCGTATTTCGCGGCGCTGATGCACGCGATCGAACGGGAGGCGTCGGCAAACGGATACACTGTGCTGCTCGCGGACACGCACGACACCGCGGGCACCGAACGGGACGTGGTGCGCGCGCTGCGGTCGCGCCGGGTCGACGGCCTGCTGATCACGCCCGCGCCCGGCGACGGGTCGGTGCTCGGCGAACTGGTGTCGCTGGACGTGCCGACCGTGCTGATGGACCGGCTCACCACCCGGACCGACATCGACCAGGTCGGCGCGGAGAACATCCAGGCGACCTCGGCGCTGACCGCGCATCTGGCGTCGCTGGGCCACCGGCGGATCGGGATGATCTCCGGCGCGCCCGGGCTGACGACGAGCGACGAACGCGTGCTGGGCTACCGGCTCGGCCTCGGCCGCTCGGGGTTGAGCTGGTCGCCGGATCTGGTGGCGTGCGGACAGTCCTCCCGCGACGGTGGCGGGTTGGCGTTGAGCACGCTGCTGGCGCTGCCGGATCCGCCGACCGCGCTGGTGGTGGCCAACGACAGCATGATGGTCGGCGTCCTGCACGAGGCGCGGCGGCGGGGTTTG
The DNA here is from genome assembly GCF_002796545.1 of Amycolatopsis sp. AA4. Lineage (GTDB taxonomy): Bacteria > Actinomycetota > Actinomycetes > Mycobacteriales > Pseudonocardiaceae > Amycolatopsis. The sequence goes on from NZ_CP024894.1 coordinate 8,235,051, forward strand.
CGGATCGGCCAGGACCTGCCCGTGGTGGTGTACGACGACGTCGAATGGGCCGATCTCGTGGACCCGCCGCTGACGACGATGGCCCAGCCGATCGACGAAATCGGCCGCCGCGCGGTACAACTGCTGCTGGCCCGGCTGGCGGATCCCGGCCGGCCAGCCGAGACTGTACGGTTGCCGCCGACCCTGCGGCACCGGGCTTCGTGCGGGTGCGGGTCTTGACTGCCCCGGGTAACCAGGCCCGCGGCCGTTCACTCACCTCAGTGATTCTCGGGACCCGATCGTCTCGGACCCTCTCTGGTGCGGCCCGACAGTGGCTACTGTTGGGTAGGTACCGACGACGAGGGCCGGGAAAATGACCGTTCTGGCGCCGGAGGTCTCCCACTGGGACCTGCCGGTCACCCATCGGTTCGGGGTGGCACTGGGGAGGCACGCCAGCCCGTACCACGACCAGCTGCTGCGCGCGATCCGCGGCGCTGCCGCGCGGGCGGGCTGCGACCTGCTGCTGGCCGACACCGGCGATTCGGCGCGCGGGGAAGCCGAAGTGCTGCGTGCGCTGCAGGCGGACCGGGTCGACGGCGTCCTTCTGGTGCCCGCCCCCGGTGACGAGGAGGTCGTGAACGGACTCGTCCGGACCGGGGTGCCCACGGTGCTAGTGGACCGGATCGCTGGCCGCAACGATGTCGACCAGGTCGGGTCGGAGAATTTCCAGGCCATGTCCGCACTGGTCGAGCACCTGGCCGCGCGACGGCACCGGCGGATCGCGTTGATCACCGGCACCGAAGGCACCACGGTGAGCGAAGAACGCGCCCTGGGCTATCGCCTGGGCCTGGGCCGCGCGGGGCTGCGGTACCACCCGGAACTGGTGGCGTCCGGCCAATCCACCGCGGGCGGTGCCGCTCGTGCCGCCGCCAAGCTTCTGGACGGCTGGCCTTCGCCGACCGCTCTGGTGGTCGCGGGCGAGGCGATGCTGATCGGCGTGCAGTGGGAAGCGCACCGCCGCGGCATCCGGATCGGATCGGAACTGGCGGTCGTCGGATACGGCGACATGGACTGGGCGCGGACGGTTTCGCCCGGCGTGACGACGATGGCGCAACCGATCTCGGAAATCGGCCGCCGTGCGGTGCAGTTGCTGCTGGCGCGCTGCCGTGAGCCGGAGCGTCGGCCGGAGTCTGTTCGTCTCGCACCGCGTTTCCTGCACCGCGCTTCGTGCGGTTGCTGAGTTTTTAGAGCGTGGCGGCGGCTTCCAAGAGCATCCACCCTCCAATTTGGACAGACAAATCCCGCTCCGCCTTGTTTGGCGGGTTCGTTGCCGGCTTCTCCCAGTAGGCACTGAACAACGGCCCGGATTCCTCTTGCGTCGCACCGTTCCAGCACGCTTCCGCGGACTGTCGCACTAGCCTTTTCGCCGTTTCCGCTTCGGGTCGGGGCAGGTTTTTGGCCGCCAGCGCCAGATATCGGGCGGCGATCGCGGAGAAGAGCCCGCCGTCGCCGCCTTCCGAACCGGGGAGAATGCCTTGCGGTGCGAGGTTTTTCTCCACCGCACGGACGGTGCGGGCGGCGTCGTCCCAGCGGTGCTGCTCCAGACAGGCACCTAAGTAAACCCCTTGGCAGTACGAGAAAACATGCTTTACCAGTTCGCCGGTATCCGCCCGGATCCCGTCCCAGACGAGGCCGGTCTCCGGGTCGACCAAGGTGTCGGTGAGCCATTGCGTCATGACGGCGGCGCGTTCCTGATCACCCGTCCGAGCGTGAAAGATAGCCGCCGGGCCGTTTGCCGGAGTATTCTTGAAGGAGTCGCCCCGCCGCCACCATATTCCCCCGCCAAGGTCTGTTGTCCAGCCTTCGTGCAGCCGTTTGCTGATCGCCTCGATCGGTTCGTCCACTGTGGATAGTTGGAGTTGGCGTACTCGGTGCAAGGCGAGCCCTAGCCAGGCTATGTCGTCGTAGTAGTCGTTGACCCAGGAACCGAAATTGCGGCGGTGCACCGTCGCGATGAAGCGGTTGATCAGCCGTGCGCGTTCGTCGGTGGGGTGCCGGAGTTGCGCGTCGACGAGGCTGTCGAGGAGGTGTGCTTGCCACCAGTAGTTCCAGTGCCAGTGGAACCGCTGGCTCAGGGTAGGCGGCCAACCGCTGCGCCCGAGGACGGTGCCAGGGATGGCCCACAGGCGGCGGAGGTGCCTGGCACAGACTGCCCGCTCGGCTGCTTCGGCTCGCTCAGCCGCAGTGGCTCGCTCGGCAGCAGGGGCTCGCTCGGCAGCAGAGGCTCGCTCAGCCGCAGGGGCTTGCTCGGCTGCTTCGGCTCGCTCAGCCGCTTCGATGCGCCCGGCAGCTTCGACCCGCTCAGTCTCGGCCGCAGCAGCACGCTCACCTGCGGCGACCCGCTCCGCCGCTGCGACACGCTCGACGGTGGCGGCATGCTCACCTTGGGCAGCCCGGTCCGCCGCCGCGCGGTCGGATGCAGCACGGTCGGCCGCCACCGCACGGTCGGACGTGGCACGGTCGGCCGCTGCCTGCTCTGCCGCCGCACGATCGGACGTGGCACGGTCCGCCGCCACAGCCCGCTCCGGCCCCGCACGGTCAGAGACACGGTCCGCCGCGGCCGCCCGCTCAGGCGCTTCGGCACGGTCACGCGGCGCGACCCGCTCGGTCGCTGCGGCACGGTCGGCGGCGGCACGGTCGGCGGCGGCACGGTCGACTGAACGGGCTGCATCCTTGGCCGGTTCTGGCGCACCGTCGATCGCTGTCGGGCGTGCAGTGGGGTCCGCCGCACCCTCGGCCGGGTCCGCCGCGCGCTCGGCCGGATTCGCCGCATTTCCGGATAAGTTCGCCGCGCCCTCGGCCGGGTTCGCCGAACCTTCCGCGGCGCTCGCCGAGCGCTCGACCGCTGCGCGCTCGGCCGGATCTGCCGCGCTATCGGCCGCCTTTTCCGTGCGATCGGCCGCGTTTTTCCTGCCCTTGGCCGGGTTTCCCGCGTCCTTGGTCGGATCTGCCGTGCCCTCGGCCGGGTCCGCCATGCCCTCGGCAGCGTTCGTCGTGTCATCTGCTGCCGGGCGGTCGGCAGGGGCAGCCGCGCGCGCCGGGTCCGGGTGGGACTTATCGGGGCGGGCGGGGGCGGGACCGGCGGGATCGTCGGAGGAATCGGCGGTCATGGCTCGATTCTGCCTGCGCTGCGGAAAACCTGCCTCTCCACGACGCGGTCCGGGTGACTGTACTGGGGAGCGTCACCGGAGAACGCCGCGGCCGGCGTTTGGACTGGCGTCTCGTGAGTGTTTGTGCCGGTTCTAACCGGCATAGCCACTCACGAGCACCCCCGGCGGCGGTTACCAGGCTTGGGACAGATCCGCGTGTTGGCGGATCCACGCGTGCATCACAATGCCTGCCGCGACACCCGCATTGATCGACCTTGTCGTCCCGAACTGGGCGATGGACACCACTTTCGCGGAGTCCGTCTGCGCCGCTTCGGACAGGCCGGGGCCTTCCTGGCCGAACAGCAGCAGGCAGTTCCGGGGCAACTCGGCGGTTTCCACCGGCTCGGCACCGGGCGTGTTGTCCACGGCTACCACCGTCAGACCCTCCGCCGTGGCGAAATTCAGCAGGCTCGCGACGTCCTCGTGGTGGCGAAGGTGCTGGTAGCGGTCCGTCACCATCGCGCCTCGGCGGTTCCAGCGGCGGCGGCCGACGATGTGGACTTCTGCGGCCGCGAAGGCGTTCGCGGTGCGGACTACCGTGCCGATGTTGTGGTCGTGCTGGAAGTTTTCGATCGCGACGTGGAACGGGTGCCGTCGGGTGTCCACATCGGACACGATGGCTTCGCGGCGCCAGTAGCGGTAGGCGTCGACCACGTTGCGGCGGTCGCCGTTGGCCAGGAGTTCGGGGTCGTAGCGCGGGTCGTCTGGCCAGGTGCCCGGCCAGGGACCGACGCCTACCTCCTCGCGGTTCACCCACTCGGTGGGGCCCGCTTCGGGTTGTTCCGTCGTCACGAAGGACGATTGTCGCTCAGCCGAGGCTGACGCCGTGCGCCGGACTCTCGTCGTGGCGGTGGCGCCACCTCAGGTACGCGCCCAGGTACGAGATCACCAGCACCGCCAGCGCCACCACGACCACCACCGGCAGCAGCGAGCGCGGGATCACCGTGCCGTAGAGGTAATACGCGTTGAACCCGCCGGGCAGATCGCCGAGACCCTGCTGGTGCCGGAAGAAATCCTCCAGCGCCGTGAGCGGGCACGGAATCGGCGTGACATTGACCAGCACGCCCCACATCGCGAAGAAAATGTGCACGAAAATGACCTTCGGCCAGCGCCACGCGAGGAAGCCGCCGAAGCCGATGAAGAGCAGGGCGAGGATGTGCACGGCCACGGTGACATCGGCGAGAACGTGCGCCACTGTCGTGTCCACCTTCGCCCCCTTCCCAGTGCACCTACCAGCGACGTTACTCCGATTACCCGCCCACGGAGCGGGAAATAGGGGGACCTGATGTGATGTTCGACCCACCGGAGCAACGAGTTCACCCGGCAGGTAACGGAGGGATCACTCCGGGTAGGAGACACCCCGGAACGCCTGCGCGAGGGGACCCGCCGCGCCAAAAATGATTTCGTTCCGTACCCGCCGCGAGGAGCGCGAATCGTCGGAGAAAGCGGGCGGAAACGCGGAAAGGGGCAACGGACGCGGTCGGCCGACGTCCGGCCAGAGGGAGACCGCGTTCAGCTTGGGGTCGTCCGGCAGCAGGGGGATTGCCGCCCGCCATCGTCCGGACGGCCTCGGAATCGGGGTAGAGGGTCACCTCGAAGGCCACGTCGACGGGGTGCGTGCGAACTCGATCGAGAGCACGTCATCGGCGGCGAGCACGACTTCCTCGCCATAGGGTTCGACGTTCCAGGTCCGAGGTTTCTCGTCCTTGGTCACCCGGAGCTTGATCACCCGAAGCATGGTCGCCTGGAGCCGCAGCATCGGCAGCGTTCAGCCAGCGAACGCCGCCCCGTCGATGTCCGTCACCACCAAGCGGATGCTCGCGTCCGCCCACTCGGTTCCCGCAAGCACCGCACGCACCCGGGCCTCGGCGGCCGACAGCAACGGCGGCAGCGGCAACCGCAACGCCACCACCCGGATCTCCACCGAATCCGACGTCAGATCCACCGCTCCGCCGGCCGGATCGGTCCGGAGCCAGCTGATCTCGGCGGCCACGCTCGTCGCGGGGCGGAGGCCGTCGAGGGCGGACAGGGCGTCGGCGATCGTTCCGGCCAGCGAACGCGGATCGGTCACCGCCGCCCCACTTCGATGTCCAAAATGGACACCCGGACGGCGTCCACGGAACGACCGGTCTTCGCGAGGACTTCCCGGAACACCGCCCGCTGCACCGCGCGGCCCACGGCGGCGGCCTGGTCCGCACCCGAGACGACCACGTCGACCTCGACGGTCAGGCGGTCTTCGTGGGCGCGGACCCGGACCCCGTCCGCGGGGGCCGGTTCCAGGCCCTTCCAGCGCTGCCGGGCTTCGCGAGCCCAAGCGGTCGCCAAACCCCGCAGGCCCGGTTCCAGGCGCACCACCCCGGCGGTTTCAGCGGCCGCGCGGGCGGCGACGCTCGCGATCACCGGGGCGGCGATCACGTATTCGGCGGTCATTCCCCGTCCTCGTACACGTCTTCCACCAGCAGATCCAGGCTGACCAGCGAAATACCCACCCGCGAGGTCGCGGCAGCGGTCACCAGTTCTCGTACGCGGGCCAACGTCTCAGCGCCGCTGGTGTTCCCCAGACGCGCCGCGAGGGTGAGTTCGACCTCCACCTGAGCCGCGCCAGAGGCATCGACACCGACCTTTCGCACCCGCACCCGGCGGGCGCGGACGTTGCCCGCGGAGTCGGCCGCATAGCGGAGCACGACCCCGACGGCTTGCTCGCTCACCTCGACTGAGCCCGGTTCGGCGGCGGGAAGATCCAGCATCTGACCGCGGCGCACCTCGGCGCGGACGGCCGACATGATCCGGCCGAACAGGTCCGGCGGGGTCGGGTCGGGCTCGTCGATCAGCTCCTGCGTCGCCGAGCGCAGCGCCAGCAGGCTTTCCCGCGCGGTACGGCAGTGGACACAGTCCGCCTGGTGCTCGTCGGCCTCGTCCAGGTTCTCCCAGAGCGTTTCCAGTTCCCGGCCGCACGGCAATTCGTAGTCCTGGTTCACCTCCACGGCTTCATCACCTCCGCCAGCTGCGCACGGGCCCGGGCAATCCGCCCCCGGACCGCGGTGGGGTTCGCGCCGACGATCTCGCTGATCTCGTCGTACGACCGGCCGTGCACTTCACGCAACAGCCAGCACGCCCGTTGCTGCGGGGTGAGTGTCTGAAGCGCCTCGTCGAGCGCCGCGAGCTGGCCGCTGACCTGGGCCGCGTGCTCGGGCTGCGTGTCGCGGCGCGGCGATTCGGCCAGGTCGAGGTCGACGTCGGCCTGCGGGCGGCGCGCCCGGATCACGTTGAGGCAGCGGTTGGTCGTTCCTCGGTACAGCCAGCCGACGAACGCGTTGTCGTCGTTCAGCTGTCCCAGCTTCCGCCACGCGCCGAGGAACGCTTCCTGCACTACGTCCTCGGCGTCGCCGCGGTGATGCAGCATCTTCAGGGCGAGCCGGAACATCGGGCCCTGATAACGCCGCACGAGCTGCTCGTACGCGTGCACATCGCCGTCTCGCGCACGGCCGACGAGGGTGGCGTCGTCGAGCGGGACACTTGTCGTGGTCACGGCACCCCCTTCCGTCAGGGGGACACCGGGAGGCGGGCATTCGTCACGCACGCATTGTGGGTGACTGTGCTCACTCTCGCTCGGGCAAGCGCTCAGCTGAGCCCGAGGTCGTCCTTGTTCAGCAGGTACCGGTATTCGAGCCCGGCCTTCTCGATGGCTTCCCGCGCACCGGTGTCGCGGTCGACGACCGTCGCGACGCCGACCACGGTGGCCCCGCCTTCGCGCAGCGCCTCGACCGCGGTGAGCACGCTGCCGCCGGTGGTGGAGGTGTCCTCGACGGCCAGCACCCGCTGCCCGCGCACCTCCACGCCCTCGATCCGGCGCTGCATCCCGTGTTCCTTGATCGCCTTGCGGACGACGAACGCGTCGAGCACCACGCCCTCGGCCGCGGCGGAGTGCAGCATCGCCAGCGCCACCGGGTCCGCGCCGAGGGTGAGCCCGCCGGCCGCGACGTAGTCCCAGTCCGCGGTGAGCTGCCGCAGCAGCTTGCCGATCAGCGGGGCGGCCGCGTGCTGCAGCGTCGCGCGCCGGAGGTCGACGTAGTAGTCGGCTTCCTTGCCCGAGGCCAAGGTGACCTTGCCGTGCACGACGGCCAGTTCGCTGACCAGCCTGGCCAGTTCGAGCTTCGCAGTTTGATCCAACCCGGGGTACGCCACGGCCGAGAGTCTTACACACGGCACCGACAACTTCCGCGCGTCACTCCCCGGTCGCGACGGCCGTCACCGGACGCGTCCGCGTCGCCACCCAAGCGGGCAGGACCGCGGCGGTCAGAGCGAGCACGAGCGCGGTCGCGACGATCACCAGGTAGACCGACACCGGCCCCTCCGGAAGCACCCGGCCGGTCGCGACGAGACAGAACGGCACGATCGCGCCCGCCGACACCACGGTGCCCAGCAGGATCCCGATCGCGGCGATCAGCCCGCCCTCGCCCGCGGCCATCCGCAGCACCTGGCCCCGGGTGAACCCGCCGAGCCGCTGCAGGCCGAATTCCCTCCGCCGCCGCGAAGTCGCCATGACCAGCGTGTTCACCACGGAGATCATCGTGTAGCCGACGATCATGCCGACCAGCAGGTAGTTCACCCACGCGCCGGTCTCGTCGCTCTTGGCGTTCGCGGCGGCCAGCGTGCTCCGGTCGCCGACGGACACCGGGAGACCGGCGGTCACGGCGGTCAGGCTCTGGGTCAGCCGGGCCTGGTCGACGCCGGGCGCGGCGCGGACGAGCACCTGCCGGGCCAGCCCGGACGTGGTGTGTCCGGCGAGCAGGTCGGCGGGCAGCAGGAGCTGTTCGGCCCCGGGCCGCTGGTGCACGATCGCGACGACGCGAAGGGTCCGGTCGCTCCCGTCGCCGAGACGGAGCGTGACGGACTCGCCGACCGACCGGGAGACCTCGGCGGTGTCCGGCAACGCGATCGTGTCGCCGGTGAGGTCGGCGAGAGTGCCGCGCACGACCGTCGCGGCGTTGGTCGACGCGTCGGTCAGGCCGAGTGCCGGGTAGCCCTTCTTGGTCTGGTTCTCGTCGAACGGCGCGATGAGGTGCGCCCGGCTGGTGACGTACGGCGAGGCGGCCGCGACGCCGTCCGCGTGCCGGATTCGGTCGACGGTCTCGGGAGAAACGCCGGTTGGGCCCGCGACGACCGCGTCGGCGCGGAGGTCTTCGGCGAAGGCTTGCGCGGAAGCGGCGGTGGTCGTGGTCTGCAGGTAGATGTTGGCGGTCGCGATGCCGACGGCGAGCATGATCGGCGTGACCGCGCCGGCCACCCGGGTGGCGGCGTTGCGCGTGTTGGTGATCGCCAGCCAGCCGGTGACACCGCTGATCAGCCGCATCGGACCCGACAGCAGGATCGCCGTCAGCTTCGTGACGCCCGGGCTGATCATCGCGACGCCGATCGCCCACAGCATCACCGCCGGACCCGCCGTGCTCGCCGCGATGGGTCCCGTCATCACCGCGAGCGTGACGATGCCCAGCGCGGTCCCGCCGCCGAAGCACAGCAACGCGACGATCAGCCGCACCGGAGTCAGCCAGCCGCGCGGCACGGAGGCCTCGGCGAGCGCCTCGGTCGGCCGGATGCGGCCGACGCGGAATCCGGCCACCAGCGCGGAAAGCCCGACCGCGAGCAGCGTCGCGCCCGCCGCGATGAGCATCGGGATCCAGCCCTGGTGAAACTGCACCTGGGGCGAAATGAACCCGCCCGACGTGAACTGGTCGAACAGCCACCGGCCGAACACCGGGCCCAGCGCGGCCGCCACTCCGGTCGCGAGCACGCCGATGACCAGCGCTTCGCCGAGCACCATGCGCCGCAACTGCCGCGGCGTCGTGCCGATCGCGCGCAGCAGAGCCAATTCGCGCTGCCGCTGGCGCACCGACAGCATCAAGGTGCTGGCAATGACGAACACCGCGACCGAAATGGACAGTCCGCCCGCGACACCGGACAGCGGGATCAGCCGACCGCCACTCGCTTGCGCATCCGGGAATTCGGCGAGACCGCGCTCATCCCCAGTCAGCACGGACACCCCCGATCCGAGCTGCAAAGCGGCTGGATTGTCCGTGACGACACCGAAGTAGTCGACCTTGCCCGGGTGGCCGGAGAGCTGATCAGCCACGTCGTCGGCGAAGAACACGTCGGTACTATCCACCGTGCGAGCGACCCGGTAGTGGTTGATCTTCCCTTGCACGGCAAGGTCAACCGTGCTGCCAGCGGACACTCCGCTAGCGGCGGGCAGCACCACTTCGTCGGCACGCGGCGCGGGACCAGGCAGCCGAGCGGACTCCCAACCGTGCGCGACGAGAGGCTGCTTGCCCAGCAAGACCGGGAAATTCACCTCGCCGACCACAGTGGACACACCGGGTGTCGCGCGGATCGTCTCCGCCATCGACCGGTCCAACCGGACCCGCTCCGCCAGCGCGACCGACTGCGTCTTGGGCTTGTCGGAATGCTTGTGAAGTTCGAAATCCTGTTGTCCGGCAACGACAGCCGACGCCCAGGCCAGCCGGTGCGGCGGCGTGGCGGACCGGATCCCGGTCTCCATCAGACCGGCGCAGGCGGACACGATCACCGCGCCGAGGAACGCGGCCACGAACGCCGCGATGAACCCGCCGGTGCGGAAACGCAAGGTGCGCAAGGCAAGACTGAACATCAGAACCCGCCCACCGGCATCCGGTCGGCCCACGCGCCGAGGTGCGTCATGCGCTCGGCCACCGCCGTCGCGGTCGGCCGGTGCAGTTCTCCGGCGACGCGGCCGTCCGCGAGGAAGACGACGCGATCCGCGTAGGAGGCGGCGACCGGGTCGTGCGTCACCATCACGACGGTCAGCCCGCCGCGCACCGATTCCGACAGCAGGCCAAGGATTTCCGCCGCGGTACGCGTGTCGAGCGCGCCGGTCGGCTCGTCAGCGAAGAGCACCGCCGGACGGCTGACCAGCGCGCGGGCGATCGCCACCCGCTGCTGCTGGCCGCCGGAAAGCTGGCCCGGCAGGTGCTTGCGCCGGTCGCTCAGCCCGACGTGCCCGAGCATCTCGGCGACGCGATGCCGGTCCGCGCGACGGCCGGCCAGCCGCAGCGGCAGCACGACGTTCTGCTCGACAGTCAGCGCGGGCAGCAGGTTGAACGCCTGGAAGACGAACCCGACCTTGTCCCGGCGCAGCTTCGTGAGCTGCGTTTCGGAGAGCTTGCCCAGTTCCTGGCCGTCGAGCTGGACCGAACCGCCGGTCGGCCGGTCGAGCCCGGCCGCGCAGTGCAGGAACGTGCTTTTGCCCGAGCCCGACGGGCCCATCACCGCGGTGAACCCGCCGCGCGGGAACGCGAGGCTCACCCCGTCCAGTGCCGTCACCCGGCCGTATTCCTTGCGGACGGATTCAAGCCGCACCGCTTCCCCAGTCGCCATGGGGAAAACGCTATGGCCTGCCGGGAGAAAACACCCTGGGGCGCACCCGCACCTGAGGGGTAGGGCTGCCCCTACCCCTCAGGTGCGGCGGCGGTTGCCGAACCCGCCGGCGAGCTTGCGCAGCACCGGCCGCGGCAGCAGCCCGCCGATCCCGACCAGCGCTTTGTACTGCAGGCTCGGCACCGAGAGCACCTTGCCGCGCCGCAGGTCGGCGAGGGCTTCGTCGACCACCTGGGCCACGTCCAGCCAGAGCGCCTTCGGCCCCTCCCGCCGCAGGCCGGCGCGCTCGTGGAACTCGGTGTAGGTGAAGCCGGGGCACAGCGCCATCATCCGCACGCCCTTCGGCAGCGACATCGCGATGCCCTCGGTGAACGACGTCACCCAGTTCTTGCTGGCGGTATAGGTCGAGCCGCGGCCCGAGAAGAAGCCCGCGACGCTGGAGACGTTGATGACGTCGCCGCGTCCGCGTTCGACCATGCCCGGCAGCGCCGCCCGGGTCAGCTGCAGCACGGCGGTGACGTTCACGTCGAGCTGCCGCTGCAGGTCCTCGGCCGGGATCTCCCAGAACTCGCCGCTCAGCCCGAAACCCGCGTTGTTGACCAGCAGGTCGATCGGCTGGGTTTCGAGCAGCTCGGCGACCCGGCGGCGGCCGTCCACTTCGGACAGATCGGCGGACAGCACGGTCACCTCGACGCCGTGCCGCGCGCGCAGCTGCTCGGCCAGCGCGGCCAGCCGCTCCTCGTCCCGGGCGACCAGAACGAGGTCGCTCTTTTCAGCGGCGAGCCTTCGCGCGAATTCCGCGCCGATGCCCGCGGTGGCGCCGGTGATCAAAGAAGTGGTGGTCATGTGGGTGAAGCTACCCGTTTTTCAGCTGCGTTCGCCCTGGTGGCGCAGTATGGTCCGGCGCATGGGCAAGCACACCAAGCGGACGCCCGGATATTTGCCCCGGATGGCCGCCGGTGCGGCGCCCCTCGCTCTGTTGCTCGCCGGCCCGGCCGCGGCGCTGGCGGACACCCCGCGCGGGGGATTGCCGCTCGACCTGCACCAGCACGGTTCCTCCTCCGACCTCCAGTTCACCCGCGACGAGACGGTCACGACGCACGAGCTGCCCGCGTCCGCCGCGTCGAACCTGCACCAGGCGCTCGCTCCGGACGCCGCCGGGCAGTCCCAGAACCACGACCTGCGTCTCGGCGACACGGCCCGCGCGGTCACCGGCAACGACCTCGGCGCGCACCACACGCAGCCGTTCGGCGGGGCGCACGTGGCCGGTCTGGACCAGTCGATGCGGCACGGCGTCCAGCTGCCGCACGGCGTTGACGCGCTGTCGGCCAGCAAGACGGCAGCCGAGACCGGGCTGGCCGGCCGGTTCTCCGGCGACCTGATGAGCGGCACCCGCGTCGAACGCACCTCCGCCGACGCCGTCGACCTCGGCCCGGCCGGCTCGGTGGTCGCGAACTCGGACGAGAACGTGCTCGGCCAGTTCACCGGCAAGCTCGACGTGGCGCGGCTGGAGTCCACCGAGCGGCACAGCGTGTCCGGCGACCTCGGCCCGGTCCACACGCTGGCCGCGACGAGCCAGTCGACCGCCGAACGCACGGAGGGCTTCCACGGCGAACTGTCGGCCGCGGACCTCGCGGCGGCACGGGCGAGCAGCGCTTCCACTCTGGGTGTTCCGGTTACGCGGAGCCAACACGTGGGCGCCGAAGTGCTGGGAAATCCGGTCATCGACCACGGATGGACAGTTTCCGGACCGCCGTTCACGTTTTCGCCCGGCTGAGTTCATCGAATCGCCGGGTCCGCTTTCGGCAACCGCGTCCGGACCGTTCCCGGATCGTGAAACGGCCTCCCAGCCGAGCCGTCGTGAGCTGCACCGCTTCACCCGTTCGCCGTAAACGGGCCCCGGGTTCCTTTACCCACCGTGGTTATTCGGCGGCGAATGCCCGGCTCGACCAGGTAGGGCCGCCCCCGGGAGAGTCCCCAGCGGGAGCCTCACATCCGCTTGGATAGCCTGCGGGGCGTGGTCGACCTCGAATCCGTTGCCGCCGACAAGGCGTCGCCGACAGCTATCGGCAAGAGCCAGGCCGGGCGTCGGGCTCGGTTGCTCGCCGCGGTTTTCGGGATCGCCGGCGCGATTCTCGCGATCGCGGTCCCGTTCCTGCCCGTCACGCTCGAGCAAACCACCCTCGACTGGCCGACCGCCCAGGGCACCAGAGCGGTGTCCGCCCCGCTGACCGCCCAGGCGCCGATTTCGCTCGACGCGAAGGTCCCCTGCGCGACCGCGCGGGCGCTCGACGCGCGTACCGACGGCAGCGCCGTGCTGTTCAGCACTAACCCGCCGAGCTCCGGCATCGGCGCCGTCACCGGGATGGCCCTGCAGGTCGGCGACGGTCAGCTCACGCTCTCCTCACAGGGCCAGCAGCTCGGCGCGGCCCCGCTCGGCGAGGGCGACTGCACGATCACCGTGCACTCCGACGCGCAGCACACGACCGCGTCCGTCGGCGGCACCCGGCTGGCGGACGTCAGCGACGACCACCGGCCGCAGCTCACCGGCTTCTTCTCCGACCTCACGAACCAGGACGACACGCACGGCCTCTCGGTCTCCGCCCAGGTCGACAACCGCTGGGCCAGCACCGCGACCGGCATCAAGCTCGCCGCCATCGCGCTGTCGGTGCTCTGCTTCATCGGCGCGGTGCTCGCGCTGTACCGCCTGGACCGGCTTACCGGCCGGCGCGCGCCCCGGCTGGCCGCGCGCGGCTGGTGGAAGCTGAAATTCCTCGACATAGCCGTGCTCGGCACGCTCGTCGTCTGGTGGCTGATCGGCGCGATGACCGCCGACGACGGCTACTTCACGACCATGGCGCGCGTGCGCGGCGACGCCGGGTACATCGGCGAGTACTACCGGTGGTTCGCCGCGCCGGACGCGCCGATGGCGTGGTTCGTCGACGTCTACGCGGCGATGACCAAGGTCAGCTCGCTGACGCCGTGGATGCGGCTGCCGTCGCTGCTGATGGGCGTCGCCTGCTGGATGCTGATCAGCCGGGGCGTGCTGCCTCGGCTCGGCAGGCAGGTGCGGATCAGCAGCGCGGCCGGCTGGGCGGCGGGCGCGGTCTTCCTCGCCTTCTGGCTGCCCTACGACAACGGCCTGCGCCCGGAGAACCTGGTCGCGCTGCTGTCGCTGATCTCGATCTGCACCGTCGAACGCGCGGTGGCGACCCGGCGGCTGGGCCCGGCGGCGATCGGGCTGACCGTCGCGGCGCTGTGCGTCTCGGTCAACCCGCACGGGCTGATGGCCGTGCTGCCGTTCGTGGTCGGGCTGAAACCGCTGGCGAAGATCGTGCTGCGGCACGCGCGCCAGTTCGGCTGGATCCCGGTGCTCGCGCCGATCGCCGCCGCCGGGCTCGTGATTCTCGCGCTGATCTTCTGCGACCAGACCCTGCGCGGCGCGCTCGAATCGGTACGGCTGCGGTCGTCGCTCGGGCCGACCGGGTCCTGGTACGACGAACTGGACCGGTACTCGATGCTGTTCAGCAACGGCCCGGACGGCTCCATGACGCGCCGGTTCCCGGTGCTGTTGATCTTCCTGTGCCTCGCGACCTGCGCGGTCGTGCTGCTGCGGCGCGGGAACATCCGCGGCGCCGCGCTCGGCCCGAGCCGCCGCCTGCTCGGCATCAGCGCACTGTCCTTTGTGGTCCTGGCGGTCGCGCCGACCAAGCACACGCACCACTTCGGCATGCTGGTCGCGGTCGGCGGCCCGCTCGCCGCGCTCACCGCGTTGTCGACGAGCACGACGGTGCTGCTGTCGCGCCGCAACCGCGCGGCGTTCTTCGCCGGCTTGATGGTGATCGTCGCGCTGGCCTCGACCGGGCCGAACGCCTGGTGGTACGTCTCGGCGTGGGGCGTGCCGTGGTTCGACCTGCCGCCGCAGATCTTCGGGATCAAGCTGAGCACGATGGCGCTCGTGGCGGCGGCGGTCGCGCTGGCGGTCGCGGCGATCGAGCACATGAAGCACAACGAGCACGAACCGTTCGTGCCGCCCGCGCCGGTGCCTCGGTCCGACCTGGAAAACCGCGGCCGGGCGCTGCGTCTCGGGCTCGCACCGCTGTCGACGGTGTGCGCGATTCTGGTACTGTTCGAGATCGGCAGCATCGCGAAGGGCATCCAGAAGCGCTGGGACACCTACAACATGGGTGCCGACAACATCCGCCAGCTGGCCGGGCAGAGCTGCGGGCTGTCGGATTACATCAAGGTCGAGCGCGATCCGAAGGCCGGGCTGCTCGAAGCCGCGCCGCAGCAGCCGCAGAACGCCGCTCCGGGCTGGCAGGTGCCGTCCGACGCCGACCACGGGACCACGCCGAAGGACTGGCTGGCCAGCACCCAGAAGGGCTTCGTCACCAACGGCGGAATGCCGTCGGACGACAAATGGAAGCCGCCGTACGATTTCGGCAAGGACGACGCGCCCATCTGGGGCAGCTACCACAAGTCCGGCGACGGCGCGGGCGACCTGCGCACCCAGTGGTACTCGATCCCGGAACGAGCCCGCGACGGCTCGGTGCCGATCGTCGTTTCCCTCACCGGCAAGGCGGAAGACCCGAACTCGCTGACCGCCGAATTCGGCAAGAACACCCCAGCCGGTTTCCAGGTGCTCGGCCGCGAGCAGCTCGAAGCGAAGAAGAAGAACACGGAGTGGCGCGACGCGCGGGTCAGCGTGCCCGAGGGCGCGGACCAGGTGCGAATCGTGGCGAAGGGCCGCGGGCTCGGCAACGACGGCTGGTTCGCGTTCAGCGCGCCGCGGGCCCCGAAGATCGCGAAAATGACCGACGTGGTCGGCCAGGACCCGGTCTTCCTGGAGTGGGCCGCCGCCGCACAACACCCGTGTCTGCGCCCGTCGTCGATCCACAACGGGATCGCCGAAATGCCGAAGTACCGAATCAGCGCGGGAGACGACCTGCGCACAGTCGGCCGCTACTGGTCCTCGCCAGCAGGCGGCGGCCCGTTCGTGTGGATGGACGCGAGCACCCAGATGGAAGCACTGCCGACGTACCTGGAAGGCGACGTCGACCGAGACTGGGGAACGCTGTACGAAGTGAAGCCAGAGGTCTCGAACGCCCTTCCGGCCTCGGCCGCACTGCACCAGAAGTCAGTGACGCACTCCGGAATCTGGTCGCCAGGCCCGCTGGCCAAGCCCGCCAACCCCACCGGCGAGTCATAAAGCAGCGAATGCCGTGAGGGGAACCCTGAGGGACTCAGCTTGGGTTCTAGTGGTGGTTGCAACGCCTGAGTTGTGCAGGGGTTGCAGTGGTCGTGGTCGGGCGTGGTCGGGCTCCGCGGGGCCGGGTGAGGCTGGCGGCGGAACGCCGCCGGTATTTTGATCTTGTGGCAGAGGGCGTGGGCACGGTCGAGGCGTGCCGCAGGGTCGGGGTCGACCGCAGGACCGGGCACTATTGGCGGCACGGGCGGCCGAGCCGCGCGGGCGCGAACGCGGCCGCGTGCCCGGCCCCGCCCGAGCCGGACCCGGGCCGGTTCCTGTCGGTCGAGGAGCGGATCGCGATCGCGGACGGGCTGGCCGCGGGCCGCTCCCGGCGCGCGATCGCGGCCGAGCTGGGCCGCAGCCCGTCCACGGTCAGCCGGGAGATCGCCCGCAACGCCCGCCCCTGCGGCGAATACCGGCCCCACGCCGCCCACGACCTGGCCCGGGCACGCCGCCCGCGGCCGAAAACCGGCAAGATCGCGGCCTGCCCCGAACTGCGGGACCGGGTGCAGGCGATGCTGGACGACAAATTCAGCCCGGAGCAGATCGCCGCCCGGCTGCGCCGCGACCACCCCGACCGGCCGGAGCTGCACGTGACCCACGAAACGATCTACCAAGCCCTCTACGTCCAAGGCCGCGGCGAACTGCGCCGCGAGCTGGCCCGCGCCCTGCGCACCGGCCGCACCACGCGCAAACCCCGCGCCACCGGCGAACAACGCCGGCCCCGCTTCGCCGAACCCATGGTCATGATCAGCGACCGGCCCGCCGAAGCCGCCGACCGCGCCGTCCCCGGCCACTGGGAAGGCGACCTGATCATCGGCAAGGACAACGCTTCCGCCATCGCCACCCTCGTCGACCGCTCCACCCGCTACACCCTGCTCGTCGCGCTGCCCGACGGCCGCGGCGCCGACGCCGTCCGCGACGCCCTCGCCACCGCCGCCGCGACCCTGCCCGCGCACCTGCGACGATCCCTGACCTGGGACCAGGGCAGCGAAATGGGCCGCCACCACGAATTCACCGTCGCCACCGGCATCCCCGTCTACTTCTGCGACCCCCACAGCCCCTGGCAACGCGGCAGCAACGAAAACACCAACGGCCTGCTGCGCCAGTACTTCCCCACAAGCACCGACCTGTCCCACCACACCCCCGACGACCTCGCCGCCGTCGCCGCACAACTCAACCGCCGCCCACGCAAAACACTCGGCTGGGACACCCCAGCCGAACGCCTCGCTACACTCCTCACCGAAACCAGTTGAACCACCCGCGTTGCAACAACCCCTCGAATCCACCCAGAGTCCCTCAGGGTTCCCCTCACGTCACTAAACCCGCAGCCAAACCACCCAAACAGCGAGGCACCCAGCCCTCCCCCCAACCCCGATACGAAGCCTCCCTGCGGCTCGGGGGTGCTTGTCAAGGCGGGAAAGATGCCTTGACAAGCACCCCCGAACCGTCAGCACAATCAACCTTCGGGGTGCCCCACGCACCCACCGGAAGCTGCGATGTCGCCCCCAGGCGACGAGCAGCGATACCGAGCAAACTGCTCATTCATAATCAAAAACGCCCCCAGCCCATGGAAGTCATTGGTCACCCTCTTCCGCCCAAAGTAAAACGCGAGATCCCCAACATTCGTCCCCTCGCAAATGTCAGCAATATTCGTCACCCCATCCGCCCCGACAGACACCTTCTGCAACACCCCCGCATACCCCCGCTGAGCGACCGAGGCATACGAAGCGGGCAAATAACCGCGCTCGATCCCCCGGGAAACGGTGAACGCATACATCGAAGACGCGGACGTCTCCAACCAGTTCCCGGCGTCGGCACCATGGTCAACCACCTGATACCACCGCCCAGTCCGCGGATCCTGGAACCGGCGGTAACCGTCGGCAAGAAACTGAACGATCCCGACCAACTCCGCCCGCCGCGGATGATCACCAGGCAACACCTCAAGGACGTCAATCGCCGCCATCCCAAACCACCCGACCGCCCGAGCCCAGTGAAAGCCGGAGTGCTTGCCAGGCCCAGTCGCCCACGGCTGGGAACCACTTTCGTCATAGGCGTGATAAATCAGCCCCTTAGCAGGCTCCTTGAGGTGTCCGAAGTAGACGGACAGGTTCTTGGCGGATTCCTCGTAACAGTAGGCCGGATCGCCGAAAACCTTGCCGTACAAGGCAAGAAACGGCTGCGCCATATAAACCCCGTCGCCCCACAGCTGATGCTGGCGGCTGACCGCGTGCCACATCCCGCCGTCGCTCGTGCGCGGGTAGGTCTCGAAGCGTTTGCGCAGCTGATCGGCGGCTTTGCGGTACTTGGCGTCGCCGGTTTCGTTGTACAGCAACGGAAGCATCTGGCAGGCGCGCATCGAGTCGAGGCTGCTGAAGCTGTTGGAGATGCCGTCGGCGGTGATGAAACGGTCGTACCAGGCGATGACGTAGTCGAGATACTGCCGCTCCCTGGTACGCCGGTAGAAGAGGTACTGGCCGTAGAAGTAGAGGCCGAGCGGATAACTCCACCCACCGATAGACGCCGGCGGGTAGCGCTTCATAGTGGAGTCGATGACGGCGCGGGACCAGTCGCGCGCGGTGCGCGCCGCCGCGGCCCCGGGCAGCGCGAGCGCGCCGAGCGCCGCCGCGGTCCCGGTCAGCACCGATCTTCTCGAGAGGGACATGCGGGGTCCTTCCTGCTGTCGGCGGCGGCGGGAAAGGCTGTCGAACGACCTCTACTCGCTGCCGGAGCGCTCCGGCAAGGTTCCTGTCCGGCTTGTCCGGCGCGATCGCCGGATAGGCGCAACGGCCCGTCCGGTCAGCGGGAACCCGTCCGCAATGGACACCCGAGCCGGGCGATTAGCCGATTTGTCGACGCGACCTGGACGGTTCCGGCCAAACGGGGCGCGCCGACACGGTGTTGCCGTCCCGGGAGGAGGGCCCGGCAGCGATACCCTGACCGGCGTGGGTATCTCGGCGTGGATCTGGTTCGTCATCGCCGCCGTCGCGCTGGTGGCGGGGCTCGGCCTGCTCTTCGCGGACCGGGCCAAGGAAGGCTCGCGCAACCGTGAGCGGCAGCGCTGGGCCCAGTTGCGCGGCTGGCAATTCGTGGAGGAGGACGAACGACTGCCCCGGCAGTGGTCGGGGGGCGCGATCGGCTACTTCGGAGCCGACGCGGCGGTGAACGTCGTCGCGGGCTCCACCTTCACCTCCGACGGCCGCCGTCCGGTGTTCATCTTCGACATCGAGTCCCAGGGCCAGGTGCCCGCGGTGGTCGTGGCCGTGCGCTGCAACAAGACGCACCGGGTGCCGGTCGAGATGTGGCTGTCGAGCGTGCCGTTCCAGCGCGAGAACATGCCGGAGATGCTCGGCCCGATCGGCCAGCGCTACGCCTTCGCGGACGATTCGGAGGGGGCGCGCCAGGTCATCACCCAGGACCTGGTGGACGCGGCCGACCAGCTCGGCGGCGACGTCGGGGTGGCCTGGCTGGAGAACGAGTGGGTCCTGGCGAGCGTCGTGCCGGGCGCCGGGCCGTCGCGGCTCGAGCGGCTGCTGCGCGACCTGGGCGAGATCGCGGACATCGTGGACCCGTTCGACGAGGACTACGACTCGAACCGGACGTGGACGCCTTCCGCGGGCACCCCGGCCGCGCCGCCTGCCCCGCCGGTCCCGACGACCGCGCCGTCCCCGGCGGACACCACGGCGACCCGGCCGGTCGACACTCGCGCGGTGGAGACGTCGGCCCCGTCCCCGGCGGACACCCGGATGACGGAACGGCAGCCTTCTCCGCCCGCGCCGCGGACCCCGCCAGGCCGGGGCGAGGTTCCGCCGCCTCGGCCGGTGGAATCGGATCGCCCTGAGGACGCCTCCTCCTGAAGACGAAAACCGCCCGGTCGCGTTTCCGCGGCCGGGCGGTTTTTTGTGCGGCGACCTGCGTCAGGTCAGACCCGCGACACCTTCAGCGTGTCGCCGGTCTCCAGCTCCGGCAGGTCCACCCGCACGGTGTCCCCGTCCCGGACTTCACCGGACAGCAGCTGCTTCGCCAGCTGGTCCCCGATCGCCGACTGCACCAGCCGGCGCAGCGGGCGGGCGCCGTAGATCGGGTCGAAGCCGTTCAACGCCAGCCACTCCCGGGCGCCATCCGTGACCTCGAGGTGCAGGCGACGCTGGGCAAGGCGCTTCGCCAGCCGGGCGACCTGGATGTCCACAATGGACGTCAGCTGCTCGGTGCCGAGCGCGTGGAACACCACGATGTCGTCCAGCCGGTTCAGGAACTCCGGCTTGAACTGCCGCTGCACGACCTCCATCACCGCGTCGCGGCGCTGGCGTTCGTCCAGCGCCGGGTCGGCGATGGCTTGCGAGCCGAGGTTCGACGTCAGGATCAGGATGGTGTTGCGGAAGTCCACCGTCCGTCCCTGGCCGTCGGTCAGCCGCCCGTCGTCGAGGACCTGCAGGAGCACGTCGAACACGTCCGGGTGTGCCTTTTCGACCTCGTCCAGCAGCACCACCGTGTACGGGCGGCGCCGCACGGCCTCGGTCAGCTGGCCGCCCTGGTCGTATCCGACGTAGCCCGGGGGAGCACCGACCAGGCGGGCCACCGAATGCTTCTCGGAGTACTCGCTCATGTCGATGCGCTGCATCGCGCGCTCGTCGTCGAACAGGAACTCCGCCAGCGCCTTCGCCAGCTCCGTCTTGCCGACACCGGTCGGGCCGAGGAACAGGAACGAGCCGGTCGGCCGGTCCGGGTCGGCCACGCCCGCCCGGGCGCGGCGCACGGCGTCCGCGACCACCTGGATCGCCTGGTCCTGGCCGATGACGCGGCGGTTCAGCTCCTCCTCCATCCGGAGCAGCTTGCCCGTCTCGCCTTCGAGCAGACGCCCGGCGGGAATGCCGGTCCACGCGCTGACCACGTCCGCGACGTCGTCCGCGCCGACCTCTTCCTTGAGCATGACGTTCTGCTTGCTGGCCTCGTTCGCGGCCATCGCGGCCTCGAACTCCTTTTCCAGCGCCGGAATCCGGCCGTACCGCAGCTCGGCGGCCTTGCCGAGGTCGCCGTCGCGTTCGGCGCGTTCCGATTCGCCGCGCAGTTGCTCCAGCTGCTCCTTCAGCTCACGGACGGTCTCGATCGAGCCCTTCTCGTTCTGCCAGCGGGCGGTCAGCGCGGTGAGTTCCTCGCGCTTCTCGGCCAGTTCGGCCCGCAGCGCGGTCAGGCGTTCGAGAGAGGCCGCGTCGTCCTCTTTGGACAACGCCATCTCCTCGATCTCCATGCGCCGCACCGCACGCTCGACCTCGTCGATCTCCACCGGACGCGAGTCGATCTCCATGCGGATCTTCGACGCGGCCTCGTCGACCAGGTCGATCGCCTTGTCCGGCAGGAACCGCGCGGTGATGTAGCGGTCCGAGAGCGTCGCGGCGGCGACCAGCGCGGCGTCCGTGATCCGGACCCCGTGGTGCACCTCGTAGCGCTCCTTCAGCCCGCGCAGGATCGCGATGGTGTCCTCCGGCGACGGCTCGCCGACCAGCACCTGCTGGAAACGGCGTTCCAGCGCCGGGTCCTTCTCGATGTGCTGGCGGTACTCGTCGAGCGTGGTCGCGCCGACCATCCGCAGCTCGCCGCGGGCGAGCATCGGCTTGATCATGTTGCCCGCGTCCATCGCGCCCTCGCCGGTCGCGCCCGCGCCGACGATCGTGTGCAGCTCGTCGATGAACGTGATGACCTCGCCCGCGGAGTCGGTGATCTCCTTCAGGACCGCCTTCAACCGCTCTTCGAACTCGCCGCGGAACTTCGCGCCGGCGACCATCGACCCGAGGTCGAGCGCGACGACTCGCTTGCCGCGCAACGATTCCGGCACGTCGCCCGCGACGATCCGCTGGGCGAGGCCCTCGACGATCGCCGTCTTGCCGACGCCCGGTTCGCCGATCAGCACCGGGTTGTTCTTGGTGCGCCGGGAAAGCACCTGCACGACGCGGCGGATCTCGGTGTCGCGGCCGATGACCGGGTCGAGTTCGCCCGAACGGGCCCGCTCGGTGAGGTCGACGCCGTACTTCTCGAGCGCCTTGAACGTGCTTTCGGGATCCGCGCTGGTGATCCGGGCCGACCCGCGCACCTTCGCGAACGCCTCGCGCAGCGCGTCCGGCGTGGCGCCGTGCCGCTTCAGCAGATCCGCGACCTGGCCGCCTTCGGTGGCGAGGCCGACGAGCAGGTGCTCGGTCGACACGTACTCGTCACCCAGTTCGGTGGCGAGCTTCTGCGCCTGCGTGAGCGATTTGACCGCGGGCGCGTCGAACTGCGGAGTCGACACGGTCGCGCCGGTCGCCGACGGCAGCCCGTTGATGATCGGCTCGAGCTCCTTGTGCACCGTCTCGGGGTCCGCCCCGACCGCGGTCAGCAGCGGTGCGGTGGTCCCGTCACCCTGCGCCAGCAGGGCGCCCAGCACATGGGCGGCCGATACGTGCGGGTTGCCGGCCACCGTGGCCGCCTGCGCCGCGGACGAAATCGCCTGCTGGGTCTTCGTGGTCGGGTTGAAAGCGTCCATCCCTCACCTCATGCGTTCGTGGAAATACCTGGTGACAGGCCCGACCAAGGCCCATCCACAGATATAACGTCAGCAAAGTTGAGTCTGTTCCGCTCAACTCTGAATTGGTGCCACCGCGGCCGCGGGCAGCCTCGGTCCCAGCCTGCCGAGCCCGAGCGCGGCGAGGCAAGCGCAACCCCCGACCAGAACCCAGGGTAACCATGCCGCTACGGAAAACAACGACACGATCGCCGGAGCGAGCACCTGAGCCACAGTGAACGCGTATTGGAACGCGGCGAGGTAACGGCCCTTCGCTTCGGGGGGTGCGGCGGCCTCGGCGAGTGCGCCGGAGCGTGGACCGAACACCAGGTCACCGGCGGCGAACACCAGCGTGGCGGCCAGCAGATACGGCACCTGCCAGGTACGTGGCACCAGCAGCACGCCGACGCTCGTCAGGCACCACGCGGCGAACAGCGCGGACCCGGCCCGCATCGCGCTGATCCGGGTGAGGCCCCGGGTGAGCCGCAGCGCGATCGTGCCGCCCGCGCTGGTCAGCACGGTCAGCAGGAACAGGATCGCGCCGGGCAGCCAGGTCGGCGCGTGCAGCCGGTCGAGCACGAACACCGGGGTGCCGATGAGAAAGAAGTCGAGCGACAGCCCGAAGAGCCCGCTCAGCAGGATCAACGTCAGGTACGGGCGGTTGCGCAGCACTCCGCTCCGCACGCGCGCCGCGGGCGCGAACCGGCGGCCAGGCGGGATGAATACCGCGAGGAGGCCCGCCGCCGCGAGGAAAGTCAGCACGTCCACGACGAGCGCGACGCTGTATCCGCTGTCGCCGAACCAAGTGAGCAGTGCCGACGACATCAGCCCGCCGAGCCCGAATCCGCCCGCGCGCACCATGCCGACTTCGGCGAACGGCCGATCCTTCGGCACGTCTCCGGCGACTTCGGCGACGAGCGCGAACAAGCAGCTGTAGAACAATTGTTGCCCGGCACCAAGAAGGACGGCGGCGACCACCACTCCGCCGGTGTCGTGCGCGAACAAATACGCGCTGATTCCGGCAGCCTGCAACAGTTGCGCCGCGAGAACTCCGGCTCTCGGCCCAGCGCGATCCACCAGCCGCCCGGCCAGCGGCGGCATCAACAGCCCCGCCGTGGTGCCCACGGTGACCGCGGTGCCCGCTTCGACGAGCGGGATTCCGATCACCCGCGTCACGTAAAGCAGTGCGAGCGGAAGGAAAAGTCCGGAACCGAAGTTGTCGATCCCCAGTGCCAGCAACATCGCGACCCTGCTTCGCGTCACATATTCGACGCTACCTCCGGGGAAGGGGGACGAGGCAGGGCCGGGAGGGCGCATCGGTTGGCGGCAAATGCCACTCCCAGTAGAAAGCTCGTGAGTGTCCGTCGCGGTGCGATCCGGGACAAACACTCACGAGCCCCTTTAGTCGACGCTGAGTGTTCCTTGGTGCTTAACGAACTCTCGCTCGACGGCTTCGCTCAGTTCGACATCATGTTGTGCCGCCGCACCATCGCCGACCGTCATCGGTTCGGCGTGCGGCGTGTATCCGTGCGCGGACACAGTGAGCGTGTACGCGCCCGGTTCGATTCCCGTGAAGCGGTACGCGCCGTCGCCGCCCGCGATGTGCGTTGCGGTGACAATGCCCAGCTGGTCGGTGAGAGTCAGCACCGCGCCTGCGACGACGGCGTGGCGACCAGCGACGCGTACGCGACCCGAGATGGTGCCCTGGCTGTCCAACAGCAAGTCGTGCCAACGCGCGTTGCCGTTAAGCCGCACGGTCGACACGGCGGGCCGCGTCGAACCAGCTGTCGCGAGAAGGACGTGTTCGCCCACAGTGTTCGCCGACAACTCGTACGCGCCAGTACGTCCCGTACGCCCGACATCGACCTGCCGTCCCGCCATATCGGTGAGCGTGAGCACGACACCGGACACTGGGCGCCCAGCCGCGTCGAGAACCCGGCCGCGCAACACGGAGGTCATCTCGACCGGAGCCTCGACCACGGAGACGGCCTCGGCGGAAACCGCGGTCGGTGCCGGCGCGTCCGCGTCGAGGGTCCGGCGCAGCGGCACCTCCTTGATGAACAGCACCGCGAGGAAGGTGACCACGGCGATGCAGCCCGCGACGAAGAAGACCGTGCCGGTCGCGTCGCCGAAAGCCCCGCGCACCACCGGCTGCAGCGCCGGCGGGAGCGACGAGATGGCGAACGTGCCGCCGCCACCGGAAGCCGCGCCGCTCGAGTGAATGCCCAACTGCGAAAGGGAGTTCGCGATGTTCGTGGCCACCCGGGCGGCGAGCACCGCACCGAGCGCGGACACGCCCGCCGCGCCGCCGAGCGACCGGAAGAACGTGACGACCGAGGACGACGACCCGATGTCCTTCATCGCGACCGTGTTTTGGACTACCAAAACCAGGTTCTGCATCAGGAAGCCCAGCCCGAGGCCGACCAGCGCGAGGTAGCCGCCCATCAGCGTCAGGTTCGTCGCGTGGTCCACCGTCGAGAGCAGGAACAGCCCGGCCAGCAGCGAAATCCCGCCCGCGATCATGAACGGCTTGGTGCGCCCGGTGCGGGAAATGACCTGCCCCGCCCCGGTCGAGGCGACCGCGAGACCCAGCACCATCGGCAGCGTCATCAGACCGGCGTGCGTCGGCGAAAACCCGCGGGCGATTTGGTAGTACTGCCCGAGGAACACCGAACCGCCGAACATCGCGGTGCCGACCGCCAGCGAGGCGAGCACGGACAGCGTGAAGGTGCGGTTGCGGAAGAGCCGCAGCGGAACCACCGGCTCCGCGACCCGGGATTCGACGAGAACCGCCAGCGCCAGCGCGACAATCGCGCCGCCGACGTACGCGGCGCTCGACCACGAGACCCAGCCGAAGCTGCCGCCTGCCAGCGAAACCCAGATCAGCAGCAGCGCGACGCCGCCGACCAGCAGGGTCGCGCCCAGCCAGTCGATCCGCACCTTGCGCTTGAGCACCGGCAGCTTCAGCGTCCGGCCGAGCACGACGAAGGCGACGACGGCCAGCGGCACGCACACCCAGAAACACCAGCGCCAGCCGAGCGGCGAGTCCACGATCAGCCCGCCGATCAACGGGCCGGAGACGGTCGCGACGGCGAACACCGCGCCGGTGTAACCGGTGTAGCGGCCCCGGTCGCGCGGCGCGATCATCGCCGCGATGACGACCTGGATCAGCGCCTGCAAGCCGCCGAGCCCGATGCCCTGCAGCGCGCGGTAGGCGATGAGTTCGGGCATCGACTGCGCGATCCCGCCCAGTGCCGAACCGACGGTGAAGACGACGATCGCGATTTGGTACAGCAGTTTCTTGCTGAACAGGTCGGAGAGCTTGCCCCAGATCGGGGTGGTCGCGGTCGACGTCAGCAGCGTCGCGGTGACGACCCAGGTGTACTCGCTCTGCGAACCGTGCAGGTCGGCGAGGATCGTCGGCAGCGCGTTGGACACGATGGTCGACGACAGCAACGCCACGAGCAGGGCCAGCAAAAGGCCGGTGAAGGCCTTGAGGATTTCCCGGTGCGTCATCGGCTGCCCGGTTGCGGTGGTTTCCACTATTCGCTACTTCACTTTCCCGCGTGCGGTGCGCCGGCGCAGTACCCGGACGGGCCGAGCGTCGCGCGCAGACCTTCGTTCAATTCGGCGAGCTGCGACGTGAGGCCCTCGATCCGGGCCTCGTCCCAGCCGCCCAGTGCCGTCTCGAAGAACTCGAGGTACTGCTTCCGCCACAGTTCGAGCCGTTCGAGACCGGCCTCGGACACGCTGATCAGCGACGCGCGCCCGTCCTCGGGGGCGGGGCGGCGCTGGATCAGCCCGGCGGCCTGCAACTGGGCGATCTGCCTGCTGATCACCGACAGGTCGACGAGCCTGCGCTTGGCGACCTCCGACGGACGGGCCTCGCCGTGTTTCGCGAGGTCGGACAGCAGCATCGCCGAGGCCGGGTGCAGCCCTGGCTCGTTCTGCCACGCCTGCATGATCCACAGGTGCTGGAGCTGGGCGGACGCCTTCAGCTCCCGCAGCAGTTCGAGCCGCACGTCGTCAGCTGGGCTCATCGTTCCTCCCGGGCCTGGTGCCCACTTGCTTGTATTCTACAAGTTTAAGCTCGAAGGTTGCGTAGGACAACTATCTAATCGGTGAGCTGCCCCACGTCCCGACCGGCCGGTAACCCGACCGGAGCAACGATGCGGGCAATCCGCCTCAGTGCGGCTACTCTGCGGACCAGACGCCCCGCGATGCCGACGCGGCGAGCACGTCGTGGACAACGAGGAGCAGGAGTGGCGAATTCCCCCGCGCGACGGCGCGAGCCGAATCCGGCAACCACGGCTTCCCTGCTCTCGTGACCATTCCCTCCCAACCCCCCGGCCTCCGGTCCCGACCCATGAACGACGACAGCCCGATGACAGCCGATTCGATCAGCCCGCTCCCGCGGACCACAGCCGCGCCCCGGCAGGCGCCCGCTGCCGTCGTCGCGATGGTGCAGCTCATCCGCGACACCTGGGCCAAATCGGAGCCGTACGCGCCGGAGATCTCTCAGTTCTTCTACGGGATGCTCTTCACCCTCGCGCCCGCCACGCGCGATTTCTTCCCGATCAACATGGAAGTGCAGGGCGGGCGCATCATCCGCGCGCTGGCCCGCGTCGTGCAGATGGTGGACCGACCGGACGACCTGCTGCCGTTCCTGCGCCAGCTCGGGCGCGACCACCGCAAGTTCGGCGTCGCGCCCAAGCATTACGAGGCCGTCGGCACCGCGCTGCTGGCCGCGTTGAAGAACCACCTCGGCCCGGACTGGACGCCGGAGGTCGAACGCGCGTGGGCGGAGGCGTTCACCATCGTCGCGCGCGCGATGCAGGAGGCCGCGGCGGCGGACGAGAACCCGGCGTCGTGGTCGGCCACCGTGGTCGAGCACCGGCGGCTCACCTGGGATCTCGCGCTGGTGCGGGTGATCCCGGACCAGCCGGTGCCGTATTCGCCGGGGCAGTACATGAGCGTCGAGGTGCCGCAGCGGCCGCGGTTGTGGCGGTATCTGTCGCCCGCGAACGCGCCGCGCGAGGACGGCGGCATCGAATTCCACGTGCGCGCGGTCGACGGCGGCTGGGTGTCGCGGGCGATCGTGAGCCACACGCAGGCGGGCGACGTCTGGCGGCTCGGCCCGCCGCTGGGCCGGATGACCGTCAACCGAGAACAGTCGCGCGGCGTGCTGATGGTCGCGGGCGGCACCGGGGTCGCGCCGCTGCGGGCGATCCTCGACCACCTCGCGCTGTGGGGCGAGAACCCGAAGACCCGGCTGTTCTACGGCGGGCCGACCCGGGAAGACCTTTACGACCTCGAAGAACTGCGCGCGCTCGCCGCGACCAACCCGTGGCTCACCATCACCCCGGTCGTCGAGCGCGGCGACCACCTGCCGGGCTGCGAACACGGCACGCTCGCCGAGGCGGTCACGCGGTACGGCGCGTGGCCGGACCACGACATCCTGGTGTCCGGGTCGCCGGCGATGATCCGCGCGACGGTGTCGCGGATGCTGGTCGCGGGCAGCGCGCTGGACCAGATCCAGTACGACCCGTTCACCGTGGACTGAGCCGGTGGACCTCCGGATTCCGGGATAACCGCCAACGGATCACTGAACTACCGCCAGACCGCCTCGGCCCGGTCGCTGGCCTCGGGCGTGAAGTAGTCGCCGGTTTCGAGGTCCTCCAGCAGGGTCGCGTGGTGCGGGGTCCAGCCGAGCAGCTCCTGGGTGTGCGCACTGGACACGGGCACGTCGAGCGAGAAAAACCTTGCCAGGAATGGGTTTCCGAGGTGTTCGGCGGCTTCTTCGAGAGTCAGGGACGCCGTCGGAATGCCGAGCAGCTGCGCGATTTTCTCCGCGACGCTCTTGATCTCGACGATTTCTCCGACCCCGTGCAGCATGCTCCCCGCGGGCGCTTTCTCCAGCGCCAACCGGAAAAGCACCGCCGCGTCGTTGCGATGGACGGCGGGCCAACGGTTCGTGCCGTCGCCGATGTACGCCGAGACGCCCGCTCGGCGCGCACCCGCGATGAGCGCCGGGATGAAGCCATGGTCGCGCGGTCCGTGCACGGTCGGCGCGAGCCGCACGACGCTCGCTCGGACCTCCCGGTCCGCGAAGCCGAGGCAGGTCTGTTCGCCGGGGATGCGGAAGTACGCCACCGAATCGGGATCCGCCGGGTCGAGTTCGGTGCTGACCTGGCCGGCCTTCAGCACCAGCGTGCCGGACGTGCTGACGAACGGTTTGCCGGTGCCGACCAGCGCCTGGCCCAGCGCGTCGATCGCCTCGCAGTCGCGGCGGATGAGATCGTCCGGGTCGGCGTAGCTGCCGCCCTGGGCCATATGCAGCACCCCGTCGGCAGCTTCGGCCCCGCGACGCAGGTTGTCGAGGTCTTCGAGCGAACCTCGGTGCGGTGTCGCGCCGAGCGATTCCAGCCGCGCGGCCGAGGCGTCCGAGCGGGCCAACCCGGTGACCGTATGCCCGGCCTGGACCAGCTCGGCAACGACGGCGGGACCGGTCTGGCCGGATCCGCCAGTGACGAAAACATGCATGGAGGACTCCTTAGTGTCAGTCGCTGACTCTACGCGTAACGACAGTGACTGACGCAATGTGGTGTCAGTCACTGTCGCGAACTCCGGGTAGGCTCACGACGTGCCACGGAGCGGAGCAGAAGCGCGCAGCCGCCTCAAGCAGGCGGCGCTGGAGCTGTACCGGGAAAACGGGTTCGACAAGACGACCACCGCGGAGATCGCGGCCCGGGCAGGCGTCACCGAGCGCACGTTCTTCCGGCATTTCCCGGACAAGCGCGAGGTGCTCTTCGACGGGGAAGCCGACCTGCGCGACGACCTGACGAAGTCGGTCGCCGAAGCCCCGGAAGGCCTGGCCCCGCTGGAAATCCTGCTGCGCGCCTTCCGCAAGGCGGGGCGGATCATGGAGCGCAACCTCCCGTTCGCCGAGCCCCGGCGCGACCTGATCGCGGCGACTCCGACCCTGCGCGAACGCAATCTGGCCAAGGCCGCGACGCTCGCCGAGGCACTCGCGGAAGCGTTGCGGCAGCGCGGCGTCGAGGATCGGCTGGCGCGGTTGGCCGCCCACGCCGGATGGGCGACGTTCCAGCACGCCACGCAGGCCTGGATCAGCGACCCGACGCGAGAATTGGACGACTATCTGACCGAGGCGTTCGCCGATCTGCGCACGCTCGGCGCAGAAGTCCGGACAGCACAAAGCCCTCCCGCGTCGTAACGCGAGAGGGCCGTGCGCGAAAAGCTCAGCGGCGCTTGGGCTTCCACACCACCAGCGACGTGTTCTGCCGCAGCGGCACCAAATCCTTGCGATAGGAAGCGTGCACCGCGGCGGCGGCCTGTTCGGCGGCCGCGTAGGCGGCGGCGAGTTCCTCGGTCAGCTCGTGCACCCGGGACTGCAGCGCGTCGACCTGGTTCTCCAGTTCGATGATGCGCTTGATGCCGGACAGGTTGACCCCGTCCTCCTGCGAGAGGCGCTGGACCTCGCGCAGCAGCGCGATGTCGCGCAGCGAGTAACGCCGTCCGCCGCCGGCGGTGCGGCCGGGCGAGACCAGGCCGTGCCGGTCGTAGGAGCGCAGCGTCTGCGCGTGCAGCCCGGAAAGCTGGGCCGCCACCGAAATCACGAACACCGGGGTGTCCTCGTCCGCGCCGTGCGGGAGTCCCGGATTACCGCCGAACATCACCCTCACCTGCCTTCGAGCAACTCGGTGATCTCAGGGCGCGGGTCGTGGCCCTTCATCGCCTCGGCGTAGGCCTCGAGTGCCGACCGCGCCTTGTCGTCGAGTTTCGCCGGGACCGCCGCCTCGAGCGTGACCAGCAGGTCGCCCTGCGCGCCGTCCCGCTTCTGAATGCCCTTTCCGCGCACTCGCAACACTCGTCCGCTCGCGGTGCCCGCGGGCACCTTCAGCGACACCTTGCCCTCGAGCGTCGGCACCGTGACGGTGGTGCCCAGCGCGAGTTCGGTGAAGTCCACCGGCACGGTGAGCGTGAGGTTGAGGTCCTTGCGCCCGAACAGCTTGTGCGGGGCCACGTGCACGCGCACGTACAGGTCGCCCGCCTGCGCGCCGCCCCGGCCGGGTTCGCCCTGTCCGGCCAGCCGGATCCGCTGGTCGTCCTTCACGCCCGGCGGGATGCGCACGGTGAGCGTGCGGGTGCGGGTGCTGATGCCCTCGCCGCCGCACTCCGGGCACGGGTCGTCGATGATCTTGCCCCGGCCGCGGCAGTCCTGGCACGGCTCGGAGAACGCGAACGCGCCCTGGCTGCGGCTGACCAGCCCGGACCCGCTGCAGGTCGGGCAGATCCGCGGCGAGGTGCCCGGCTTCGCGCCGTTGCCGCCGCAGGTGGAGCAGGTCGCCGGGCTCGACAGCCGCAACGGCAGCGTCGCGCCCTTGACCGACTCGAGGAAGTCGATCCGCACGTCGGTCTCGACGTCCGCGCCGCGCTGCGGCCGGTTCGCCGTGGCACCGGCGGCACCGCCGCGGCCGCGCCCGAAGATGCCGCCCAGGATGTCGCCGAGCCCGCCGAAGCCGCCCTGCTGACCCTGCGCGCCGGCCTGGTTGAACAGGTCGCTCATGTCGAACCCGCCCGCGCCGCCGCCCGGGAAGCCGCCGAAACCGCCCGCGCCGCCGGAGCCGAAGAGCGTGCGCGCCTCGTCATACTCCTTGCGCTTGGCCGGATCGGACAGCACGCCGTACGCCTCGGACACGGCCTTGAACTTGTTCTCGGCCGCGGTGTTGCCCGCGTTGGCGTCCGGGTGGTTTTCCTTGGCCAGCTTGCGGTAGGCCTTCTTGATCTCGTCCGCGGTCGCGTCGGAGGAGACACCCAGCTCTTTGTAGAAGTCCTTGCCGATCCACTCCCGAGCACTCATCGGGTGTCTCCTCCTTTCGCTGCAAACCGATTGTTACTGCTGGCCGGACTCATCGACCGAACCGTCGAGCGGCAGTTCGCCGCCGACCGGCGGATCGACCGGCTGCTCCGCCGGGGCTTCGCCGGGCTCGTGGTCGGTCACGCCGACCAGCGCCGCCCGCAGCACCCGTTCTCCGAAGCGGTAGCCGCGGCGCATCACGAGGGTGACCGTCGGGCCCTTCACGTCCGGGGACGTGTTGTGCTGCACGGCCTCGTGAATGCTCGGGTCGAACTCTTCGCCCTCGGTGCCGAACGCTTCCAGGCCGGACCGCTCCAGGCTGGAGACCAGCTTGTCGGCCACCGCCTTGAACGCGCCGGTGAGGTCGCCGTGCTGCTCCGCGCGCTGGAGGTCGTCCAGCAGCGGAAGCAGATCGCCGACCACGGACGCCTTCGCGCCCTGCACCACGGCCTCGCGGTCGCGGTCGACCCGCTTGCGGTAGTTCGCGTACTCCGCCTGCAGACGCTGCAGGTCGGCAGTGCGCTCGGACAGTTGCTTTTCGATGTCGGAGGCGGCCGGAACGGCTTCGTCCACGGAATCGCCCAGCGAGGGGCCCGCGTGCTGCGCGGGCTCCTCACCGGCCGGAGTTTCCTCCGCGGCCGGCGGGCGGACCTCGCCGGTCTGCGGGTCCACCCGTCGCCGATCCCGCACGACTACCGGTTCCTCGGGGCCAGTGCCCTCGGTCTCGGAGTGGCGGGGGGTCACTTCTTCTCGTCCTCTTCCACGATCTCGGCGTCGACCACGTCGTCCGCCTTCGACTTCGGAGCGTCGCCCGCGGCACCGGCCGCGCCCTCAGCGCCCGGAGCGCCCTCGGCACCGGCCGCGCCCGCGTTCGCGTACAGCGCGCTGCCCATCTCCTGCGAAGCGGTGTTCAGCTTCTCGATGGACTCGCGGATCTTGGCCGAGTCGGTGCCCTTGAGCGCCTCGTTCGCCTCGTCGATCGCGGTCTTCACCTTGCCCTTGAGGTCCTCGGGCAGCTTGTCGTCGTTGTCCTTGACGAACTTCTCGGTCTGGTAGACCAGCGTCTCCGCCTGGTTGCGGGTCTCCGCTTCCTCGCGGCGCTTCTTGTCTTCCTCGGCGTGCGCCTCGGCGTCCTTGACCATGCGCTCGATGTCGTCCTTCGGCAGCGCGGAGCCGCCGGTGATCGTCATCGACTGCTCCTTGTTCGTGCCGAGGTCCTTCGCGGTCACGTGCACGATGCCGTTGGCGTCGATGTCGAAGGTGACCTCGATCTGCGGCACGCCGCGCGGGGCGGGCGGAAGGCCGGTCAGCTCGAACATGCCGAGCTTCTTGTTCGCCGCGGCGATCTCGCGCTCGCCCTGGAACACCTGGATCTGCACCGACGGCTGGTTGTCGTCCGCCGTCGAGAAGATCTCGGACCGCTTGGTCGGGATCGTGGTGTTGCGCTCGATCAGCTTGGTGAAGACGCCGCCCTTGGTCTCGATGCCCAGCGACAGCGGGGTCACGTCGAGCAGCAGGACGTCCTTGACCTCGCCCTTGAGCACGCCGGCCTGCAGCGCGGCGCCCACGGCGACGACCTCGTCCGGGTTCACGCCCTTGTTCGGCTCGCGGCCGCCGGTCAGCTCCTTGACCAGCTCGGCCACCGCGGGCATGCGGGTGGAACCGCCGACGAGCACGACGTGGTCGATGTCGCCGACCGAGATGCCCGCGTCGCGGATGACGTTGTTGAACGGGGCCTTGGTGCGGTCCAGCAGGTCCGAGGTGATCTTCTGGAACTCGGCGCGCGACAGCGTCTCGTCGAGGAACAGCGGGTTCTTGTCCGCGTCCACCGTGATGTAGGGCAGGTTGATGCTGGCGGAGTTGGAGCTGGACAGCTCGATCTTCGCCTTCTCCGCCGCCTCGCGGATGCGCTGCAGCGCCATCTTGTCCTTGGTCAGGTCGATGCCGTTGGCGGCCTTGAACTTGTCGACCAGCCAGGTGACGATGCGCTCGTCCCAGTCGTCGCCGCCCAGGTGGTTGTCACCCGAGGTGGCGCGCACCTCCACGACGCCCTCGCCGATCTCCAGCAGCGAGACGTCGAACGTGCCGCCGCCGAGGTCGAAGACCAGGATGGTCTGTTCCTTCTCGCCCTTGTCCAGGCCGTAGGCCAGCGCGGCCGCGGTCGGCTCGTTCACGATCCGGAGCACGTTCAGGCCGGCGATCTGGCCGGCCTCCTTGGTGGCCTGGCGCTGCGCGTCCTCGAAGTACGCCGGGACGGTGATCACCGCGTCGGTGATCTCCTCGCCCAGGTACGCCTCCGCGTCGCGCTTGAGCTTCATCAGCACGCGCGCGCTGATCTCCTGCGGCGTGTAGGCCTTGCCGTCGATCTCGGTCTTCCAGTCGGTGCCGATGTGCCGCTTCACGGACCGGATCGTGCGGTCGACGTTCGTGACGGCCTGGTTCTTCGCCGGCTGACCGGTGAGCACCTCGCCGTTCTTGGCGAAGGCGACGATGGACGGGGTGGTACGGGAGCCTTCCGAGTTGGCGATGACCGTCGGCTCGCCGCCCTCAAGGACGGCGACGACCGAGTTGGTCGTGCCGAGGTCGATGCCGACCGCTCGCGCCATGGTGGTTCCTCTCGTGTTCTGGACTGGGTAGCTGCTATGTTCGTGACCTGCGGTTTCGAGGCACTCTTGAGTACCTTCTTAGCAGGTTCTCGAGGTCTCGCGCACGGCCTGGTCCACCAGACTTGAGCCGACTGCACTCAACCTTGCATCCAGGATAACGGCGGGACCCCCGGTCTTGTTCCCGGGTTCACCCGCAGAATTCGCCCCGCGGTGGTGTGACGCCACTCACCAGGTAGCCGGCCTCGGCACGCCGCACGCATTCGGAGTTGAGCAGCCCGGTGTGGCCGTCTCCGAGGTACGTGAGCAGCGTCGATCCGTCGATGCTCGCGGCGAGCCCGTGCGCCCACGGCAGCGGCGTCGCGGGGTCGTGCGCCCCGCCCACGACGAGGATCGGCGGGGCTCCGCGCACCGGATGCGGCTGCGGCGGGTTCAGCGCGGGAAGCGGCCAGCCGGTGCAGCCCGCGGAGAGATCCCAGTACTCGCTGTAGCGCCAGCTGTGCGGGGCGACCGCGCGGATCGCCCAGGCGGTCGCGCGCAGGTCCGCCAGTCCGGTGAACGGCGACGGGAAGTCCTGGCAGCCGATGGAGCGGTACGCGCCGTAGGTGTCGCTCGCGAACTGCGAACTGGTCGCGAGCGCGCTCGCGTCCGGGTCCGCCAGCGCGCGGCTCAGGGTCGGCCACTCGGCCGGAAGGTAGAGGTGGCCGTACGCACCGGAGGCCAGCTCCTCGCCGGTTGCCTTGCGGCCCAACGCTTTCGCGTACGCGCCGTGGGTGACGAGGTCGTCATAGCGGGCGAGCGCGTTCTTGCCGTGCAACGCACAGTCGGTCGAGCGGTCGCACCACGCGGCGAACCGCAGCAGCGCGTCCTCGGTGGCAGCGGCTTCCTCGACCATCGCCTGCCGCATCGGCCGGGAGTGGTCCACCGCGCCGTCGAGCACCATCGTGCGCACCCGGTCCGGATGCTTCGAGGCGTAGACCGCGCCCAGTTCAGTGCCGTACGAGACGCCGAGCCACGAGATCTTCTGCTCGCCGAGCGCGCCGCGGATCGCGTCGATGTCCTCGGCGGCGCTTTGGGTGTCGACGTCCCCGAGCATCGGGCCGGTCTTGGCGAGACAGTCCTCGCCCGCCGCGCGGTTGTGCGCGACGAACGCGTCGTACTGCTGGCGCGTGCTGGGGAAGAGGCCGATCTTCGGGTCGTACAGCTTCGCTTGGTCACAGCTGATCTTCGGATCGCTGAACCACACGCCACGCGGATCGAAGCCGATGATGTCGAAGCGGTCCCGCAACGGTTCCCGTGCCGAGCCGATGACCTTCGTGTTGAGTCCGCCGAAGCGCACGAAGCCGACGCCGGAGCCGCCCGGTCCGCCCGGGTTGACCAGCAGCGACCCGACCCGGTGCTTCGGGTCGACGGCAGGCAGCCGGGTGAGCGGGATATGCGCGGTGCCGGTTTCCGGATGGGCGCGGTCGATCGGCACCTCGATCTGGGCGCATTGCGCGGTCGGTTCCTGCTGGGTCCCGCACGGCGTCCAGGGCAACGCCGGCGTCGGTGCGCTGACCAGCGGAAGCAAGGTCAGCGCGGCAGCGGCCAGGTTCATGCCCGGCGCACCTGCCCCGTCCGGTCGTCGGCCGAAGTGCGGAGCACGACCGCCTCCGCGTTCTGGACCATCCCTTGCCGCACCGGGATTTCCACCACCGCGACCGGCGTCGTGGCCTGCGGTTCAGGCGAGTGGCCGAGCGCCGCGGTGATCGCGAACGCCCCCACCGCGCCCGCCAGCACCGCGGCCAGCAGCCGCTTTTCGAGTGTGCGCATGATGTGTCTGTTCTCCCCTTCAGACGGCCTTGACGGTGACGCTGCCGCTGTCCGTGTTCAGCTCGAGCGTCTTCGCGTCCGGACCTGAGTTCTGCGGAATGTCGATGCTGCGGTGCCCGCTCTCGCTGGTGCCGGTGACCTGGTAGGACCCGCTGCGCGGCACGGTCACCGCGATCCGGCCGGAGTCGGCCCGCGCCTTGACGTTGCTGGGCTGGGTCAGGCTGAGCTCGATCCGCCCGCTGCCCGCGGAAACGTCGACCGGCCCGCGCAGTCCGTCGCCCTCGATCCGGCCGGACTGGCTGTGCACCCAGACCTCGCCGACGTTGTGCAGTTCGGCCGCGCCGCTGTCCAGCTGGAGCTTGACCCGCCCCGGCACGTCCTGCACCTGCGCGCTCCCGGAATCGGCGGTGACGTCGACGCTGCCGACGCCCGCGAAGTCCAGCGTGCCGGAATCGGAGCTGCCGGTGACCGGGATGCCCGCCGGGACGACCAGCTCCAGGTCGGCGGTGCAGTTGCGGCCGCAGTCGGTGACGACGAGCTGGTCGCCCTCGACGCGGTAGGCGTCGCCGGGCTGGCCGCTGAAGTGGTAGCGCAGGGTCTGGTGCACGCGAGCCGCGCCGGAAGCGGTGCGGATGCGCACGTCGCCGGAACCGTTCTCGAGCTTCACCCCGCGGATCTCCTGCGCCAGCGTCGCGTCGCGGGAAACCGTGGACCCGAACCCCCACCCGCCGAATCCGATCGCCACCCCAACGCCGATCACCGCGATGCCGGCCAGTGCCAGAAGCGGGCGTGCCATGTCAGTTCCCCTCAGTACCACTCTCGGCTGTCCCGAGTGACGTTAGAAGGAGAGGGACCCCGGGGACATCCGGTAAACCCCCCGAAACATCCCTGAGGCGGCGACCGACGGGCCAGGGTCCTAACCTGGCGGCCGGAGAGCCCCGTTGATGCCCAGTCGATCAGGAGGAGCCCATGCCCCAGCCGCCCAATCCGTACGACTACCTGCCGTCGGTTCCGTCGTTCATGCTGCACAGCACGGACATCGCCGACGACGAAACCCTGGCCCAGCAGCACCTGTCGGGCATCTTCGGCGCCGGCGGCGAGGACCGTTCGCCGCAGCTGTCGTGGGAAGGCTTCCCGGAAGGCACCCGCAGCTTCGCGATCACGGTCTACGACCCGGACGCCCCGACGGCCAGCGGCTTCTGGCACTGGGCGGTGTTCAACATCCCGGCTTCGGTGACCTCGCTGCCCGCCGGCGCCGGTGACGCCGCGGGGTCGGGACTGCCTTCGGGCGCGGTCACGCTCAAGGGGGACGGCGGGGTCCGGCAGTACCTGGGCGCCGCGCCGCCTCCCGGACACGGGCCGCACCGGTACTTCTTCGTGGTGCACGCGCTGGACGTGGAGACGCTGGACGTTCCGGAGGACGCTACGCCGGCGTTCCTGGGGTTCAACATGTTCGGACACACGCTGGGGCGGGCTCGGCTGGTGCCGGTTTACGAGAACAAGGGCTGAGGTTTCGCGGTGGGGCCGGGCGTCGCCGGCCCCACGCAACCGTCCTAAGAGGACTGGCGCCCGCGGTCAGCGAACCGCCTCGCGTTCCAGGTACCGCCCCTGCTCATGCTCCGCGAAGCCGAACTTCCGGTACAGCTCGTGCGCGTCCGACGTGTGCAGCATCCACCGGAAGTTCGCCCCCGGCCCGTGGTCGATCATCTCGCGCACGAGTTCCTTGCCCAGCCCCGCGCCGCGCGCGTCGGCCACGACGAACACGTCCGCGAGGTACGCCATCGCGACCCCGTCCGAAAACGCTCGCGCGAAGCCCACCTGGCGGCCGCTCGCCGCGTCGTACGCCCCGACCACCCGCCAAGCCGTCCGCACCTGCTGCTCGACGTGTTCCCGCGTCCGCCACCGGGCCCAGTACGCCTCCCCGGACAGGAACTCCCACACCACGTCGAGATCCACCCGGGCGACGTCGTCGTCCAGCTCGTAAGCACCCACAGTCCTCATAGCGGCAAGGTAATCAGCGCGGTCAAGCGGGTTTGAGCAAGTAATCCACCACCGGACGCAGCTCCTCCGCGGACGGCGGCTCGTCGTCGATCAACCCCTGGATCAGCAGGCCGTCGATGCCCGCGAGGAACACCCGGAACGCGACCTCGTCGTCGTGCCGGACCATCGACGTCAGCACATCCAGCCACCGCCGCGCCGCCGGGCGCAGTTCAGGCTTGCGCGCGGCCAGCAGGTACAGCTCGTACTCCGCCATTGTGCGCCCGCGGCGCGGTCCAAGCGCCTCCGCGAGCAGCCCGGCCACCTCCTCCGCCCCGCGGCTGCCGCGCGACCGGGCGCGGTCGATCATCCAGTACACCTCGGTCGCCATGTCCCGCGCGCACGAGATGAGCGTCGCCACGAGCAGGTCGTCCAGCGAGGAGAAGTGATACGTCGTGGACGTCGTCGGCACGCCGGCCTCGGCCGCGACCGTGCGGTGCGTGACCCCGGCGACGCCGTCGCGTTCGATCACCCGCAGGGTCGCTTCGATGATCTCCGTCCGCCGCTTCTCGCCGCGGGCCTTGCGGCCGTCGGTCTGGATTTTCACGACTGGCTCCCGACCTCGATGAGCACCACCCCGCCGATCACGAGGACCAGCCCGGCGATGATCGCCAGGTTGATCGGTTCCTTCAGGAACAGCACGCCGACCAGCGCGACCAGCGCCACGCCCGCCGCGGCCCAGACCGCGTAGACCACCCCGATCGGCAGCCCGAGCTTCAGCACCCGCGACAGCGCGAAGAAGGCCAAGCCGTACCCGACGACCACGAAAATCGAGGGCGTCACCTTGGAGAAGCCCTCGGAGAGTTTGAGCGAAACCGTGGCGGTCACTTCTGCGGCGATGGCCAAAGCGAGGTACAAGTAAGCACCCATACCTGAAGAAAGTACCTGAACGATCGTCCCACTTGCCAGCGAGGCGTGCACCACATCGGTGGGACTTGGGGCCGGTGGACCGGTTACCCATCAGTAAGAAGCGTTACCCTGCTCGGCACCGGCGCGCTCGCGCGGCGGCACCACCACACCGGACGAAAGGCACCCGACGATGGGCGCTGTACAGCTGACGCTCGGGGGGATTTCCGTCCTCCTGGGCATCGTCGCCTGGGGAATGTTCATCGCGACCATTGCCCGCTTCGTGCGGGTGATCAAGCTCGGCCAGCCGGACGCGACGCGCAACGGCCCGTTCATGCCGCGCTTGATGACCCTGATCAAGGAGTTCGCGGCGCACACCCGCATGGCGAAGTTCCGCCAGGTCGCCCCGTGGCACTGGCTGGTCATGTGGGGCTTCCTGATCGGGTCGCTCGCGCTGTTCGAGGCCTACGGCGAGGTGTTCGTCCCGACCTGGGGCTGGCCGATCCTCGAGGACTGGTCGCTGTGGAGCCTCCTGATGGAGCTGCTGGGCGTCGGCACGGTCGTCGGCGGCGTCGCGCTCGCGATCATCCGGCAGCTGAACCACCCGCGCCGGGCCGACCGGCTGTCGCGGTTCGCGGGCTCGAACTTCAAGTGGGCCTACTTCGTCGAGGCCGTGGTGATCGTCGAGGGCATCGGCATCATCGGCGTGCGCGCGGGCAAGGCCGCGATGCACGTCCACGAGACGCCGACCTGGGCCGCGTTCGTGTCGAACCCGCTCAGCGAGCTGCTGCCCTCGAGCGCGGCGCTGGTGTCGGTGTTCGCCTTCATCAAGCTGATGAGCGCCACGGTGTGGCTGATCGTCGTGGCCCGCACGATGACCATGGGCATCGCCTGGCACCGGTTCAGCGCGTTCTTCAACATCTACTTCAAGCGCGAGGCCGACGGCGGCGTCGCGCTCGGCGCGGTCAAGCCGATGATGAGCAAGGGCAAGGTGCTCGACCTCGAAGAGGCCGACCCGGACGAGGACACCTTCGGCGTCGGCAAGATCGAGGACTTCAGCTGGAAGGGCTGGCTGGACTTCTCCACCTGCACCGAATGCGGCCGTTGCCAGTCGCAGTGCCCGGCGTGGAACACCGGCAAGCCGCTGTCGCCGAAGCTGCTCATCACGCAGCTTCGCGACCACGCCTACGCGAAGGCCCCGTACCTGCTCGCGGGCGGCAAGCGCGACATGGCTGGCGATGAGATCGGCCTGTCCGGGGACAACATGTACGCGGGCATCGACGTCCTCGCGATCGCTGAGTCGCAGAAGGCGCTCGTCGGCGACGACGGCGGCGTCATCGACCCGGACGTCCTGTGGTCCTGCACCTCCTGCGGCGCGTGCGTCGAACAGTGCCCGGTCGACATCGAGCACGTCGACCACATCGTCGACATGCGCCGCTACCAGGTGATGATCGAGTCGTCGTTCCCCACGGAGCTGAACGGCATGTTCAAGAACCTGGAGAACAAGGGCAACCCGTGGGGCCAGAACGCCAAGGACCGCCTGCAGTGGACGGAGGACCTCGACTTCGAGGTCCCGGTCTTCGACGGCGACCTGGGCGACGCGGAGTACCTGTTCTGGGTCGGCTGCGCCGGCGCGTTCGAGGACCGCGCGAAGAAGACCACGCGCGCGGTGGCCGAGCTGCTGCACATCGCGGGCGTCAAGTACACCGTGCTCGGTTCGGAGGAGTCCTGCACCGGTGACCCGGCTCGCCGCGCGGGCAACGAGTTCCTGTTCCAGATGCTGGCGCAGCAGAACGTCGAGGTGCTGAACTCGGTGTTCGAGGGCCGGGAACGCAAGGCGCGCAAGGTGGTCGTCACCTGTGCGCACTGCTTCAACACGCTCGCCAACGAGTACCCGGAGCTGGGCGGCCAGTTCGACGTCGTGCACCACACGCAGCTGCTCAACCGCCTGGTGCGGGAGAAGCACCTGACGCCGGTCGCGCCGGTCGCCGAGGACGTCACCTACCACGACCCCTGCTACCTGGGCCGGCACAACAAGGTCTACGACGCTCCGCGCGAGCTGGTCGGCGCGTCCGGTGCGCAGCTGCGCGAAATGCCGCGGCACGGCGACCGCTCGATGTGCTGCGGCGCGGGCGGCGCGCGGATGTGGATGGAAGAGAAGATCGGCAAGCGGATCAACGTCGAGCGCGTGGACGAGGCGCTCGGCACCGCCCCGTCGAAGATCGCGACCGGCTGCCCGTTCTGCCGCGTGATGCTCACCGACGGCGTCACCTCGCGCCAGAGCGACGGCCTGGCGAGCGAGAAGGTCGAGGTCGTGGACGTCGCGCAGCTGCTGCTGACGGCGGTGAAGCGCAAGCCGGAGCCGGCCCTGGTCGCTTCGGGCGCACCGTCGCTGGACGAATCGGACGCGGAACTGTCGGCCAAGCCGGACGTCCCGACGGACGAGAAGCCGACCGGAACGCCGTTGCCGGAGGGCGACGACTGAGTTTCTCCCTGAAGACGGCCCCTGGCATTCGCGGATGCCAGGGGCCGTTTCGTTTGCGAGACGCGAACAGTCGGTGCTGGTCGCGCGCGTATCAGTCCTCGTCGTGGCCGCTTGCAGCAGGCGGCGTACCCCGCGGTGCAGTTAGTCTTTCCGGCGTGAGCGACGAATCGGAAGGCGGCGGCGAAAGCACCCTCACCGTGGTCCTGGCGGGCGGGGTAAACCTGGCGATCGCGGTGCTGAAGCTCGTCGCGGGCATCATCACCGGGTCGGGCGCGATGTTGTCGGAGGCCGCGCATTCGGTCGCCGACACCATCACCGAGGTCCTGCTGCTCACCGCGTTGAAGCGGTCGGAGCGGCCGGCCGATCGCCGCCATCCGTTCGGGTACGGCAAGGAGCGTTACTTCTGGTCGTTGCTCGCCGCGGTCTCGATTTTCGCTTCCGGCGCGGTTTTCGCGCTGTACGAAGGATTTACCACCGTTGTCGGGGAAGGCGCGGAGCAGACGAAACCGATCGTCGGCTACATCGTGCTGGGGCTGGCCTTCGCGCTCGAATCGGTGTCGTGGGCGCAGGCGGTCCGCCAGGTCCGTCGCGACGCGAAGGCCGAACAGCGGTCGTTTTTCGCTTACCTGCGGATGATTGATGACCCGGCGCCCAAGACCGTGCTCTTCGAGGACTCGGCCGCGCTGATCGGTCTGTTGCTCGCGTTCGCCGGGATCGGGCTGCACCAGCTGACCGGCTCGGACGTGTGGGACGGGATCGCCTCGATCCTCATCGGCGTGCTGCTCGCGTGCGTCGCGTACCTGCTGGGCAGCACGAACCGCGGTCTGCTGGTCGGCAGGCAGGCGGATCCGCGCCTGGTCCGGGGCATCCGGGACCACCTCGGGGACGCGCCGGAAATCGACGCGCTGGTGGATTTGCAGACCATGCTGATGGGCACCGATCAAGTCCTGGTGTGCGCCCGCGTGGACTTCGACGACGCCCTCGGCGCCTCCGACCTGGAACACGCGTGCGTGCGGCTGGCGGACGAACTGAGCGAGCGGTTCACCGACGTCACGGAGGTGTTCATCGAG
Organism: Amycolatopsis sp. AA4; assembly: GCF_002796545.1. GTDB lineage: Bacteria > Actinomycetota > Actinomycetes > Mycobacteriales > Pseudonocardiaceae > Amycolatopsis. The sequence continues at coordinate 8,277,163 of NZ_CP024894.1, forward strand.
CCGGTGCCGCGGACGGATCCGAAGCTGCGCGCGGCCGTGCTGGCCCGGTACGGGCTCCCGCCGCGACCGAATCAATAACCGAAGTCCTGCGTCCAGTACCAGCCGTCGGTCGTGACACCGACGCCCAGCTTCTTCAGCGAGCAGTTGAGAATGTTCTTGCGGTGCCCGCTGGAATTCATCCACATCTGCATCACCTGGTCCGCGCTGGTCGCGCCTTTCGCGATGTTTTCCGCGCCCGGCTTGGGATAACCCGCGGCGGTGATGCGGTCGGCGAAGCTCTCGCCTTCCAGGGTGTCGTGGGAGAAGTAGTCGCGCTGGGACATGTCGTCGCTGTGGCCCTGCGCCGCCTGGTCGAGATGCTGTTCCTCGGTCACCGGGGCGCAGCCCGCTTTGTCCCGCTCGTCGTTGACCAGCGCGAGGACCTGGCCCGCCAGCGTCGGCGCGCTGCGCGGCTTGGGCGAGGGCTTCGCGCTGCTGCTCGGCGGAGTGTCCTCTTTGGACTCTTGAGCGGGTGACGAAGGAGGCGGCGCGACGGTTCCCGATGCCGACGACGGTTCCTGCGTCATCGCGGGCGCGCCGGTGCTCGGGGCCGCCGACGTGGTGGACCCCGGCGACACCGCGAACGGCCGCAACGCACCCGCGGAGACGCCGTCGTCGCGCGTTTCCGGGACCGCGACGCTCAGTGTGCTGAGTTGCCCGGAGCGCAGCGCGAACGTCGCACCTGCTGCTCCGAGACCCCCGAAAAGCACACTGAGAGTCACGCTCACGACCCGGACGCGCACACTAATGGAGGACACAGCCGCGGAAACTATCACGAACTGATTACGACGGTTACCTCCAAATTGCGCAGCGGCCGGTCACCCACTACTCAGCGTCGAGCACCTCGAGATACCCCTCCGTGCCATTGACCCGGATCCGCTGTCCGTCCTTGATCAGCTGCGTGGCGTTCTGCACGCCGACGACCGCGGGCAGGCCGTACTCGCGCGCGATCACCGCGCCGTGCGTCATCTGGCCGCCCACCTCGGTCACCAGGCCGGTGATCGCGACGAACAGCGGGGACCAGCTCGGATCCGTGTACGCCGTGACGAGGATGTCGCCCGGTTCGAGATCGGCGTCGGCGAGGTCCAGGATGACGCGGGCGCGGCCCTCGATGGTCCCGGCGGACACCGGCAGCCCGACCAGCGCGCCTTCGGGCAGGTCGTCGCGGCGGTATTTGCCGGAAACGGCCTCGCCGTCGGAGGTGAGCACGCGGGGCGGCGTCAGCGATTCGTAGGAATGGAACGCTTCCTTGCGCTGCTGGATCAGCTCGCGGTCGACCTCGTTCGTCCGCACCACCTCGCGGAATTCCTGCAGCCGCAAGAAAAAGAGGTCTTCCGGCTCGGCGAGCACCCCGGCCGCCACCAAGCGTTCAGCCTCGCCCAGCAGGGCTTGCTTGTACCCGAAATAGCGGCTGACCATGCCGTACTTCGGGTACTCGCGGTATCCGGTGAACGTGCGGACCCGTTCGATCATCCGCTCGGTTTCCTCGGCCTTCGCCTCGCCGTCCGGCAAGGCGCGCAAGCGTTCCAGCACTTCCCGCGCCTTGTCCAACGCCTCTTGGCGGCCTTGTTCGAAGCGGCGCTTCCCGGCCCCCGGCTCGAAGTTTTTGATGTTGGACAACAACATCGGCACCAGCGCGAGCGGCTGTTCGCTCCACCGCGGCCGGGTGATGTCGATTTCGCCGACGCAGCGCATGCCGTATTTGTCGAGGTACCCCTGGATCGCGGCGCGCGATTCCTCGCCGCCGGCCAGCTTGGGCAACTCGTCGAGGAAACCGTTGTCTTGGACGTCCTGCAGGAAGGCGACCACCTCGGGATGCTCCCGGAGCACGTCCGCGACGTCGAGGAGCGCGAGGCCCATCTCCGCGGTGACGTTGTGCGGGACGGACTGGGTGAGCGTGTCGGCGACGTTCTTTTCGCCGAGCCACTCCTGCAGGTGGTCGTTCAGCCACCAGGACGCCTGCATCGCCGCCGTGAACACCTGGTGGCTGCGCGGATCGAAGAGGATCCGGCGCATTTCCTCGATGTCCGCGAAAAGGAAGTCGAGCAATTCGTTCCCCGACTTCGCGGCGATTTCGCGCCGCAGCGTGGCGAGGGAAGCCTCGTTGTGCTGGATCAGTTCGGTGACGACGGCCGGATCGGTTTCGATCGTGGCCGGTGCGACGCCGGGGACCTGCTCGCCCGGTCCGTCGTCCTCGGACAGCGGGAGGAAGCCCTCGCGGGAGAGGACGGTCTCCAGCGCGTCGCCCATCAGCGGGTCGGATTTCCCGGCTACCGCGAGGAAACCGGCCCGGCTCTTGGCCACGGACAGCAGCGGGGTGGCGTCCGCGAACAGCCGCCCGCCCGCCTCGGCCATCGGCCGCGGGGTCGTCAGCTGCCAGACCGACAGGCCCAGCGGCTTCATCGCGTCGGTCATCATCTGCTGGTGGCCGACGGAAACGTAGACCCGGTTTCCCTCGCCGGTGGCCTCGGGAATCGGGAACAGTGTGGTGATGGGGCGGCTCTGGACGATCTGGAACTCGTCTTCGGCCAGGCACCACTCGATGTCCTGCGGACGGCCGAAATGCGCCTCGATCGTGCGGCCGAGGGACACGAGCCGCAGCACCTGGTCGTCGGTCAGCGCGGCCTGTTCCTGCTGGTCCGCGGCGATCACCTGCTCTTCGGTGCCGCCGCCTTCGACGGGCAGGATGGCGCGCTGCTTGGCGGAAATCGCCTTGTCGACGATCTCGCCGTCGCGCACCTGGTAGTTGTCGGCGTTGACCAGACCGGACACCAGCGCCTCGCCGAGTCCGAAGCTGGCCTCCACGATGGCGACCTTCCGGTTGGACGTGACCGGGTCGGCGGTGAAAAGCACCCCCGCCGCGCGCGGAAAGACCATCTCCTGCACGACCACGGCCATGTGCACTTTCCGGTGGTCAAAACCGTTGCGCAGCCGGTAGGTCACCGCGCGTTCGGTGAACAGCGACGCCCAGCACCGGCTGACGTGCCGCAAAACCGCCTCGGTGCCGAGCACGTTGAGGTAGGTGTCCTGCTGACCGGCGAAGGAAGCCCCCGGAAGGTCTTCCGCGGTCGCGCTCGAGCGGACCGCGTAGGCGCGTCCGTCCACCAGCGCGCCGGTGATCTCCGCCGCCAGATCGTCCGGAATGACGATCGCTTCGAGCGCCTGGCGGACCTCCGCGCTGCCCGCGCTGATCGCGTCCCGGTCGTCCGGGTCCAGGTTCGCCAGCCGGTCCAGCGGCCCGGCCAGTTCCGGCGCGTTCCCGACGATCCGCTCGAACGCTTCGGTCGTCACGCAAAAACCGGGCGGCACGCGGACCCCGTCGATCCGCGCGAGTTCGCCCAGATGCGCGCCCTTGCCTCCGACGATCGCGACCTGCCCCCGGTCGATCTCCTGGAGACCGAGCACGTAGCTGCCCATTCGTTCGTTTCCCCCGTCTGTGGTCGTTCCCGGCTTTCGTTCGCCCGTCGAGCGGCAGCCTGTTCGGCTGGAGATTCTGCGGTACCACCCGGGTCTTGCGGCAAGCCCCCTGATGCGTTATAAGTTAAATACGGCAGGGAGAGATGTTCTTCGCTGCCTTTTCTTTTGCCTTCCTCACGGGCCGACCTTCGTCGTCGTGACGGCGTCCTTGGTGACTGTCCGCCCGGTCTGGTCAGCAGCGGTTGCGGTAGTCGTCGTGGTCATGTCCGCGCGAGCCGAAAGCGTGCAGGCGCGGGTGACCTGTTCGCCAGGGGCCAACTGGGGGACGGTGAACGAGCAGGCCGGGTCCGCGTCGCGAACGGTCACCTCGTGCAAGGGCGCGTCGCCGGTGTTGCGCAGAGTGCTCACGTACGTCACCGGGTCACCCGGCCGGATCGGCTGCTGCAGGTGATCGCGGCGCAGGTCCAGCGCTGGGTGGAGCACCGCGAAGCCCGCTGTTCCGGTCGCGGTGACCGGCGGACCCCACGGGGCGGCCGCGGTCGCGGTGGCCGGGGCGGCGGCTGTCGCGGCGGGAGCCACGCATTGGTAGCGCTGGATTCCGCCGACCGGCAGCTCGGCGAAGGTGTGCCCGCAGGCGGGGCCGTCAGCGACCTGGATGTCGTGCAACGGCTGGTCGCCGGTGTTGGTCAGCACGACCTCGAACGGCACCGAGTCGTCGGCTCGATACGCGCTGCCGGTGGTGTGTTTGGCGACCGCCAGTGCGGGCTTCTTCACCTTGAACGACGCCTGCGCGGAGGCACTCACCGTGCGCTGCGTCGGGTCGGTGCCGGTCACCGTCGCGGTGTTCGTGAACCCGTCCGGACCTGCGGTGATCGAGCACTGGTACTCGATTTGCGCATCCGGGGCCAGGCTCGGGATCTGGTGCGCGCAGACCGGGGTTCGATCGTCCACAACGGACACCGCGGTCAGCGGGACGTCGCCGACGTTGCGGACCAGCAGCGAGAACGTGACCTTGTCGCCCTGGCGCACCTCGTACGGCTGGGCGTCCTTCATGATCGCGAGTTCCGGGTGGATGACGTCGATCTTCGCCGAACCGGACGCGGTGACCGGACGGTTCGTCGGGTCGGTGCCGGTCAGGGTCGCGAGGACGCTGAAGTCGTCCAGTTTGGCCTTCACCGTGCACTGGTAGCTCTGCGCGGCACCGGGTTCGAGGCGGTCGAATTTCTTCGGACAGGCGGGATCGGCACTGGTCACCGCGGTGAGCGGGACGTCGCCGGTGTTGGTCACGGCGACCGTCACGGTGAGGGTGTCGCCGGCCCGCGCGACTGTCGGGCTCGCCGCGGTCATCACGGTGAGCGCCGGGTGGATCACGTCGATGTGCGCGTCGGCGGACGCGGTGAGCGGCGGGCCCGCCGGCGGAGTGCCGGTCACGTGCGCGGTGCTGACGGCGTCGTCGGCGGGGGCGGGGATAGTGCAGTCGTAGGCCTTGTTCGCTTTAGGGGCGAGGGTGTCGAGGGCTTTCGCGCACGGGCCCTGGTCGGTGACCTTGACGTCGGTCAGCGGGGCGTCGCCGGTGTTGGTGGCGGTGATGGTGAAGGTGACCGGGTCGCCCACGCGGAAGGGGCCGCCGTGGACGGTCTTCGTCAATGCCAATCCGGGGTGCACGACAGTGAACGCAGCGTCCGCGGTGGCGGTTACCGTGCCGCCGATCGGGTCAGCGGCAGTCACCTTCGCGGTGTTCGAGTAGCCGTCGTGCCCGGCTTTGGTGGTGCAGGTGTAGTGCTGTTCTTCTCCGACGGCCAGCGCGGGGAAGTCGCGGGCACAGCCCGGAGTCTTTTCGTCCACAATGGACGCTTTGGTCAGCGGGACGTCGCCGCTGTTGCGCACGGTGACGGTGAAGGCGACTTGGTCCCCCTCACGCACCTGCGTCGGCGCGACAGTCTGGGTGAGCTGGACGGCGGGGTGGATCACGTCGACGTGCGCGCTCGCGTTCGCGGTGACCGGGCGGCCGGACGGATCGGCGCCGGTGACCGTCGCGTCGCTCGTGAGGTCGTCAGTCGCGGGCCGGGTGCAGGTGTACGTCTGCTTTGCTAGCGGGGCAAGGGTTCCCAGTCGCTTCGCGCACTCCGGGACGGCAGGGTCGGCAACCTGAGTGTCGTGGAGTTCGGTGTCGCCAGCGTTCGTGACGGTCAGGGTGAACGTCGCGGGCTCGCCCGGGCGCACGACCGTCGGTGCCACGCTCTGCGCGAGCGTGACGAGCGGGTGGATCACGTCGATCGCCGCCTCGGTCGCCGCGGACACCGGCGCTCCGACCGGCGGTTTCGCGGTGACCTGCAGTGCTTCGGTCACGTCGGTGCCCGGCGCGGTCGTGGTGCAGTCGAAGGTCCAGTCGGCTCCGGGGGCGAGCGTGCCGTGCTGCTGCGCGCAGCCTTCGGCGCGGGCCATCGTCGTGACGGCCAGTCCGGTGAGCGGCACGTCGCCGGTGTTCGCCACGATCACGTGGACCGCAACGGCGTCGTTTTCGCGGAATGGTCCACCTTGGACGGTCGCGGTCAAGGACACCGCCGGGTGCTGCACGGTGAACGACGCGCTCGCCTTCGCGGTGACCGGCCGTCCGGTCGGGTCGGTGCCGGTCACGGTCACGTCGTTCGGGAAGCCCTGTGTTCCGGCGACCGTGCTGCAGGTGAAGGCCTGCTTGCCTTGGACTGCAACGGTTCCCAAAGTTCGCGCGCACTCCGCGACCCGGTCGTCGGCCACTGTGACGTCGTGGAACTCAGCGTCTCCGGTGTTGCTTACCGTGACAGTAAAGGTGACGCGGTCCCCCTCGCGCACCTGCGCGGGCGCGGCGGCCACCGCGGCTTCCAGCGTTGGGTGAACCACGTCGACCCGTGCGTCCGCCGTTGCGCGCTGTGTCGTTCCGAGCTGATCTTTGCCAGTCGCGACCACGGTGTTCGTCACGTCGTCCGCCGGGGCTAACTGTTCGCATTTGTAAGTCTCGACCGCGTTGGGCGCCAAGGTGCCGAACTTGCGGACACAACCGGACACGCTGTCGTCGGCCACCGCGACGTCGTCAAGCGGCACGTCGCCGGTGTTGCGCACAGTGACAGTGAAGGTGACACGGTCCCCTTCGCGCACCTGCACGGGGGAGACCGCGGCGGTGACTGCCAAGGCCGGATGGATCACCGTGACGGTGGCCGAGGACTTGGCCGAGACCGGTCGACCGGTGGCGTCCGTACCAGTGGCGGTGACGGTGTTTGTGGTGGTGCGCGCCGGTTTCGCGGTGCAAGAGTAGGTCTGCTGGGTGCCGGGCGTGAGGACGCCGAAGGACCGCGAGCACTCCGGAGTCGTGTCGTCGGTGACGTCGACCGGGTTGAGCGGGCTGTCGCCGGTGTTGCGCACGGTCACGTTCCAGGTGACCTGGTCCCCGCCGTGCACCACCGGTGGGACGGCTGCCTTCGATACCGACAGCGCAGGTGCGATGAGAGGGACTTTCGCGTCGGCGGTCGAGCTGACGACCTTGCCGAGCGGGTCGATCCCCTTCACGGTCGCGCTGGCCCCGTCCGGCAGCGGCACCGCTGCCGTGCAGGTGCCCACCACCGATTGGCCCGGCGCGAGGGAGCCGATGGCACGAGCGCACGAGCGGACCGTTGGGTCGGCGATGGTCACGTCGTGCAGCGGAACGTCGCCCGAGTTGGTGGTCCTGAGCGTGAACGTCGCCTGATCACCCGCACGATAAGCCGGTTTGTCGACTTGATGGCTCAACGTCAGAGCCGGGCGGAGGACATCGACGTTGCTTCCCGCCGACGCCGACAGCCGCTGTCCGCCGGAGCCCACGCCAGTCACCTTGACCGTGGAGACAAACCCCTTGTCCGGCGCGGCGAAGGTGCACTGATGGCGCGCGCTGGACCCCGGAGCGAGGGTGCCGATCTTCTTGCCGCACTGCGGGTTCTGCTCGTCCACGACGTCCACATCGGACACCGGAACCGACGCCGGGTTCGTCACGCTCACCGTGAACGTCACCTGGTCGCCCGCGTGCACCCGGTGCGGTTCGGCGACCGCCGCGACCCGCAACTCCTGCTGCGGCCCGGCCTGCGCCACGGGGGCGGCGGGGGTCAGCAACGTGGCCGTCAGGCCGAGGACTGAGAGCAGACGTTTCCCGGCCGAAACCATGCGCGCAAGTTTTCCACCATCCGGTGACGCGGCGGCGATTTCCTACCCGGCAGTGGGATTACCTCACTCCGCTGAGCGATGAGTGAGACGCACGGTTGACTCGTGGGTGATCGCCGCTGCCTGATGGAGGAAGCCGATCACCGTTTGGAGTTGCTCGTCGGTGTAGCCCGCCGCGGCCGCTTTGGTCGCCGCGACGATGTAGTCCCACAGCGGAGCGGCCCGCTCGACGTTCTCCGGAGCGACCCCGACGAGCACTTTCCGCCGGTCGTCCGGATGCGGCATCCGATTGACGACCCCCTTGCGCTCGAGCCGGTCAATCAGCGCGGTCACGGACGCGGGCGCGAGCCCGGCGTACTCGGCCAGTTCCTTCGGGGTGAGCGGACCGAGCCGGGCGAGGTAGTCGGTGACCTTGCTTTCGACCGTCGAGAGGCCGTTCCGCTCGGCGAGCGCGGTGTGGAACATGACCGTCTCGGTCGACAGCTCCCGAGCCCGAAGCAGCAGCTCAGCGACCAGATCCTCGCGTTCGCTTGACATGCCCCCGAGTCTAACGGACTATTTAGTTCGATAGAACGAATTACTTTCCAAGATATTCGAAGGGGCGAATAATGGCACGAGTCTTGATCGCGGGCGGGGGAATCGCAGGGCCGATCACCGCGATCGCGCTGCACGAGGTGGGGCACGAACCGGTGCTGTACGAGGCGTACGACCGCAGCGCGGAGGGCATCGGCGCGTTCCTCACGCTCGCCGTGAACGGTCTCGACGCGCTGATGCCGTTAGGGTTGAAACCGCTGGTCAAAGACCTGGGTTTCGACACTCCGCGGATGACGCTCGGGCTCGGCAACGGCCGTCGGCTCAGCGAGTTCCCGCTCGGCGGGCCGCTGCCGGACGGCACGGTGAGCCAGACTGTCCGGCGGTCCGACCTCTACGTGGCGCTGCGGGACGAAGCCGCCAGACGCGGGGTGCCCACGGAGTTCGGCAAGCGGCTGACCGGGGCCGAGCAAACGGCGGACGGCGTCACCGCGATCTTCGCCGACGGCACGAAAGCCCACGGTGACGTGCTGATCGGTGCCGACGGACTACGGTCGACAGTCCGCCGGATCCTCGATCCTTCCGCGCCGGCGCCGCGGTACGTGCCGCTGCTCAACACCGGCGGTTTCGCGCGTGGCCTCGACCTCGACGACGAGCCGGGCGTGATGCACATGGTGTTCGGCCGCAAGGCGTTCTTCGCGCATGTGCTCGCCCCGGACGGCGCGATCTGGTGGTTCTCCAACGTGCCGCACCACAGCGAGCCGACGGAATCCGACCTCGCCGCGATGCGCGGTCCGAGCTGGCGGAAACGGCTGCTCGACCTGGCCCGCCCCGACCGGACCCCGGCCACCGCGATCATCGAGGCCAGCGAAAACATCTACGAACCGTGGGCGACGTACGACTTCCCGACGGTCCCGGTGTGGCACCGCGGCCGGATCGGGCTCATCGGCGACGCCGCGCACGCGACGTCACCGGCGGCCGGTCAGGGCGCGGCGATGGCGATCGAGGACGCGGTGACGCTCGCGAAATGCCTGCGCGACGTGTCCGACCCGGCCGCCGCGCTGACGACCTTCGAGACCTTGCGTCGCGAACGGGTGGAAGCCGTTGTGGCCCAAGGCAAACGCAACGGCGACGCCAAAGCCCCCGGTCCGGTCGGCCGGGTGCTGCGGGACTTCTTCGTCGCGCGGGCGCTGCGCAAACCGGCCGCCGACGACCCGAACCGGTTCATGTGGGACTACCGGATCGACTGGGAGGCCCCGGTGCAGGCGGCTTAGCGCCAGGTGTCGACGCGGTGGAAGTTCTTGTACGCGCGGCTCGGCGTCGGCCCGCGCTGCCCCTGGTAGCGGGACCCGGCCTCGCTGGAGCCGTACGGGAATTCCGCCGAGCTGGACAGCCGGAAAATGCACAGCTGACCGATTTTCATCCCGGGCCACAGCGTGATCGGCAGGTTCGCGACGTTCGACAGCTCGAGCGTGATGTGCCCGGAGAAGCCGGGGTCGATGAAGCCCGCGGTGGAGTGGGTGAGCAGCCCGAGGCGGCCGAGCGAGGATTTGCCCTCGAGCCGTCCGGCGAGGTCGTCGGCGAGCCGGACCTGCTCGAACGTCGACCCGAGCACGAACTCGCCGGGGTGCAGCACGAACGGCTCGTCGCCCTCTTTTTCGACCAGCGAGGTCAGCTCGTCCTGCTGCAGCTGCGGGTCGATGTGGGTGTATTTGCTGTTGTCGAAGACCCGGAAGTAGCGGTCGAGCCGGACGTCGATGCTGGACGGCTGGACCATGGCAGGGTCGAAGGGGTCGATGCCGAGACGGTCGGCGTCGAGCTCTTTGCGGAGGTCACGGTCACTGAGCAGCACGGATGCAGCCTATCGGGCCGCTGGGCGCGGCCGGGGCGCCCCTCCGTCCGAAGACCGCGTTCATCCGCTTGAGGTAGCGCCGGCGCCCGTACGCGCCGAGTGCTTCCTGCAGCGCAGTCGCGCCGGGGACGAGCTGCCGGACGGTCTCGGCCGCGTAATTCACCCCCGCGGCGGCGAGCACCGCGGCCTGCGCGACCGGGTTGTCCGGCAGCCCGAGAAAGTCGGCGTTGTCGCGCCCGAGCACGAGCCGGCTGATCGCGGAGTGCACGCCGACGTTCACCTGCGCGAGCACCTTCCCGGCCGGGCCGCGTCCCTCGCCGATCGCCGCGTGCGTTTCGACGAGGGCGCGGGCGAGCCGTTGGGAGTCGTCGTCGGGGATGAACTCGGTGGCGGCGAGCATCCAGAGCAACCGCCAGGCGTCGTCCTCGTCAGCGGGAAGCAGCTCGTCGGCGACGCCCATCAGCCAGCCGACGTAGCGCCAAAGATGCAGGATGTCGGCCTTCTCGCGGGCGGTGTAGCGGAGGCCGAGGAGTTGCGTGCCGAAGACGTAGACGAGGGAGAAGAGAAGGAGCGTGCCCGCGGTCTGGACCTGATTGACCGGCCGGTCCCACCGCTCGTAATCCCAGTCGGGCCGGTTGTTCATCGCGCGCCGGACGTGCGCGTGCACGAGCCGGATCCTCAGCGCGGCCTGGTATCCGGAGCCGTGTTTCCGAAGCGCCCCCGGCGTAGTGACGTCAATCCACCACGCCGCGGTCTCCACCAGCCGCCGTGGCGCCCGGTGTTCGATTTCCCCAGTGCCGACCAGGGATTTCGTCGCGCGCGAGGCGAGGTATCCGCCCATGAGCGACATGTCGCCGAGGGGAAAGAGCCCGAGCAGCCCGGCGCGGGTGATCGCCTTCGCGCCGCTGACCAGCCGTTGGTGATCGACCCAGTACGGGGTGGCTTCGACGTGCTCGATGAACGGTTTCAAGTTCGGCGGTGCCGGTTCGCCGGCGAGCGCCTGGTCGACCCGGCTTCGCTGGTGGGGTTCCCGGTGCAGCCACTCGACGACCGCGTCGGCCAGCGCGTCTTCCTGCTGCGCGAAGGCCCGGAGCCGGGCGAGCTGCGCCTCGTCGGCGGTGCTGCTGCGGGTCCGGGCGGTCAGGCGGAACCCGCCTTGCCGGAACATCTCGGGGGCCGTCTTCGGGGCCATCTCGGGGTCGTGCATCGCGCACCTCCGCACCGTGGGTCGACAACAAGTGTTGTCACTTTGGCGGGGGAGCGTCAAGGCGTGCCCCGCTGGACATGGGGGCACCGTGGTTGTGTATGCTGGCGAGGCACTGCGGATGTAGTTCAATGGTAGAACATCAGCTTCCCAAGCTGAATACGCGGGTTCGATTCCCGTCATCCGCTCTCTTGCGAAAGCCCCAGGTCAGTGGTTGTCCACTTTAGACCTGGGGCTTTCGCCTATTTCCGGGTCCGGTGGAGCCGAGCGCTGAACAGCCCTCCCGCGAGCACCCCGGCGCAGCCCGCCCACTGGAGGAAGGTGCCTAGCTGGCCAGTCGCAGCGAGGATCGCGACGAGGGCTCCGTAGGCGAGCACGAGGTAGAAGAGCAGCCACAGGAGCAGCCGGGGAGACGAGCGAATCGTGCGGGCGGGGTCTCCCAGGCCGGAGGCCTTGGCAAGGTCGTCCCGCAGCCAGTGCCGCAGTCGCGATCGACGGGTCCCCATTGGTCGAGTATGACATCGGCATCCAGCTAGTCCACTGTGGACACCAAGGAGGCTACCCGGCCTCGGACATCGCGTCTTCCTTCGGAGCCGAAGTTGCCCTGCGGTGGAACCAGAACAACCCGCACAACATGGCCAGCCACACCACTCCGACGATTAGCGCCAAGCGGGTGTCCTCAGCGAACGCCATCACCACGAAGATGAACACCATGAACACCATCGTCAAAACCTGACCCACCGGCCAGAACGGCACCGGGAATGCCAAGCCCTCAGAGGAAGAGCCGCGGCGGGAGCGGTAGTGCGTAAGCAGGATCATGAACCAAACCCACACCGTCGCGAAGGTGCCCACTGACGCGATCAGCAGGAAAGCACTGTCCGGCAACAGGTAGTTCAAGACCACGGCAAGGCTCAGGGCGGCAGCAACCACCAGGACGGTCATCCACGGGATGCCATTCCGCGTAACCCGGGCCATGGCCGCGGGGGCTTGGCCTCGTTGAGCCAGTCCGTAGATCATCCGGCCGGCGCCGAAGATGTCGCTGTTGATCGCGGACAACGCGGCGGTGACCACGACGATGTTCAAAATCGTTGCGGCGGAGTGCAATCCCAGACCGGCGAAGATTTGGACGAAGGGGCTTCCCGAGGTGCTGATCGTGTTCCACGGGTTCAGCATCATGATGATCGCGAGGGTCGCCACGTAGAAAAGCAGGACCCGAACCGGGACTGTGTTGACCGCCTTGGGCATTGCGGTGCGCGGGTCTTCCGACTCGGCTGCGGTGAGGCCCAAAATCTCGGTGCCGCCGAAGGCGAACATCACCAGGGCGAACGAAGCGATGAAACCGCTGATGCCATTAGGGAACCAGCCGCCGTGGGACCACAGGTTGGTGACGCTGCCGGAATGAACACCGAAGAGCAGGATTGCCGCACCGCCGAGGATCATTGCGACGATCGCGACTACTTTGACCAGGGTGAACCAGAATTCCAGCTCACCGTAGACCCGCACGCTGACCAGGTTCGCGGCGGCGATGACCAGGATCGTCAGCACCACCCAGATCCACCGGGGCACGTCGGGGAACCAGAAACCCATGTACACAGCCAAAGCCGTGACATCGGCGACGCAGACGATCACCATCTCGAACGCGTAGGTCCAGCCGGTCAGGAAACCGGCCAACGGGCCCAGGTGTTTACGCGCGTATTCGCCGAACGAACCGGGCGCGGGATCGTTGACCGCCATCTCGCCCAAAGCGCGCAGCACGAAGAAAATCGCCGCTCCGCCGATGAGATACGCGAGCAGGACGGACGGACCGGCCTTGGCGATCGTGTCCGAGGAGCCGTAGAACAATCCGGTGCCGATCGCCGAACCCAGCGCGATGAACCGGATGTGCCTGCCGTTCAACCGGCGGCTCAAACCATCCCCGGACTTCGTCGTCATTGACGGTTACCTCCCGAAATCGGCGGCCCGCGGCGCGAGCGGGTCGGCACAGTAGAACCGATCCGGGTTCGGCCGACCAACCTACGGCGACGGGAAAGCGTCTGCGATTTCAGACGGTCCACAAAGGACGTCAGCCTTCCACCAGTTCCCACGGCGCGCCCGGCTCCGCGCGGTCGAACACCTGGCCCGGCGCGGCGAGCAGGGTCGGCACGACGTCCGGGTACAGCTGCACGACGTGTTCCAGCTCCAGGCCTTCCATCTCGAAATCCTCCGCCTCGGGGACCTCGAAGCCGACGAACAGCCACGTTCCGTCCTGCTCCCGGACGACCTGGCGGACCGCGCGCGCCGGAGCGGCGGCCGTGGTTCCGATTTCGGTCAAGCCGGTGCTCAACTGGACTTCTTCGAGCGGCGAACCGGGGTGCGTCCAGGCGGCGATCCGGGCGTCGCGGTGGGCGAGGTCCTCGTCGACGTCATCGGAATCCGACACCGAGCTGAGCAGCCAGGTGCGGCGGTCCGGGTCCCAGTCCGCGGCCATCCCGGCGGGCACGTCGGCCAGCGCGACCAGGTGCGGCAGCAGGGTCACCGCCTCGCGCAGGGCCATCGCGCCGAACAGCTGGCGGTTGACCTCCATGTCCTCTTCGAACTCGGCACCGTCGCTGATGAACCAGTCGTCGTCATCGTCAAGGACGACGAAGGCCAGCTTCTCCGGGTGATCCACCAGCTCGTGCGCGATGATCACCGGGGATTCCGGGTCCTGCCGCAGCGGCCATTGTTCGGACATCTTCACTCCCCGTCGTCGATTACCTGCAGCCACTCGGCATCCGGCGCCTCGCGAAAGAACACTTCGCCCGGCTCCGCGTCCAGCAGCTCGACCACGTCCGGGTACAGCTCCGCCACGTGGCCGAGCTCCAGCGTGTCAACCTCGACCTCGGTCTGCTCATCGGGGTCCGGCACCTCGAAGCCGACGAACATCCACGTGCCGTCTTCATCCCGGCTGACATAGCGCACGTTGCGGGCCGGAGCGTCGGTCGCGGTACTGATTTCCAGCAACCCGAGGCTGAGGTTCACCTCGTCCATCGGCGAGCCGGCGTGCGGCCAAGCAGCGGCCCGGGCCTCCCGGTACGCGCGGGCCTCCTCGTCATCGCTCGGCACCAGCGGGGAAATCAGCACCCAGGTCCCGTTGCCGGCGTCCCACTCCGCACCCATCCCGGCCGGCAGCTCGGCCAGCGCCTTCAACTGCGGCAACAACTCGACGACGTCGTGCAGGCACACCGTGGCGAACTGCTTTTCGTCCAGCTCCGGGTCCTCGCCGAACTCCGAGCCGTCGCTGACGAACCAGCCTTCCTCGTCGTCGAGCAGTACGTGATCCAGTTGTTCCGGATGCTCGATCAGCCCCTGCGAGACGAGCACCGCCGCGTGCGGTTCCTGCCCCATCGGCCAGTCTTCGGACATGCCCGCTCCCACCCCTCGCGTGTCACTGCGGGCCCATCCCACCAGACCCGCCCGCTCGGGCGCACAGCGCGTCTCCGGCAGGAAATTCCACGGACGTTGGATTAGGCTCGGCGGCATGGTGCTGCCCGAACGTCTCGCCCGGTTCAACCGCGTGGTCACCAACCGGGTCACGAAACCCTTCGCCGACAAGCTGCCCGGATTCGGGGTGATCGTGCACCGCGGCCGCAAGTCCGGCCGCGAGTTCCGCACGCCGCTCAACATCTTCCGCACCGCCGACGGATTCGTCGTCGCGCTCACCTACGGGCCGGACACCGACTGGGTGCGCAACGTGCTCGCGGCGGGCGAGGCGGAGGTGCTCACGAGGGGCCGAAAATACCGCGTGCGCGATCCGGAACTCGTGCATGATGAATCGCGGCGGCCGATGCCACCCGGGGTGCGGCAGTTCCTCGGGCTGGTCGGCGTCACGGATTTCCTTGTGCTGAAACGAGAATAAGGGGTGCGATGCTCACCGGGAAGCTGGTGCGGCTGCGGGCGATCGAACCGGAGGACGCCGAATCGATCTACCGGTGGATCCACGATCCGGAGGTCGGCCGGTACATGACCGGCGATTACCCGCGTTCACTCGCCCAACTGCGCAAGCGCGGCGAGGAACGTCCGGTGAACACCTATGAAAACGTCGTGCTCGGCATCGAATCGCTCGCGGCGGGCAAGCTGATCGGCGTCGTCGACCTGCGCGACGCCCGCCCAGAGATCGGCCGCGCCGAGCTGGACATCTACCTCGGCGAGACCGATCACTGGGACGGCGGATACGGCACTGAAGCGCTGAAACTCATGTGCCGCTACGGGTTCAACGTGATGCGGCTGCACCTGATCGCGCTCTGGGTGGTCGCCGAGAACGAGCGCGCCCGGCACGTGTACCGCAAGGTCGGGTTCGTGGAGGACGGCAGGCACCGCGAATGCCATCGCGGGCCTGACGGCAAGTACCACGACATGTACCTGATGAGCCTGCTCGAGCCGGAACTGAACGACTGAGCTAGCTCTTGACCTGGCGCTTGCCCCACAGGCTGGCGGCGAGCGTCACGCCGATCGCGGCCAGCACGACCTGGGTGATGATCTCCAGCCAGTCGATGCCCTTGGTGTCGGCGTAGCCGAGCCCGCGGGCGATCGCCGTGCCGACGAACGCGGCGACGATGCCGACCAGGATGGTCAGCCAGATGGGGATCGCTTGCTTTCCGGGGGCGACCAGCTTGCCGAGCAGGCCGAGGATCAGGCCGATCACGACCGCGCTGATGATGCCGGAAACCGCCATGGCGAAAACTCCTTCTGCGATAGGACCGGGCTCGGCCGGGATATCCCGGAACCCGGCGGGCCAAACCCGGCTTACCGCCCGCATCGGGTCACCGCCACCGGAGGCACGAAAAATGCCCCGGTCCGGGTGCGGAGCGGGGCATTTTTCCAGCCAGTGCGATCAGAACGCGGCTTCGTCCACGTCCATCAGCGCGTTGTCCGCGGCCTCCACGATGGCGCGGCGCGAGGTCAGCTCCGGCAGCACGGTCTTCGCGAAGAACGACGCGACCGCCAGCTTGCCCTCGTAGAACGGCTTGTCCTTGGCCGACGCGCCGTTGTCGAGCTTGCCCAGCGCGACCTCGGCGCCCTGCAGCAGCTTCCAGCCGACCAGCAGGTCGCCGACCGACATCAGCAGCCGCACGGTGTGCTGGCCGACCTTGTTGATGTTCTGCGGGTCTTCCTGCGACGAGGTCAGGTAGCCGATCAGCGAGCCCAGCATGCCCTGGGTGTCCTCGAGCGCCTGCTTGAGCAGCGCGCGCTCGTTCTTGAGCCGGCCGTTGCCCGCCTCGGACTCGATGAACTTCGTGATCTCGCCGGCGACGTACGCCAGCGCCTGGCCCTTGTCGCGGACGATCTTCCGGAAGAAGAAGTCCAGCGACTGGATCGCAGTGGTGCCCTCGTACAGCGAGTCGATCTTCGCGTCGCGGATGTACTGCTCGATCGGGTAGTCCTGCAGGAAGCCGGAACCGCCCAGGGTCTGCAGCGACTGCACGAGCTGCTCGGTGGCGCGCTCGGAGCCGACGCCCTTGACGATCGGCAGCAGCAGGTCGTTGACGCTGTGCGCCAGCTTCAGCGACGCCTCGTCGCCCTCGCCGGTCCACAGCTGGTCCTGGAAGGACGCGGTGTACAGGTAGATCGCGCGCAGGCCCTCGGCGTACGCCTTCTGCAGCATCAGCGAACGACGCACGTCCGGGTGGTGCGTGATCGTCACGCGCGGCGCGGTCTTGTTCAGCATGTTCGGCAGGTCAGCGCCCTGCACGCGCTCCTTGGCGTACTCCAGCGCGTTCAGGTAGCCGGTGGACAGCGTGGCGATCGCCTTGGTGCCGACCATCATCCGGGCGTACTCGATGACCTGGAACATCTGCGCGATGCCGTCGTGCACCTCGCCGAGCAGCCAGCCCTTGGCCGGGGTGCCGTGCTGGCCGAAGGTCAGCTCGCACGTGGTGGACACCTTGATGCCCATCTTGTGCTCGATGTTGGTGACGAAGGCGCCGTTGCGCTCGCCGAGTTCGCCGGTCTTGGAGTCGAAGTGGAACTTCGGCACCAGGAACAGCGACAGGCCCTTGGTGCCCGGCTTGGTCTCGATGCCGGGACCCTCGGGACGGGCCAGCACCAGGTGCATGATGTTCTCGACCATGTCGTTCTCGGCCGAGGTGATGAAGCGCTTCACGCCGTCGATGTGCCAGGAGCCGTCCTCCTGCTTGACCGCCTTGGTGCGGCCCGCGCCGACGTCCGAACCGGCGTCCGGCTCGGTGAGCACCATGGTGGCTCCCCAGCCGCGGTCGATCATCAGCTGAGCCCAGTGCTTCTGCTCTTCGGTGCCGTTCTTGTCCACGATCATGGCGAAGTTCGGACCCGCCAGGTACATGAACAGCGGGGCGTTCGCGCCGAGGATCAGCTCGGCCGCGGCCCACTGCACCGTCGGGGGCAGTCCGAAGCCGCCCAGCTCGTTGGTGAGGCCGAGCCGCCACCATTCGCCGTCGACGAGCGCTTTGTAGCTCTTCTTGAACGAATCGGGGATGGTCACGCTGAAGGTCTTGGGGTCGTACACCGGCGGGTTGCGGTCGGCGTCGGCGTAGGACTCGGCGAGCGGGCCGGTGGCGAGGTTGTTCAGCTCCGACAGCACGCCTCGGGCGGTCTCCTCGTCCGATTCGGCGAGTACGCCCTTCCCGAGCCGTTCCTGCACGCCGAGCACCTCGAAGAGGTTGAACTCCAGGTCTCGGACGTTGCTCTTGTAGTGGCCCATGTCGTCACTCCGTGTCGTGTTCGGCTTTCCGGCCGGGCACTGGTTCCCTTACTCGCCGGTAACATCAGGATATTACCTACGAGTAACCAGAGCAAGCGAATCCGCCCTTCCAGGGGTGGATATTCGCTCGGAATGACGGGCCTACCAGGGGACCGGCCTCACCGCGTGCTGCGCGCCACGGCCTCCTGCACCGCGGCCGGCGGACCGGCGCTGTCATCGAGCTGCGGAACGAGAATGCCGCTGCGGAACGCGATGGTCACCGCGTGTGTCCGATCGCGGGCAGACAGCTTGCGCAGAATGCTCTTCACGTGGGTTCGCACGGTTTCCACGGACAGGAAGAGCAGTTTCGCGATCCCCGAGTTCTCCAGCCCTTCGGCGACGAGCTGCAGGACCTGGTATTCGCGCCGGGAAAGCGGCATGGCGCCCTTGGGCTGCACGAGCTGCCCGTCGACCGGAGCGGCTCTTGGCGACGGCTCGCGTTTGGGCCGCGCGGTGAGCGCCGACAGCGCCGGATCGATGTAGCGCCGGTCGTGGTGCGCGCGCCGGACCGCCTCGGCGAGCCGCCGCGAATCGACCGCGCGCGGGACGATGGCGTGCGCGCCCGCGCCGATGGCCGCGGCGAGGTACTGCTGGGTGCGGTTGGTGTCGCGGACGAGAGTGACCAGCACGAGTGCCGGGTCGCCCGCGTTGAGCAGCTTCGCGAGATGGCAGTTGGGGTCGAGCGCGGAGTCGAGGATCACGACGTCCGGGCGGACCTGCTCGCACAGCTGCATCGCCGCGTGGTGGCTCGCCGCCTGACCGGACCAGTGCAGGCCCAGCGTGCGGTGCACCATCGCCGCGATGCCCTCGCGGAAAATCGGGATCGGGTCGACGACCGCGACCCCCAGGCTTCGACCGCCGGCTGGCTGACCGGCCGACATGGGCGTTCGGTGGGGCTCGATGCCACGCATCTCGGGCCTCCGTCCATCGAGGTCGCTCCCGGTGACCGGCACACCCCCTCGGCGTGCCGGCCGGTCCCCCCTGCCGGAACCGGCCGGGAACGACACCTTGTCCCTGGTTCGACTCCGCCGAGAGCAGCTTGTGACGCGGTTTCCCCCTCATGGCCGTAACGGCTGGTCGCAGCAAACTCTGAGTAGAAAATGGGCCCCGAAATGCGGAAGGACGGCGCAGCGCGGGTCCGCCCGCGCGGGTTAGCTCTACTGAGGGTTTACCTGCTCGGGTGAATGTCCGATGACCGCCCGTGCGCGCAGCCGACCGAACTCCTCGGCGAGCGTTTTCGGGGTCCAATGGGCGTTCAAACCGCTCGGATTGGGCAGAAGCCAGACCCGAGTTGTCCCGATTGTCCGTTCTTGCGGCCCGACGGCGGCACGGCGCTCGCCGAACGCGACGCGGTAGGCAGTGATTCCGACCACTGCCAGCCAGCGCGGGCGGTACTTCTCGACCTTCTTGGTCAGGATCCGGCCGCCTTCGCGAAGTTCGTCGTCGGTCAGCTCGTCAGCGCGGGCGGTGGTCCGGGCCACGACGTTGGTGATGCCCAGGCCGAGGTCGAGGAGTTCGTCCTGTTCGCTCGGGTCCAGCAGGCGCGGGGTGAACCCGCTGGCGTAGAGCGCGGGCCAGAACCGGTTGCCGGGGCGGGCGAAGTGCAGGCCGAGCGCGCCGGAGTAGAGGCCGGGGTTGATGCCGCAGAACAGCACGTTCAGGTCGGGGGCCAGGACGTCGGGGATGGTGCGTCCGTGCGCGGCGGCTTGTTCGGCCTTGGTGGGTTTGGCGGGCATGGGTCCAGTTTCCCGGCAGGGTGGCGGGCATGAGCGTGACTCCTGACGGATGCCCGGTCGACCTGTATCTCGCGCTGCCCTCCGCTGGCGAGCCGGAGGTGATTCACGGAGCGATCCCGGCGGGCGCCGCGGTGCTCGAACTCGGCTGCGGATCGGGCCGCGTGACGCATCCGCTGCTCGCACTCGGACATCCGGTGGTCGCGGTCGACGAATCGGCGGAGATGCTCGCGCACGTCACGGGCGCGGAGACCGTCTGCGCGCGGATCGACGAGCTTCGGCTGGACCGGCAGTTCCCGGTCGTCGTGCTCGGCAGCCACCTGGTGAACGGGCCGGACCGGCAGGCGCTGCTGGCGGCGGCGCGGCGGCATCTGGCGCCCGGCGGGCAACTGCTGGTCGAATGGCATCCGCCCGCCTGGTTCGATCAGGTCGCCGACGGCTCGGGCGGCCGGCTGGGCGAAGTGCGCATCGCCGTCGAAGGCGTCCGCCGGGACGGCGACCGGCTCTCCGCCACGGTCGTCTACTCCCTCGGCGACCAGACCTGGAAACAGTCCTTCACCTGCGAAAACTTCGCCCTCGAACCGGCGTTGGAGCAAGCCGGGCTGAGGTTCGAGCGCTGGGTTACCGCTGAGCGGGACTGGTTCTCCGCACGACCTTCGAACGCGGGGTAGCCAACGCGCCGCCCCGCTCGGTAGCCTGTGTGATCTCTCGCACAACGGCGTCGATGAGGAGAGCACATGCAACTGTGGCTAGTGCTCGGCCTGGTAGCACTGATCATCGCCATCGCCTCCGTGATCGTGATCCTGGAAGACCGCCGCGCGGCGCGCCAAGCCGCGATCGCGAGGCGGGCCCGGTTAGCGCGTCTTGGCGAGGTCGATCCGCTCGCTCCGGGCAGGCTCCACGCGGAGGGTTGAAGAGACCGGCCGGAGAGCGAGCAGCAGCGCGCCGGCCAGCCAGCCCAGACCGGAGCCGAAGGTGTTGGTCATGAGGTCGTCGACGTCGAAAATCCGGTAGACGAACGGCGCGGTCCCGAAGTTCGCCGTGAGCTGGGTGATCTCGACGGCCAGTGAGGCCGCGAAGCCGATCGCCAGCGCGCCCACCAGGCCGCGGCGCCACAGGACGCGGGCGAAGAAGCCGAGCGGGACGAACAGCAGCACGTTCATCGCGGCCTGCTGGAACGTCTGGGTGGCGAACCAATCCGTCGCCGGCAAACCGTGTTTCACCAGTTCGGTGTGGATGTCCGCGATCCACTGGAACGGCTCCAGCTGCACCGTCTGCTCCAGCCGCCTGCTGTGCGGGCCGGGCAGCGGGAGGAGGACGACCGCCAGCGCCATGCACGCGTAGAAGACGACCGCCGCGGTGGTCACCAGGCTGCGCAACCGCAGGCGGCCGTGGCGCGCGAACTGGAGCACGAGCTGCGGGATCAGGATCGTCGCCCAGACGGCGAGAAACCCGATGAACCCGTACTGCAGGGCGGTGACCTGTGCGTTCGTCATACCGAAAACGCTATTGATCTTCCCGCGCGCGCACTTCGGTCGAAGAGCCCGAGGCAGCGGGGCGGGGATCGGCCAGATGGCCGAGTGCTCGCCGACCGATCGGTCAGCCGTCGCGCGAAGGCGGTTCGTCGTCGCGGTCGACCCGCTCCGAGCGCCAGGCGGCGAAGACGGTGCCGGCGATCAGCAAAAGCACTACAGCGAGCGTCAGCACGACGAGCTGCAATTCCATTTCATCTCCCTCGGCACCTAACGCACGGATCGGCGCCGGGCGGGCGAACGTTACCGAAATTTCCTCCGGCTCCGGCCGTTCTGCCCTGGTCAGGACCGTCCGATTTGGGCAGACTGCTTCGCCGGGCGTCCGCATCAGGGGTCAGGCGGGCGCGAACACCGGAGGAAACATGAAGCTCTTCACCCGGCTCGCGGCCACCGCCGCGGCCGCATTGGCCACCGTGGCCGTCACGAGCGCGCCCGCCGAGGCCGCACAGACCACCGACGTCCGGATCATCGCGTTCAACGACCTGCACGGGAACCTCGAACCGCCGTCCGGCTCCAGCGGGCGGATCACGCTGCCGGACGGGTCCAAGGTGGACGCGGGCGGCGCGGCCTACCTCGCGACGCACGTCAAACAGCTCGAGGCGCAGGTGCGCAACTCGATGGTGCTGTCCTCGGGCGACAACATCGGCGCGTCGCCGGTGATCTCGGCGCTGTTCCACGACGAACCGACCATGGACTTCCTCAACGAACTCGGCGTCAAGGCGTCCGTGGTGGGCAACCACGAGTTCGACGAGGGCTACCAGGAACTGCTGCGCATGCAGTTCGGCGGCTGCAACAAGACCGACGGCTGCCAGTTCCGCAAGAGCTACGACGGCGCGCGCTTCCCGCTGCTCGGGTCCAATGTGTACTTCGACAACGGGCTGCCCGCGCTGCTGCCGTTCAGCATCCAGTACTCCGGCGGCGTCCCGATCGGCGTCATCGGCGCGACGCTCAAGGACCTGCCGTCGGTCGTGACGCCGGAAGCCATCAAGGGCCTCAAGTTCGGCGACGAGGTCGAGGCGATCAACCGCACCGCGAACATCCTCGACCGGCTCGGTGTGAAGGCCCAGGTCGTGCTGCTGCACCAGGGTGACGAAGCGCTGCCCGGCGCGGGTCCGAACGACTGCAAGGTCCAGCCGGACGGCGCCGCCGCGACCATCGCGAAGAACGTGACCCCGAAGGTCGACGCGATCTTCACCGCGCACAGCCACCAGCAGTACAACTGCGTCGTCAACGATCCGGCGGGCCAGCCGCGTCCGGTGATCCAGGGCGCGTCGTTCGGCCGGCTGCTTTCGGTGGTGGACCTGAAGATCGACCGCCGCACGCGCGACGTGGTCCGCTCGCAGACCAAGGCGCACAACGAGATCGTCACCCGCGACGTCACGCCGGACCCGGCCGTGACGAAGCTCGTCGACGAGGCCAAGACGAAGGCCGCGCCGATCGCGAACAAGCAGGTCGGCACCATCACCGCGGACCTGCCCGCGGCGGGCGGGCCGTCCGGCGAATCGCCGCTCGGCGACGTGATCGCCGACGCGCAACTCGAGGCGACCAAGTCCAACAACGCGGTGATCGCGATGACGAACCCGGGCGGCATCCGCGCTGACCTGACGTACAAATCGTCGTCGGCCGGCGAAGGCGACGGAGTCGTCACCTACGGCGAGGCGTTCACCGTGCAGCCGTTCTCGAACATCATGCAGACGATCACGCTCACCGGCGCGAACCTGAAGAACGTGCTGGAACAGCAGTGGGGCCAGTCCGGCGGCACCAAGATCCTGCAGATCTCGAAGTCGCTGCACTACACGTACTCGGCGGGGGCCCCGGTCGGCTCGCGGGTTTCGAACATCACGGTCAACGGCACGCCGGTCGACCCGGCGGCCAAGTACCGCGTGTCGGTGAACAACTTCCTCGCCGCGGGCGGGGACGGGTTCACCGAGTTCAAGAAGGGCACCGACCTGGCGGGCGGGCCGGTGGACCTGGACGCGTTCATCGCCTACCTCGGCGCGCATCCGGGCATCGCTCCGCCGCCCGCGGACCGGATCACCGCGACTCCGTAAGCAAGGTCCGTGAGGGGAACCCTGCGGGACTCAGAGTCCCTCAGGGTTCCCCTCACGGCTTTCGGGCTCTCGTTTGTCCAAGACAAGGGTGAGACGGCGGGGGAGGATGGTCGGCATGACGATGACCTGGGACGACGTGACCGCGTGGGCACAGGAGGAGCTGCCGGAAACCGAGGTGGCGACCTGGTACCGGACGCCCGCGCTGAAGGTCGCGGGCAAGGGTTACGCCCGGCTGCGCACCGAGGCCGAAGGCGGGCTGGTGCTGTTCGTCGGGCTCGACGAGAAGGCCGCGCTGCTCGCGTCCGGCGATCCGGCCTTCTTCACCACGCCGCACTACGACGGCCACGGCTCGATCCTCGTGCACCTCGACCGCGTCGATCCGCAGCAACTGCGGGAACTGCTCACCGAGTCCTGGCGGGCGAAAGCCCCGGCCCGGCTCAGCACATGACGATCGGCTGCGGCGAATACGTCGTGCTGCGGCTTTCCTCCCGGACCTCGCCGCCGCTGGCCAGGTCGTAGAACACCCGGGTGTCGTTGACGGTGAACCCGGACGCGCCCGGCGACGCGTGGCACTGGCCGTCCGGACCAGGCCCGAACTGCACTGGCGGCGGCACCTGGTTCGACGGCGCACCGCTGCGGCCTTCGACGCGGAAGTGCTTGGTGCCCCAGATCTTCACCGTCACCGAGCCACCGCTGGCGCTCGCCTGGATCGCGAATCCGGTCGGATCGTTGTTGCCCAGCTTGAGATCCACCGCGTTGCCGGAACTGTCCACGGCGACCGCGTCCCGACCGGCCGGATAGCGGTTGACGAAGTGGTCGTGTGCCGCGTGGCCGCCGTCGCCCAGCCCGGCCAGGTAAGCCGCGTTGTACAAAGTGGACGAAAGCTGCGACAGTCCGCCGCCGGGCACCGCCGGACCGGTGCCGTCCTCGTCGACCGGCGCGGACGCGTAACCGCCGCCGCGATAGTCGTTGAGGCTGAACGATTCCCCCGGCTTCACGACGACGCCGTTGATGCGCCCGGCGAGCGTGGCGACGTTGTCCGCCGCCGGACCGCTGAGCCCGCCGGTGGTGTACTCGCCGATGACCTCCTTGACGCCGAGCGCGTTCGCGCCGTCGGTGGTCAGGGTCGGGTGTTTCGGGTCGTAGGCGACCTGCAGATCGCGGCCGGTCGGCTTCGCGAGCACCTGGGTGAGGGTCTGGAAAGTGTTGGCCCAGTTGATCTTTCGCCCGTCCTCGGACGGGATGACGGCTGGGGTGCCGGAGTCGAGGGTGATCCGCGCGTCCTTGCTGTCCGCCTCGGTGGACGCCAGGTCCGGCTGGACAGCCGCGCGCAGCTTCTCCTGGTCGATCCGCAGTTCGAGACCGCCGCCCCCGTTGGGCTGGAACTGGAACGAGGACGCGATCGCGGACGGCGGCAGCGTGGCGTCCTTGCCCTCGCCGTGCAGCACCACCGGCGCGGCGACCGCGGGCGCGACCACGGTGTCCAGCAGCCGGTGCACGTCGGCGGAGGTGGTTTTGGCCGGCGTCACCGCCATCTTCAGCGTGACTCCGCGCGGCGAAAGCCAGTCCGCCACCACGGCTTGCACCGCGGCCGGTACATCGGTCAACTCCTGGCCCTGCCGCGGCTCGACCGCGTACGCGGCGACCCCGTTCCCTTCCTTCGGCGTGAACCCGATGCTGCCCTCGACCAGCGGATGGTTGAGCTGCTTCCCGGCGAGCTGCTGAACGGCGTCGGTCACCTCGAGCTGATCGCTGCGTGTCACGACGCCGACCTCGCGGGTGGTGAAGAACGACAGCAGACGCGTGACCGGGCTCCACGGCTGGTGCCCGGCTTGGGCGAGGGTGCCCGGCCAGTCGAGGCCGAGTCCGGAATCCGCGGGGACCAGCGTCGCGGTGACGTCCCCGGCGTGGATCGGCACCGGACGGGTCAGCCGCGGCTGGAGTTCGGTGTGCAGCTTGGCTTCCGCCTCGGCGTACGACAGGCCGCCGACGTCGACCCCGGCCACCTGCACGCCGCGCGGGACGTCGCCGGCGCTGGTCATCAGGTCGACGGTGTAGAGCAGCACGAACAGCCCGAGCAGGCAGCCGACGATCATGAAGCTGCGGCCGACGCGTTTGCGCAAGCGGCGCAACGGCGTGTCCGGCGGCGGGGGCGCGTCGGCGACGGCGAAGATCTCCGTGGCCAGATCGGGTTCGCTGACCAGGGCGGGGTCGTTCAGCAGCTCGTCGCTCAGCAGGTCGTCGGCGAAAGCCGACGAACGGTCTTCTTCACGCAACGCCTGCCTCCCCTGGTACGGGAGCTACAGGTACAGCCCCGTGCCGTGTTCGGTCCGCTCCGTGGCCACCGCGTGGATGTCGCGTTCGCGCATCACCAGATGGCCTTCGCCCTGGATCTCGACCTCGAGCTGGTCCTCCGGGTTGAACAGAACCCGGTCTCCCTGCTTGACGTTCCGCACGCTGTTGCCGACACCCAGTACATCACCCCACATCAGCCTGCGCGCGACTTGCGCGGTGGCGGGGATCACGATGCCGCCGCTGCTGCGGCGCTCGCCTTCCTCCTGCGACAACCGCACGAGAACGCGGTCGTGCAGCATCTGGATCTCGAGCTTGGGCGTGTCCGGCACGCCAGCCATGCTACTGACCGGTTGCCGGGGCCTTGGGCTCGCCCGCCATCATCAGGCTCAGCGCCTTCCCCCCTCCGTTCTCGAACCGCACCGGAACGCCCCAGTCCTGCCGGGTGATCCGGCACGCCGGGTGCTCGCCGCCGTCGTCGCAGCTCGCGGCCTGCGCCACTACCTGCAACACCCCTTCGGTCGCGCCCGGCGCGAACTTGATCCGCCGAACGAGATCAGTTCCGACCCCGGCCCCGTCGGCGAGCAGCTCCGGCGGCGACGCGGTGATCTCCAGCCGCGTCGAGGGCCCGTAGCGCTCGTCGAGCTTCTCGCCCGGCGGCGGGGTGAAGACGACGGAGAACTCGACCTCGCCGGGAGCGAGCACGGTCGGCGGACGCCGCACGGCTTGCCGTTTGCCCGCGACGGCGGTCGCCTGGCCATTGCCCCCGAGCGGGGTAACCCGGTTGCCCGCCGACTCGACGACGTACAGCTCGCCGTCGTGGCGCACCAGGCCCTGCGGTTCGGCGAACCCGGTCGCGAGCGTCGTGACGTCGCGGGTGAACGGGTCGTAGCGGCGGATCGCGCCGTTGTAGGTGTCGGCGATCGCGATCCGGCCGTCGGACAGCACGGCGAGGCCGAGCGGATGCTGCAGCAACGCCTGGTCGGACGGGCCGTCCGCGTGGCCGAAGGTGAACAGGTCGGTGCCGACCGCGGTGTGCACGGAGAACGATTCGCCGGCCGGTTCGATCCAGCGCAGGGCCGAGGTTTCCGCGTCGACGAGCCACAGTTTCTGGCCGTCCACGGCGAATCCGGAGGTCTGGGCGAAGAACGCTTCGTGCACGTCGCCGTCGCGCAGGCCCTCGACGGTGGTGCCGGCGAACCGGCGGATGGTGCCGGAGACCGGGTCGAACACGCTCAACGTGTGGTTTCCGGCCATCGCGACCACGACGCCGCCCGCCGGGGCCCACCAGGTGACGTCCCACGGGCTGGTCAGGTCGATGTCCAGCGCCTTGCCGGTGTCGGTGCCGTCGCGCCACTGTTTCCCGGTACCGGCAACGGTTTTCACCTCGCCGGTGTTGAGGTCGAGGCCGCGCAGGCGGTGCCCGGCGGTGTCCGCGACGATCGCGTGGTAGCCGGCGCGCTCGGCGACTTCGTTGGGCAGCAAGGCGATTCCGGCCGGTTCGGCGAACTGGGCCAGGTCGAACGGCCCGTCCTGCGTCCCGCGCACGCCGCTGCCGAAGCGGCGGATGACGGTCTCGCCGTCGGAGGCGAACTCGACGATGGAGTGATGTCCGGTGTCCGCCACCAGGATCCGCCCGCCCGCGGTGACCACGGCCTTGCTGGGGAAACGCAGTTCGGTGCGCTGTTCCTCGACCGGCACGTACGGGTTGCCGCCGCGCCGGAGCGTGCCCTTCGCGTCGTGCTTGGCGACGAGGTCGGCGATCACGCGGCGTAGCGCCTCGCCGTGGCCCTCACCGGCCGCGACGTGCACGACGTAGCCCTCGGGGTCGACGACGACCAGTGTCGGCCAGGCCCGCACGGCGTACTGCGACCAGAGTTCCATCTTCGGGTCGTTGACCACCGGATGGTGCACCTCGTACCGGCGCACCGCGGCCTCGATCGACGTGCGCTCGCCCTCGCGGCTGAACTTCGGCGAGTGCACCCCGACGGTGACCAGGACGTCGGCGAATTCCTGTTCCAGCGGACGCAGTTCGTCGAGCACGTGCAGGCAGTTGATGCAGCCGCTGGTCCAGAAATCCAGCAGCACCACGCGTCCGCGCAGTTGCGCCAAGGACAGCTGGCGGCCGCCCGTGTTCAGCCAGACGTCGCCGGTCAGCTCGGGCGCGCGCACGCGGGCTTGCCGGGCTTGCGGTGAGGAAGTCACGGGAGGAGTGAACTACATCCGGTCACGCAGTGTTCCGCCAACCACGGCTGGAGAGAAGAACCTCACCCCGCCGAGGGAGCTCATTCCGGCGAAAAAGGACGCGCGGACGCGGCCGGGCGCTACGTACGCTTCGGGCATGACAAACGTTCAGCCGGCCGAAGCCTTCACCGTGGAGGAGGCCCGCGTCCTGCAGCAGAATCTCGGCGAGCCCTTGCGGCCTGGCCTCACGCCCGCCGAACTGAGCGACGTCGAGGACCAGTTCGGGTTCACGTTTTCCGACGACCACCGGATTTTCCTCACCGCCGGCGTGCCGGTGGGCGACCGCTGGCCGGATTGGCGCCACGGCGACCCGGACCAGCTGCGCAAACGCCTGGACTGGCCGGTCGACGGCGTCCTGTACGACGTGGAGAACAACGACCTGTGGCTTCCCGAATGGGGCGCCCGGCCGCGGTCGATGTGCAACGCGCTGGCGGTCGCGCGACGGCAGCTGGCGACGGTGCCGCAGCTCGTGCCGGTGTGCGGGCATCGGTATCTGCCCGGGGCGGCCGGGGAATCCGGGTATCCGGTGCTGTCGGTGTACCAGACCGACGTGGTCTATTACGGCTGGGACCTGCGCAGTTACCTGCGGCACGAGTTCGGCGGGGAGCCGCTGGGGGAGGAACCGGCGAACGTCCGGGTCGTGGAGTTCTGGTCGCGTTTCGTGGAGTGAGCTGTGTCTTTGGCGCCGGCTTCGCCGGCGCGGCGGGATCGCCTTCAAGTCGGCGTCTGACGGGAACGACGCACCCGGCCGGGGGCCGCGCACGCCGCTCCCGCCAGACGCCGACGCGATCCCGTGTTCGGGTCGGGTTGGGTGGTGGTCTTCGGCCGGTTTTGATCAGACCAGGCCTGACGCCGACTTGACCCCAACGGCGGGATCGCGTCGGCGGGTCGGGGAGCAGCGTGCACGGCCCCCCGGGCCGGGCGCGGTGCTCCCCGACCCGCCGACTTAAAGGCGATCCCGCACGCGACGGCGGAGCCGGCGCCAAAAACACAGATCAGGACTCTCTCCGCAGCATCCGGCTGACACCCGCCGCGACGGTCGTCGCGAGGACCCAGCCGGACGCGGTGAACCCGGCCGCCACCCAGTTGTCCGCGCCGTGCATGTACCAGCGCGACTTGTTGCCGAAGTCGACGATCGGCACGAGCAGGTCGGCGGTGTAGATGACCGGATTCCACTGCAGGCCGGAGTCCTGCTGGTTGACCAGGCAACGAGGTCCGCTGGTCATGTAGCGGCCGGTGTGGTCGTTGACGCAGTCGTCCTTGCCGAGGCCGAACCAGAGGCTGCCGAGGACCAGCAGCGTGAGCAGCCAGCCGAGCGCGCGCACCGGACGGAAGCCGTAGCCGACCATCGATCGCTGCAGCCAGCTCCATACCCGGACGCCGGGGCCGAAGAACTTGAAGCCCTTGGCGAGCGCTTCGTAGCGGAACTGCTGCTTTCTCAGCGCGACCGTCGAGGCGTGCTCCTCGTTACCGGCTGCGCGCAGGGTCGCGGCGAGCTGGTCGTACGGGCCGGGTCGGTAGCCGCGCATTGCTTTGCGCAGCAGTTCGATCCGGTGGTCCAACGCTTTGTCGTCGTCGAGCGCGATGCCGTGTTTCAGGGCGTCGTAACGGAAATCTTCCAGTTCCAGGCCGTCGGTAGCGTTCCAGATCTCCTCGTTGTCGGCCAGCGCACCGCAATGCGCCCTGCGCAACCGCACTGAGCCGGTCGGCGCTTCCGCGGGGGACAGGATGAACTCGTCCGCCGTGACGTCGCTGGCGTCGAGCGCGATGTCGTGCGGAGCAAGGGAGCCGAGCTTCGCGCCGTGCATGTCGAGCCTTCGCGCGATCTGCGCCCCGTCGAGGTTCACGCCGCCCTCGGCCAGGAATGGGCGGTCCTTGTCCTCGGTGAGCACGAGGTCGCGTCCGATCCGCGCGGTCCGGATGTCGAGGGAGAAGCTGCTCGATTTCCGTTGCCCTGGCTCGGTCAGCAACGTGCCGAACATGTTCACGCTGCCGCCGATTTCCGCGCCTTGCAGCCGCAGGGTGCCCTGTAGCGTGGCGTCGGTCAGCTGGAAATTCCCGGAGATTTTGGCTCTCCGGGCGGAAAACACGTCGCGCCCCGGGTGGAGGAACATCGAATTCCAGGCGAGGAAGTTGCCGCCGACCGTGACGTCCGCGAGCCGCAACTGCCCGATCGGCACGCGAAGGTTGGTCGCCTCGATGTCGCCGCCGATCGTGGACCCGTCGAGATGCAGCGCCCGGTCGTAATACGGCGTCGCGCGGCCGCGCACCATGGTGATTTCCGCGCCCGCAAGCCTGAGCGAACCGCCGATGCGCGCGTTGACCATGCGAAGCGTGCCGAAGGCCCGGAGCCCGTCAGACAACTCGAGATTGCCGTCGACCTTGAGCCGATCCGCGACCAACGCCGGCCGCGGATCGAGGTACGGATCGCCGGATTTCCACGCGTCCACGGCGATCGGCCCGCGCTGGTCGACCTGAAGCCGCGCCTCGCGCATGACGATGTCACTGTCCACAGTGGCGCTGGGGAGATAGAGGACTCCCTTGGCGGAGAACCGTTTCCGCTCGCTGGCCGGCCCGTAGTTGTCGACCTCGCACAGCAAACTGCCGCCGATGTGCAGGCCGTTCCCGTTGAACGCGAAGCCGTCCGGATTGTCGAACGTGGCCCCGGAAAAGTTGACGTTACCGCCGGTCCGCATGCCCGGCAGCCGCACCTCGCCCTTGGCGACCATGCGATAGGCCAGCAGCGCACCGGTGATCACGAGGCGGTCGCCCTGAATCGCCTTGCCGTGCGGATGCTTGATCGTGGTCCTGGTGAGCACGACCGACCCGTCGATCACCGCGTCGGTGAGATTGACGGCCGCGTTGGGCATCCCGCGCTCGCGATCGTCCCCGCGCTGCACGGTGGTCGTCTCCATTTCGAACCCGTCCGCCGCGATTTCCACGACGCTGCGAATAAGCCGTACATCATTCCGGCTGCGCAAATTTCGGGCCCGGAGTCCGGGTAGCCAGCATTTCCGGAAAACAAGCCCGAGAAGCGTCGCCTCGCGCACGTCCGGCGGATGCTCGAACCGGCAGCGTTCGAATTGGAAAAGGAAATTGAGGTCGCCGGCGCGAAGATCGAGCGTGCCGGTGATGTAGGCGTCCTCGACCAGCACGATCGGCGCGTTGGTGGCCTGCCGTCTCCAGCGGAGAATGCCGGTGGTCCCAGGTTTGAGCAGGTCCGCGGCCTTCACCTCGTACCGCTTGTCGGGAACCCCGGCAAACGGATCAAGCGGCGGCAAGGTCGTATCGGTCGGCACGAGCCCCTTCTCCCCACGATCGTTCGGCCCTCAGGGAATCGGATCAACGGCGGATGAGCAAGGGGCCGGGTGGAGTAGTGCTTGGCGGGGGTTACCGAGTGCGTGTGGGTGGCTACTGGATTGCTCCACCGCCTGGGCGATCTAACCGGAACGCGCCTCGTGGGTGGTTCGTCCCTGCTATGGTCACGTGCCGAAGCTGATCAAGAACAGAGGGTAGGCCGCGCCCAGGAACCGCGGCCCGTGCGGGGAGGCACGACATGCCAGACGGAACGAACAGCGGGCTGCAGGGCGTCCAGAACCAGATCATCTCGACGGCGCCGACCGCTCCGCCGCCCGGATCCGGGCTGGTCCCGGGAGCCAACGCGGCGACGCCACCGCCTCCGCCGCCGAATTTCGGCGCGCTCGGGTCAGGCCAGGCCAAAGCGGACTTCGCGGCGGCCGCGTCCAACGGCGGCTGGGAATTCAACCCGGAGGCGATGGACAAGGTGATCCAGCAGCTCGAGGACAGCCTGGACAACGAGTACTCGAGGGCCCGGACCATCGCGATTCAGTTCGCGCAGCTCGGCCAGCCGGGTTCGGACAGCGTTACGACGGCATACTCGCAGGCGGCGGACCGCGCCACGACCGCGTACAACGAATTTCTCCGGGGCACGGTCGATTACCTGGACGCTTATGTCCAAACCCTCAAAGACATCCGAACCGCATACGTGAAGCAGGACCACGCCGCGATCGACGCGCTCCGCGGAACCCGAAAGGTCGACTGAATGCGAATTCGTCACGCCCGCCAACTCGTACTCGCCGGCGCGGGTGCGCTGCTGCTGACGGCTTGCGGAGGAGGCTCGGCCGGAGGACAAGCGACACCAGCACCGGCCAGTTCGCAGCCGACAGAAGGCATGCTCGCCCCGAAGGTCGCCGTGCCGTTGACCAACACCGCCCAGTACGAGGCGGACCCCTGCTCCGCCCTCCCGACCTCCGAGGTGGAAAAGGCGGGCGGCAAGGTCAAGGGCACGTCGGTCGCCCAGTCGATGGTGGGCAAATCCTGCCAGTGGACGTTCGACGGAAACGGAGGCAACGTCAGTGCTGGTTTCTTCTCGGGCAACAAGCGCGGCCTCAACAGCCTTTACTTGGAAAACCAAGCCGGGCGGCTGACCACTTTCAAGCCGCACGCGCCGATTCTGGGCTATCCGTCGGTTGTCTACAGCAAAGGCGACGAGGGGACCGGATCGTGCGCGCTGGCGGTAGGGGTGCGCGACGACCTCACCTACACCGTCAACACCCAGTTGCGCTCGGGAAGCCCCGTGGTAGCCGACCCGTGCGGGCTGGCGGAGAAGCTTGCTGCCGCCGAGATCACCCGGTTGAAGGCAGGTTGACGTGGTGCTCACCGGTCATGACATCTTCAACCAGCTCCACAACCCGGGCGACACGACCGGCCTGGACGCGATGGGCGGTGGCTGCGGTGAACTCAAATCCATTCATCACGAGGTAGCCACCAAGCTCACCGAAAGCCAAGCGGCGCTCAATTCCTTCTGGAAAGGACAGGCCGCCGAGACCGGCAAGGCCGGACTCGCCCCGTTGATCGCCACGTCCCACATCGCCGCGGAAAAGATGGACTCGATGCAGAAGTCCATCGCGGAACAGTCAGCGGCGTTCAACTACGTGAAGAACGCAGTTGTCCCGGTCGCGCCGACCAGGCCTGACGACCAGAAGCTCTCGGATTACGTTTCGCTCGGAGCGAGCGACGACGAGATCGCCGCCGCGGAGTTCGACGACAAGACCAAGAAGAATGTCGAGGCGTACGGCCAGTACCAGCTGAGCACCGATCCTCGGACTCAGACCATGCCGATGGATTATCCGGCCGCGCACGATCCGGATGTGTCCTCGACTGGCATTACTCCGGATCAGCAGACTCCGGGGGCCACTACCGGGCGAGTCGGCTCCGGCATTGGCCACCACTCGGCCGGCGGGGGTTCCTCGCACAACTACAGCAGCGGGCCCAGCACCTACTCCGCTCCTCCCGGGGCCGCGGGCATGCAGGCTCCTCCGCCGCCCGGCCACGGCGGGAGTGCGGTTCCGCCCATGACGCCGCCGCCTGGCCACGGCGGGAGTGTAGCTCCGCCCATGACGCCGCCGAATGACAGCACTCGGGCGGCTTGGGCGGATCCCACTCCGCCGCCGACGTGGCAGCCGCCGGTTTCGGTGTCTGGTGGCGGGAATCCTGGCGGGACGAACGGTGGGTTCGGGCCGGTCGGCGGGTTTGGCGGCTTCGGGCCCACTAGCGGTGGCGGCGGATTCGGCCCGGGCGGGTCCGGGTCCGGATCCGGTGGCGCAGCCAGCCCAGGCGGTGGTGCTGGACCGCGAGGTGTCGGTGCGGGTACCGGCGCGGGAGCGTTTGGCGAGGGCGCGGCCCGGCCTGGAGTGGGCGGGGCTGGGGCGGCTGGAGCGAAAGGCCAGCCGGGCATGGGTGGCATGGGTGGCATGGGTGGCGGCGGCAAGGGCGGCAAAGGGCCCGACGACGAGGAACACCAGCGCAAAATCCTGCTGTCCGAAGAGGACCCGGATTCGATTTTCGGGGGTTATGACGGCAATCGGCCGACGCCGCCGGTTATTGGGGCTTAGCGGAATGGGGGAGGGAAAGCGGTGCTGCGCAAGCCCGTTGAGCTGAGCCTGCAAACCTTCGAGGTGCTGCTGGAGCGGCTGAATCTCGGCGACATCCACCCAACGTTGGTGCGCGGTGCGTTGTGGTACTCGCCGGAGGAAAGGCGGCAGCTGGCGGCAGACACGGACCGCGAGTTGCACACTGTTGGTTTGCTGCAACGGGGGCGGCTTAGCGACGAGTTCGTTGAGACAATGCATTTGCTGCAGCGTCCGGGTGTCGAGTACTACTCGTGGGTCAAATCGGAGCGTGGCGAGCGGACGGTGCGGGCCGCCGCGAGTGGGCGGGACGCGGCGACTGTGGTTGCGGTGAACCAGAAGTTGTATATCGCGCCGTGTTCGGCGGATACGTTGGTCCGGGAGTTCGTCGCGTTGCTGCCGGAGGCTCCGGCGGCGCGGGTGCTTTCGCTTAACTGTTCCGACGAGGATCTGAAGTTGGTTAAAGGCGGCAGCCAGCCGTCGGGGCGGACGAGTCCGAGTATTCGGGACGCGAAGCAGGTGCTGCAGTGGCTGGCGAAGCCGCACACCTACTTCGGACGGCTGTACGTCGCGGTCCGGGACGGTCGCGGGAAGCGGCGGCGCAACGAGAATCCGCCGGGGTGGGCGGATATGGAGGAGGGGCGGATCCTGTTCGGGGTGGACAAGTCCGGATGGATCAGCTTGGCCGGCGCTGGGCCGCAGGAGATGGCGAAGAAGGTGCAGCAGCTGGAGAACGAGCTGCGCCGTTAAAAAGGGCCGCCCGGAGAATCTCCGGGCGGCCCCAAGCAAAAAACTCAAGCGTTCGGGTTCAGCACCCGGGCCAAGAACGCCTTCGTTCGTTCATGCTTCGGATCCCCGATGACCTCGTCCGGGGCCCCGGACTCCACGACAACCCCGCCGTCCATGAAGAAGACCTTGTCGGCTACCTCGCGGGCGAACTGCATTTCGTGGGTTACCACGACCATCGTCATGCCGTCCTTGGCGAGCTGGCGCATGACGCCCAGCACGTCGCCCACCAGCTCCGGGTCCAAAGCGGACGTCGGCTCGTCGAAGAGCATCAGCTTCGGTTGCATCGCCAGTGCTCGCGCGATGGCGACCCGTTGCTGCTGGCCGCCCGAAAGCTGGCCGGGGTAGGACCGCGCCTTGTCCGCCAGGCCGACGCGGTCCAGCAGTTCCAGCGCCCGTTCCCGGACCTGGGCCCGAGGCTCGCGGCGGACCTGGACCGGGGCCTCCATGACGTTTTCCAAAGCCGTCATGTGCGGGAACAGGTTGAATCGCTGGAACACCATGCCGATGTTCTTGCGCTGCTCGGCGACTTCCTTGTCCCGCAGCTCGTGCAATCGGCCGCCGCGTTCGCGGTAGCCGACCAGCACGCCGTCGACATACAGCCGGCCCGCGTCGATTTTCTCCAGGTGGTTGATGCAGCGCAGCAGGGTGGACTTGCCGGAGCCGGACGGGCCGATCAGGCAGAGCACCTCTCGGTCGTGCACTTCCAGGTCGATGCCCTTCAGCACTTCGAGCGAGCCGAAGCTCTTGCACACCTTCTGTGCGGAAACAACAGGAGTCACCGCGCAGCACCCCCGCCTCCGGCGCCGCCGCGGCCGAAGCGGTAGCCCAGCATTCGCGCTCCCCACTTGTTCTTCTGCGCGGTCGCCCGTGAAGTGCCCCGGGCGAAATACCGCTCGATGTAAAACTGCACGACCGTCAGCACCGACGTCATGAACAGGTACCACGTCGCCGCGACGATCAGCAGCGGCACTGTCTTGTAGTTCTGCGAATAAATCGTCTGTGCCGACACGAACAGCTCGAAGTATCCGATGACGACGACCAGCGAGGTGGTCTTCAGCATCGAGATGGTCTCGTTGCCGGTGGGCGGGATGATCACCCGCATCGCCTGCGGCAGGATGATCCGGCGCAGCGTCTTGCCCCGGCTCATGCCAAGCGCGGACGCGGCCTCCAGCTGTCCGCTGTCCACGGACTGGATGCCGCCGCGGACGATTTCCGCCATGTACGCCGCCTCGTTGAGGCCGAGGCCCAGCAACGAGGCGACGAACTGGTTGATCAGCGTGTTCGTGTCCCAGCTGATGAAGGTCGGCCCGAACGGAATGCCCAGGCCGATCTTCGAATACGCCAGCGCAAGGAAGTTCCAGATCACCAGCTGAGTGATCAGCGGCGTGCCGCGGAACAGCCAGATGTACACCGACGCGGCACCCGACATCAGCAGGTTCGGCGACAGTCGCATCACCGCGAGCAGCACGCCGCCGACGATGCCGATGATCATCGAGATCACCGTGAGCACCAGCGTGTTCCGCAGGCCGTTGAGAATCCGGTTGTCGAAGAGGTACTCGCCGACGACCGGCCACTGCAACGCGGAATTCGTGACGACGCTGCGGATCACGATGAACGCGACGAACACGATGAGCACGCCGGCGATCCAGCGTCCGTAATGCCGGACCGGGACCGCCTTGATCGGGGTGGTGTCGACCTCCTGCCAGGAATCGGCGGGGCCGGGGGGAGTGGACACGAGTAACTACGTCCTCGATTTCTTCAGGAAGCGGCCGGTTCTCAGGAAGCGGACGGGTTGATCTCCGACTTGGTGATGGCGCCCGAACCCGACAAGCCCCACTTGTCCAGGATCTTCTTGTAGATGCCGGTGTCGATCAGCTTCTGCACGGCGCCCTGCACCGCCTTGCCGAAGTCGCCGCTGCCCTTCGGCAGCACGATCCCGTACGGCGCGGTGTCGTACGGCGCGCCGGCGGCCTCCAGCTGACCGCTGGTCTGCTTCACCGCGTAGTCGATGACCGGCGAGTCGGCCAGTTCGGCCTGCACGCGCTTCGCGGTCAGCGCCAGGTTCACGTCGGTCTGCGCCTGGAACTGGGTGATGTCGATCGGCTGCTTGCCCGCCTTGGTGCACGCGGTGTTGCGCTTGCCGAGGTCGTCGACCTGCGTGGTGCCCTTCTGCACGGCCACGTTCTTGCCGCACAGGTCGTCCACCGACAGTTTGTCCGGATTGCCCTTGAGCACCGCGAGCGAGGTGCCCGCGCTGTAGTACGAGATCATGTCGACGGTCTGCATCCGCTCGGCGTTGATCGTGAACGACGAGATGCCCATTTCGTACTTCTTCGCCGAAATACCGGGAATGATGCCGTCGAACGCCGAGTTCTGGAACTCCGTCTGCACGCCGAGCACCTGGCCGACCGCGGTGCCGAGGTCGACGTCGAAGCCGGTCGCCTTGCCGTTCTCGACGAATTCGTTCGGCGGGTAGGTCTGGTCCTGCCCGATCACGATCTTGCCGTCGGCCTTGATGTCGGCGGGCACCAGCGCGGCCAGCGCCGCGTCCTTCTGCGCGGTCGGCGCGCTTTCGGTCCCGCCGGGAGCCTGGCTGGAACCCGCGTCGGTGCCGCCGGATCCGTTGCCGCCCGCGCCGCACGCCATCGTCATGCCGACCAGCGCGAAAGCGGGGAGAAGGGCGAGTGCCTTCATTTGCTGTCCTCGGGCCACTTCGTCACTCCTCGTAGTTCTCAAGGGCTGAGAGCTGGCATATTGCCACTCATAAGCGGGTATGCACAGCACTGCTGCGTCACGGGGAAGTTTCGCACAAGACTTGACCGGAAGACGGGTGTCCGGGCCGTGCGGCGCGGTAAGTCAGGATGTCCCCCATGAACAGCAACCCCGGTCCCCGGCTGCCGCCAGCCGGACGACGTGCGCGAACGGTGAAAGGCCGCCGCGCGGCCCGGCCCGGCGCGCAGTTCGACGGCTACCTCGCCCCGGAGCGGCCGCACGCTGGCGCGTACGACGAGATGTTCGCGCCCGACGGCACGGTCCGCGCGCCGTACCGAGCGCTGTACGGCTCGATCGCCGCGCTCGACGCCAGCGACCTCACCAACCGCTCGCAGGCCCTTGACCGGGCGATGGTGGACCAGGGGATCACCTTCTCGCTTTCCGGCCAGGAGCGGCCGTTTCCGCTCGACCTCGTGCCCCGCGTCCTCCAGGCGACCGAATGGTCCCGGCTCGAACGCGGCGTGACACAGCGTGTCCGGGCGCTGGAGGCGTTCCTCGCCGACGTCTACGGCGACCGGCAGATCCTGCGCGACGGCGTGCTCCCGCGCCGGCTGATCACCTCGTGCGAGCACTTCCACCGCGAGGCATACGGGATCAAACCGCCCAACGGCGTGCGGATCCACGTGTCCGGCGTGGACCTCGTGCGCGACGAGGAGGGCACTTTTCGGGTGCTGGAGGACAATCTCCGCAACCCGTCCGGCGTGTCCTACGTGATGGAGAACCGGCGCACGATGGCGCGCGTGTTCCCCGACCTGTTCGCGCGACACCGGGTCCGGCCGGTCGGTGACTACGCGTCACATCTGCTTCGCGCACTGCGAGCGGCGGCCGCCCCGAACGTCGCCGATCCGATGGTCGTCGTGCTCACCCCGGGCGTCTACAACTCGGCCTACTTCGAGCATTCGCTGCTCGCCCGGCTGATGGGCGTGGAGCTGGTCGAGGGCCGCGACATGTTCTGCCGCGACAACGTGGTCTACCTGCGCACCACCGAGGGCGAACGCCAGGTCGACGTGATCTACCGGCGGATCGACGACGATTTCCTCGACCCGGTGCACCACCGGCCGGACTCGGTGCTCGGCGTCGCCGGCATCCTCAACGCGGCGCGCGCGGGCAACGTGGTGGTGGCGAACGCGGTCGGCAACGGCGTCGGCGACGACAAGCTCGTCTACACCTACGTGCCGGAAATGGTGCGCTATTACCTGAACGAAAAACCCATTCTGCCCAATGTGGACACCTTCCGCTGCTGGCTGCCCGACGAGTTCGACCACGTCATGCAGCACGCCGACGAATTGGTGATCAAACCGGTCGAGGGCTCCGGCGGATACGGCATCGTCTTCGGGCCGGAAGCGTCCAAAAAGGAGCTGGACGCGTTGCGCCGCAAGGTGCGCGCGAACCGGCGCGGCTGGATCGCGCAGCCGGTGGTGCAGCTGTCGACCGTGCCGTCCAAGGTGGACGACCGGCTCGCGCCGCGGCACGTCGACCTGCGGCCGTTCGCGGTCAACGACGGCAAGGAGATCTTCGTGCTGCCCGGCGGGCTCACCCGGGTCGCGCTGCCCGAGGGCAGTCTCGTGGTGAACTCGTCGCAGGGCGGCGGGTCGAAGGACACCTGGGTGCTCGCGTCGCGGTCCTCGACGTCGGAACAGGAACTCGACCGGCCCGCGCTCGGCGATGTGTCCGTTGTGGACGGAGTGGCCGCGGAGCAGGGGCCGGAGCTGTCCACGTCGCAGCAGCAACAACAGCAACAGCAGAGCTGAGGGAGGGAAATCCATGATGCTGGCCCGCAACGCGGAGTCGCTGTACTGGATCGGCCGTTACGTCGAACGCGCCGACGACACCTCCCGCATCCTCAACGTCTCGGTGCACCAGCTGCTGGAAGACGCGAGCGTCGATCCGGACCACGTCAGCCGTCAGCTGCTCGCCGTGCTCGGCATCCCGTTCGACGCGGGCGACGCGCTCGACGTGTGGAAACTGACCGAACTGGTCGCCTACGCGAAGGACAACCCGTCGTCCATCGTCGGCTCGATCAACTCCGCGCGCGAGAACACCCGCGGCGCGCGCGAGGTCGTCTCGACCGAACTGTGGGAATGCCTGAACGCGACCTGGAACGCGGTGCCGGACCGGCAACGGTACGCCCGCCGCGCCGGACCGCACGCGTTTCTGTCCTTTGTGGAGGAACGAGCGGCGATGTTCGCCGGGCTCGCCGATTCCACGATGAGCCGCGACGACGGCTGGCTGTTCCTCGTGCTCGGCCGATCGGTCGAACGCGCCGACATGGTGGTGCGGCTGCTGCTTTCGCGAGTTTCCGACCGCGCTTCGTCGCCGGGGTGGATGACCGTGCTTCGCTCGGCGGGCGCGCAGGACACTTACCTGCGCACGAACCGCGGCGCACTCGACGCGGCGCGCGTGGTGCAATTCCTGCTCCGGGACACGCTGTTCCCGCGTTCCGTTTTCCACGCGCTGCGCCAGGCGGAGGATTGTTTACGCCAGCTCGATCCGGGAATCAACGCCCGGGGCAACGAAAAGTCCGAGGCCGTCCGGCTGCTCGGGCGCGCCCGGAGCGAGCTGGAATTCCTCCATCCCGCGGCGCTGCTGGACGACCTGCCGCGGCGGCTGCGCGGACTGCAGGAAGCGATCAAGGAAGTCGGGGAAGCAGTGTCCATTCAGTACTTCCACACGTCGCCGTGGGTGGCGTGGAGCGGTGCGGAGGTGTCCCTGTGACCTGGCAATTGCGGGTGACGCACCGGACCGGCTACCGGTACGCGACGCCGGCCACCCAGTCGTACAACGAAGCCCGGCTCACCCCGCGTTCGGACCGGCGGCAGACCGCGCTGGCCACCCGCATCGAAACCTCCCCGGCCACCCGCGCCTATCGCTACACCGATTACTGGGGCACCGAGGTCACGTCGTTCGACTTGCACGCGCCGCACACCGAGTTCACCGTGCTCGCGACTTCCGTGGTGGAGACCGCGGACGAGGCGGAACCGGTGCGTTCGGCGACGTGGAAAGACCTGCAGAGCGAGACCGTCCGCGATCAGCGCACGGAGTTTTTGACGCCGACCCCGTATACGCCGAACGACCAGGAACTGTCCAAACAGGCCCGCGCGCTGCGCAAGGGACTGGACCCGGCGGACGCGGTGCTCGCGATCTGCGGCTGGGTGAACGAGCAGTTGAAATACCAGCCCGGGACCACTGGCGTACACAGCACGGCGACCGACGCGTGGCGGGCGCGCGAGGGCGTGTGCCAGGACTTCGCGCACGTCACGCTGGTGATGCTGCGGGCGATCGGCATCCCGGCGCGGTACTGCTCGGGGTACCTGCACACCAAACCGGAGGCCAAACTCGGCGAGAAGGTGGAGGGCGAAAGCCACGCCTGGGTCGACGTGTGGACCGGCGGCTGGTGGGCGCACGACCCGACGAACGCGATCCCGGTCGGCCCGCGGCACGTGTGGGTCGCGACTGGGCGCGATTACGCGGATGTGGCTCCGTTGAAGGGGATTTTTACCGGGGCCAGTCAGTCTACTTTGGACGTTTCGGTGGAACTGACGCGGATGGCGTAGTCACGCGGTCTGCCGCCGACGGGAAACCGCCAGCAGCCACAACAGATACCCTCCGCCCAGCGCGGCCGCGACCACGCCCACCGGCAGCAGTGAAGCGTCCAAAACCCGCTGGCCCACGAAGTCCGCCGCCAGTACCAGCACCGCTCCCATCGCCGCGGAGGCGAGCAGGTTCGGGCCGGGGCGACGGGTCAGGCGGCGG
This sequence comes from Amycolatopsis sp. AA4, assembly GCF_002796545.1. GTDB lineage: Bacteria > Actinomycetota > Actinomycetes > Mycobacteriales > Pseudonocardiaceae > Amycolatopsis. The sequence goes on from NZ_CP024894.1 coordinate 8,318,205, forward strand.
GCGAGTTGCGGTGCGGCAAGGGCGACGAACGGAATCGGCCCAGCCGCAGCGGTCGCGGAAGCGGCCAGCGCGACCGCGGCCAGCAGGACCACCGCGCGCACTCGCGGCACGGCGACCCCGACCGCGACCGCGGCGTCGTCGCCCATTTCCAGCATTCGCAGGGCGGGCTGGTGCACGAAGAGGAACGGCGCGAGCACCAGAACGGCCAGGCACAGCGGGAGGAAGTAGTTCCAGTCGCGGCCCGCCAGGTCGCCGGTCAGCCAGCCGACCGCCTGGGCCGCCGCTTCGAGTTTCGCTTGCACCAGCAGGTATCCGTTCACCCCGGCCAGCACCGCGCTCACTGCGATGCCCAGCAGCACCAGCCGGGAACTGAGCAGACCGTGCGGGGCGCACAGCGCGGTGACCAGCAGCGCGGTGAGCAAACCGCCCGCGACGGCGCCGACCGAGACCAAGCCGGGGCCCGCGCCGAACAGCAGGATCATCATGATCCCGCCGGTCGCCGAGCCGGTGGTGAAGCCGATGATGTCCGGGCTGCCGAGCGGATTCCGGGTCACCGTCTGGAAAACCGTGCCCGCCAGCGCGAGCGCGGCGCCGACGAAGATCGCGACCAACGCGCGCGGCAGGCGGCCGGTGACCACCAGGTACTGCGCCTTCGTGCCGGATCCGGCGAGCGTCCGCAGGACTTCGGCCGGCGACATCTCGTAGTCACCGGTGCCCACGGCGAGCACCAGCAGCGCTGCCGCGACCAGCGTCAGCAGTCCGACGACCACCCACGTCCTCATCGCCGCACCGCCTTCAACCGCCGCGCCACGATCACGAAGGCGACGCCGCCGATCACGTCCGTCATCAGGCCCACCTGGATTTCGCCGTTGCCGCCGAGCAACCGGCCGAGCACGTCGCAGCCGAGCAGCAACACCGGTCCGAGCAGTGCGGACAACGGCAGCACCCATCGTTCGTCCTGGCCGACCAGCGCGCGCACGACGTGCGGGATCATCAGCCCGACAAACGCGATCGGCCCACACGCCGCGGTCGCGGTCGCCGAGAGCAAGCCGACGGCGATCATGCCGACCGCGCGGGTCAGCGCCGGGTTCGCGCCGAGGCCGCGCGCGCTGTCGTCGCCGAGCGCGACCGCGTTGAGCGGCCGGGCGAGCACGCCCGCGAGCACCACCGCGATCAGGAAGAACGGCAGCAGTCCGGCGAGGCTGTCGAGGTTCCGGTTGACCAGCGAGCCGACGAGCCAGTACCGCATCTGGTCGAGGCTGTGCGTGTTGATCATCTGCATGCCCTGGTTGATCCCGACGAACACGGCCTGTACCGCGACGCCCGCGAGCACCAGCCGCAGCGGGCTCACCGAACCGCCGATCACCGTGACCAGGACCGTTCCGGCGAGCGCGCCGAAGAACGCGAACCACACCAGCTGTTGCGGCGAAGACACCGAGAACACCGCGCCGCCCAGGACGATCGCGACCGCCGCGCCGTGGTTGATGCCGAGCAGGCCGGGGTCGGCGACCGGGTTGCGCGTGATCGCCTGCAGCAGCGCGCCAGCCAGGCCGAGTCCGACGCCGACGGCCAGGCCGAGCAACGTCCGCGGCAGCCGGTCGTCGCGGATCACCACGTCTTCGAAGGTCCCGCGGTAGGAGAACAGTGCGTGCCAGACGCTGCCGAGCGGCAATCGGTTGGAGCCGAAGGCGATGGACAGCACCACCACGGCGACGAGGGCGACGAGCGCCGCGACCAGGACTGTCGCGCGGACGCCCCAGCGCCGGGATGTGACGCGCTCCCCAAGCAGGACCATGGCGTTCACCCTAAGGCAAGGCTAACCTCAGGCAGTACCGCACCCGATCCTCCGGAGTTCCGATGACCCTCTCCCCGGCGCGGCTGTCCCGCCGCGGTTTTCTCGCCGGCACCGCCGCCGCGGGCACGCTCGGCCTACTGAGCGCCTGCGGGTACAAAGACGACCAGCCCGCCGCCGACGGCGGCGCGACCTGGTCGTTCACCGACGACCGCGGCCGCAAGCTCGAAGGCGCGCGTCCACAACGGATCGTCGCGCAGGTGACCGCCGCGGCCGCGCTGTGGGACTTCGGCGTGAAATCGGTGGGCATCTTCGGACCGTCGCGACTGCCGGACGGCAAAACCGATCCGCAGGCGGGCGGCGTCGACCTGAAGTCGGTGACCTCGCTGGGCAACGTCTGGAACGAGTTCAACTTCGACAAGTTCGTGTCGCTGAACCCGCAGCTGCTGGTCAGCGTGATGTATCTGAAGCAGCAGATGTGGTACGTGCCGGACACCTTGGCGGACAAGGTCGACAAGGCCGCGCCGAGTGTCGGCATCGGACTGCAGGACATCGCGATGCCGCAAGGGATCGCGAAGTTCGAGGCGCTGGCGAAGGCGCTCGGCGCGAACGTCGCGACGCCGGAAATCCAGCAGGCGAAGGAAAAGTACGAAGCCGCGGACGCCAAGTTCGCCGAGGCGGTCAAGAAGACGGCCGGGCTCAAGGTCGTGCTGCTGTCCGCGCAGAAGGACACCGTGTACGTGGCCAACCCTTCGAAGTTCGCGACCTCGAAGCACTACCAGGAGAAGGGGATGCAGTTCGTCCTGCCCGAGAAGCCCGACGAGAGCCAGGGCGGCTACTACGAGCAGGTCAGCTGGGAGAACGTCGGCAAATACTCGGCCGACGTGATCATGTACGACTCGCGCGGCGGTTCGCTGTCGCTCGGCCCGGACGGGCTCGGCGGCGTCCCGACCTGGCAGCAGCTGCCCGCGGTGAAGGCGGGCAAGCTGATCCCGTGGAACAACGAGACGCCGTTCTCGTACCAGCGGTTCGCGCCCGAGCAGACCCGGGTCGCCGACGCGCTGGGCAAACTTGCGTGAGGCCTCGTGAGTGCCTGCGCCGGTTCTCCCCGGCGCAGGCATTCACGAGGGAAGGTCAGCTGCGGGCGTGCGCGTCCAGCAGGTGCGCCACCGCTTCGGTGACCTGCTGGGCGTAGTCCAGGTTCAGCCACTCGTCCGGCACGTGGATGTTCGAATCCGCGCCGCACGCGCCGGTGACCAGGAACTGCGCCTCCGGGTACTTCTCGCCGAGCAGGCCCATGAACGGGATCGACCCGCCCATGCCCGCGGCGCGGTGCGGACGGCCGAACACCTCGTCGTCGACCCGGCGCAGCGCGTCGGTCAGCCACGCGGCTTCCTCCGGCGCGTTCCAGCCGTTCTCCGCCTGCTGGTCCTCGGCGATGGTGACCTTCGCGCCGTACGGAACATCCGTGGTCAGCGCCCGCTTGATCGCCGCCAGCGCGTCTTCCGCGACCGCGGTCGGCGGCAGGCGGAAGCTGAGCGTGAGCGTGGTGCTCTGCCGCAGTACGTTGCCTGCTTCGGCGGGCTTCGGAAGTCCTTCGCCGCCGATGATCGACAGCGTCGGCCGCCAGTAGTTGTTCAGCAGCAGCTCAAGCGCGTCCTCGGACACCGTCTTTCCGCCGCTCACCAACGGGAACGCGGTGCGCAGCGCCTCCGGGGCCACCTCCGCGACCGCCTCGATCTCGGCGCGGCGGCTGGCCGGCACCTCGACGTTCAGCTCGGACAGCTTGATCTCGCCGGTTTCCGCGTTCTCGATCCGCTCCAGCAACTGCCGCAGCACGCGGAACGAGCTGGCGACAACCCCGCTGGCCAGCCCGGAATGCTGCGCGGTGGCGAGCAGCTGGACGGTGACCGTCAGGTGCACCATGCCGCGCAGGCTGGTGGTGAGCCACAGCCGCTCGTAGTCCATGCCGCCCGCGTCGAGGCACACGACGAGGCTGACTTCGCCGAGCCGCGCGCTCAGGTGCTCCAGGTACGCGGGCAGGTCCGGGCTGCCGGATTCCTCGCCGGTTTCCAGCAGCAGCGCGATTCGCGCGTGCTCGCCGCCGGCCGCGTGCACCGCTTCCACCGCGGCACTGGCCGCGTACCCCGAGTAGCCGTCGTCCACCGAACCGCGGCCGTACAGGCGGCCGTCGCGGATCACCGGCGTCCACGGGTCGAGGCCCTCGGACCAGCCGCCGACCGGAGGCTGTTTGTCGAGGTGGCCATACATCAGGACAGTGCCCTTGTCCGTCGCGCCCGGGGTGGCCGGAACGTCGACGAACAACAGCGGGGAACGGCCGTCCAGCTCGACGACCTCGATCCGCGCGCCCGGCAGGTCGCGCCCTTCGAGGTAGCTCTTGACGTGCTGGACGGCGGCGGCGAGATGCCCGGTCGACGCCCAGTCCGCGTCGAACGCCGGGGACAGCGCGGGGATCGCGATCAGACCGGACAGGCTCGGCGTGACGTCGTTGATCCACGTCGAGACCACGGATTCGCGTACGGATTTTTGCTCCACGCCGCCATCTTGCCACGGTGACCGACGTCACCGGGCCGAGTGAACGTCGTGCGCACCTCTCCCGGTTCCGGCCGGGACAGTCGCCCGCGAGGGCTGGTAGGACGCGGGATGGCCGCCCGACCATCGCCTCTCCCATACTCGGGCTTCCAAACGTTTTCCCTGTTCAGCGCGGTTTTCTCAGCAACAAATCAGCAACTGCCGCTCTCCATCGGAGCAATTCTCGTGCCAGGATGTGGCCACGAACCGTCAACGCCGACGGTGACCGGGGTGCCTCGGACCCGAGGCGCCGGTCCCCGCCGGTGCAGTCGCTGTGGCCGCCACAAGCGGCCGTCAGAGGCGCCGACACCGAGGAGAACTGCTCATGCCGTCCGAACAGTGGACGCACCCGGAACCTGGAGACGGGCCGGCCGCCGTAGCGGCCCAGCCTTCCCCCGAACAGGTGATCGCCGGTTTGCGAGCGACAAGCGAAGGTGGCGCTGAGCTGACTCAGCTGCTCACCCCCGAGGGCCAGCGCGTCCCGTCCGAGCGGTTCGACCGCTACGTCGAGGACGTCGACGACGAAACGCTGAAGAACCTCTACCGCGACATGGTGCTGGTGCGCCGCGCGGACCGCGAGGCCAACGCGATGCAGCGCCAGGGGCAGCTGGGCATCTGGGTGCCGCTGCTCGGCCAGGAAGCCGCGCAAGTCGGGTCCGGGCGCGCGCTGCAGCCGCGGGACATGGCGTTCCCGAGCTACCGCGAGCACGGCGTCGCGTACACGCGCGGCGTCGACATGCGCGAGCTGATCGGGATTTTCCGGTGCACCGACCACAGCGGCTGGGACTACCAGGCCCACCGGTTCCACCCGTACACCATCGTGATCGGCAACCAGGTGCTCAACGCCGCTGGTTACGCGATGGGCCAGAAGTTCGAAGGCAAAGTCGGGGACGAGGGCGGCGAAGCCACCATCTGCTACTTCGGTGACGGCGCGACTTCGCAGGGCGACGTGCACGAAGGTTTCGTCTGGGCCGCGGTGTACGACGCGCCGCTGGTCTTCTTCTGCCAGAACAACCAGTGGGCGATATCCGAGCCGACCGAACGCCAGTCGCGGCTGCCGCTCTACCAGCGCGCCCGCGGTTACGGCTTCCCCGGCATCCGCGTGGACGGCAACGACGTCCTCGCCTGCCTCGCCGTCACCCGGTGGGCGCTGGACGAATGCCGGCACGGCAACGGCCCGGTGCTGATCGAGGCGTTCACCTACCGGATGGACGCGCACACCACCACCGACGACCCCACCCGCTACCGGCTCTCGGACGAGCTGGAGGAGTGGAAGCTCAAGGACCCGATCGAGCGCGTGCGGGCGTTCCTGGCTCGCAATGGGCACGCGGACCAGGCGTTCTTCGACAGCGTCCAGGCCGAGGCGGACCAGTTCGCCGCCGAGCTGCGCGACTACACGTTCAACATGCCGGAGCCGCCGCCGGACCGGGTGTTTTCCCAGGTCTACGCCGAACCTTCGCCGGTGCTGGAAGCGCAGCGCGAGGAGTATCTGTCCTATCTCGACGGTTTCGCCGCGGCGGGTGAGCACTGATGACTGACTTGCAGAAGCTCACGATCGGCAAGGCGCTCAACCTCGGTCTCCGTCGCGCGATGGAGGAGGACCCCACGGTCCTGATCATGGGGGAGGACGTCGGCAAGCTCGGCGGCGTCTTCCGGATCACCGACGGACTGCAGAAGGACTTCGGCGAGCAGCGCGTGCTGGACACGCCGCTGGCCGAATCGGGCATCATCGGCACCGCGGTCGGCTTGGCTGTGCGCGGATTCCGGCCGGTGTGCGAGATCCAGTTCGAAGGGTTCATTTTCCCCGGCTTCGACCAGATCTCCTCGCAGCTGGCGAAACTGCACTACCGCACGCAGGGCAAGGTCAAGATGCCCGTCGTGATCCGGGTGCCGTTCGGCGGCGGGATCGGCGCGGTGGAGCACCACTCGGAATCGCCGGAATCGCTGTTCTCGCACATCGCCGGACTCAAGGTGGTGTCGATTTCGAACGCCGTGGACGCCTACTGGGGCATCCAGGAAGCGATCCGCTCGGACGACCCGATCCTCTTCTTCGAGCCCAAGAAGCTGTACCACTCGGGCGCGCTGAAGATGGAGGTCGACACCTCGACCGCGCCGTCGCGCGTGTTCGCGTCGCAGGTCGTGCGCGCGGGCACGGACGCCACAGTGGTCGCGTACGGTCCTTCGGTGAAGGTGGCGCTCGACGCCGCCACGGCCGCCGAGGCCGAGGGCAAGTCGCTGGAAGTCATCGACTTGCGCACGCTTTCGCCGCTCGACCTCGGACCGGTTTTCGAGTCGGTGCGCAAGACCGGACGGCTCATCGCGGTCAGCGAAGCGCCGTCGGAATCCTCGCTGACCTCGGAGATCGCCGCCCGGGTCCAGCAGGAATGCTTCTACTCCCTGGAGTCCCCCGTCCTGCGCGTGACCGGATTCGACACGCCGTACCCGCCTGCGAAGCTCGAGGAGCATTACCTCCCCGACCTCGACCGGGTCCTGCACGCTGTCGACCGATCTCTCGCCTGGTAAGGGGGTTCTCCCAGAAATGCCCGAGTACAAACAGTTTCCCTTGTCGGACACGGCGGAGGGGCTCACCGAGGCCGACATCCTCGCCTGGCGCGTGAAGCCGGGCGACACGGTGACGGTCAACCAGATCGTGGTCGAGGTCGAGACCGCGAAGGCCGCCGTCGAGCTGCCGATCCCGTGGGCCGGCGTGGTTACCGAGCTGCACGTGGAACCGGGGCAGACGGTGGAGGTCGGGACGCCGATCCTGACCGTGGACGTGGATCCGGACGGGAAAGCCTCGCCCGCTCCCGCCGCCGCCCCCGCTGCCGCGGAGTCCGCTCCCGCCGAGGAGGAGATGAAGCCGCTGGTCGGCTACGGCTCCAAGGCGGCCGGGACCACCCGCCGGGCTCGAAAGCACCCCAATGTGGCATTGGGTGCGTCAGATGCACCGAACGCCACATTGGGTGCGTCGCATGCACCCAATGCCACATTGGGGCAACCCCCGGCCCCAGCGGCACCGGCCGGATCAGCGGCACCGCGCGGCGGTTACGTCCCGCTGGCCAAACCGCCGGTTCGCAAGCTGGCCAAGGATCTCGGCGTCGACCTGCACTCGCTCACCGGCAGCGCGGACGGCGGCGTGATCACCCGCGAGGACGTGCACCGAGCCGCCAATGGTTCCGCGGCTCCCGCAGTGTCCACTGTGTCCACTGTGGAGTCCGGCTACGACCCGGCCACCCGCGAGCGGCGCGTGCCGATCAAGGGCGTCCGCAAGGCGACCGCGGCCGCGATGGTGCAGAGCGCGTACACCGCTCCGCACGTCACGGAGTTCCTCACCGTCGACGTCACGCCGATGATGGAACTGCGCGAGAAGCTCAAGAAGTCGCGCGAATTCAGCGGCGTCAAGCTCACTCCGCTGGCGTTCGCGGCGAAGGCCGTGTGCCTCGCGGCGAAGCGCACGCCGGACGTCAACGCGGTGTGGGACGAGGCCGCGCAGGAGATCGTCTACAAGGACTACGTGCACCTCGGCATCGCGGCGGCGACCCCGCGCGGTCTCGTCGTGCCGAAGATCCGGGACGCGGATTCCTTGTCGCTCAAGGAACTCGCGGTCGCGCTCACCGAGCTGACCGACGTCGCGCGCGAGGGCAAGACGACGCCGGCGGCGATGCTGGGCGGCACGTTCACGATCACCAACGTCGGCGTGTTCGGCGTCGACACCGGCACGCCGATCATCAACCCGGGCGAATCGGCGATCCTGGCCGTCGGGGCGATCCGCGACACCCCGTGGGTGGTCGACGGCGAGATCAAGGTGCGCAAGGTGATGCAGCTGTCGCTGAGCTTCGACCACCGGGTGGTCGACGGACAGCAGGGGTCGGAGTTCCTCGCCGACGTCGGCGCGCTGCTCGCCGATCCGGCGGTCGCGATCACGTACTGAGCCGAAGGGGCCGTGCGCGCACGGCCCCTTCGCTTTATCCCGTTGACGGAGTGAGCACTCACTCCGTACCGTGGCACGCATGGAGACGAGAAAACGAGCGCCCGGGATGGCGCCGGACGATCGGCGGCGGATGATCGTCCGCGCGGTGCTCCCGCTGGTCGTCGAGCACGGCCGCGGGGTCACGACCGCGCAGATCGCCCGTGCCGCCGGGATCGGCGAGGGCACCATCTTCCGGGTTTTCCAGGACAAGGACGAACTGTTCGCCGCGTGCGTGGAAGCCGCGCTCGACCCGGCGGAGGCGCTGGAGATGATCGGGGAGATCCCGGCGGAGCTGCCGTTGGAGAAGCGGCTGGCGGAGGCCGCCGAGGCGATGAACGCGCATCTGCAGCGGATGGGCGCGGTGATGGCCGCGACGATGAAGGGGCGGACGCGCGCGGACGCGGAGGAGGCGCGCAACCGCAAGTCGGTGACCGGAGACAGCCGCCGCGAATCGCTCGAAGCGATGCAGCGCGCGGTGCGGGAACTGTTCGTGCCGGACGCCGCCCGGTTGCGGCTGCCGGTCGACAAAGCCGCTTCACTGTTCCTGGCCCTGCTGTTCACGCAATCCCGCCCGATGCCGGGCGCCCCGACTACTGACGAGGTCATCGACGTCTTCCTGCACGGTTCGGTGCTGGCGTGATCCCGGGCGGTGGGGGCGGAATCGAGATGGCCCTCGGCCGCCGCGGTCGCCGCCGGATGGCGCAATCCGTGCCGGACAGCGGTCTCACCGGGCCGGTCGACATCCCGGAACCGGAGCAGCCGGAACAGCCGAAAGGCCTGCGTGCCCGGCTGTCCCGGATGCGCACCTCGGTGGCGGGCACCGTGCGCGGCCTGCCGAAAGTCGCGAAACTGACCTGGCAGGCGAGCCCGGCGCTGACGATCGTGCTCGCGGTGATCACGCTGGCGTCCGGCCTGCTGCCGACGGTCACCGCGTACATCGCGAAAATCCTGCTGGACTCGGTGGTCGCGGCGATCCAGCATCGCGGGTCGACCGCGGACATCGTGCGCATCACGGTGTTCCAGTTCGGCGTGCTGGCGGCGACCGCGATCAGCAGCGCGCTCACCACGATCGCGCAATCCCTGCTGCAGGAACGGATGACGCTGACCATCCGGCACCGGGTCATGCAGCACGCGAGCGATCTGCACCTGGCGTACTTCGAGGGTTCGGCGTCGTACGACATGCTGCGCCAGGCCGCGCAGGAGGCGCCGACGCGTCCGTTGTCGATGATGACCTCGGCGCTCGGCCTGATCCGGACGTTGATCACCTTCGCCAGCATGATCGCCCTGCTGGTGTCGATCAGCCCGCTGCTCGCGCTGGTCGCTTTGCTGGCCCCGATCCCGGCGTTCATCTCGCAGTCGAAGTACGGTTCGCGGGCGTTCTGGCTCACGTTCCTGATGTCGCCGATCAAACGGCGGATGGACTATCTGTCCTCTTTGGTCACTACGGACACGTATGCCAAGGAGACCAAGCTCTTCGGCCTCGGCCCGTACTTCGTGGACCGGTTCCGGAAACTCGGCGTGGTTGCTTACGAACGGCAGCGGAAGCTGACGGTGAAACGGAATGTCAGCTCGACGTCGTGGGGACTGCTGAGCACGCTCGTCGGCTCGGCGATCGCGTTGTACATCGCGCTGGAAGCAGTCGGCGGCCGGCTTACCCTGGGCGATCTGGCGTTGTACACCGCCGCCGCGACGTCCGTGCAAAGCTCGGTGACGGGCTTGTTCACCGCGTTTTCCGGGATGTACGAGAACAATCTCTACCTGGACACGCTGTACCGATTCCTCGACACCAAACCGGAAATCACCGCTCCCGCGAAACCCCGGCCGCTTCCGTCCACTGTGGAAGGACACATCCAGTTCGAGTCGGTGAGCTTCAGTTACCCAGGCGCGGACGAACCGGCGCTGCACGGGGTGAGTTTCGAGATCCGTCCTGGCGAAACCGTCGCCGTGGTAGGCCGCAATGGCGCGGGCAAGTCGACGCTGTTCAAGCTGTTGTGCCGGCTCTACGACCCGACCGCGGGCCGGATCCTGCTGGACGGCGTGGACATCCGCGAGTACGACCCGGTCGACCTGCGCACCAAGATCAGCGCGATGTTCCAGGATTACGTGACCTACCAGGGCACCGCGGCGGAGAACATCGGCCTCGGCGACCTGAACCGGCTCACCGATCGCGAGCACATCGAGGACTCGGCCCGCCGCGCCGGAGCCGACGAGCGCATCGCCCGGCTGCCGACCGGGTACGACAGCCCGCTCGGCCGGTGGTTCGACCAGGGCGTGTCGCTGTCCGGCGGGGAATGGCAGAAAATCGCGCTGGCCAGGGCTTTCCAGCGCGAGGCTCCGATCCTGATCCTGGACGAGCCGACGTCGGCACTGGACGCCCAAGCCGAGCACGACCTGTTCGACCGGCTGCACACGTTGTCGCGCGGGCGGACGACGCTGTACATCTCGCACCGGTTCTCGACGGTCCGCCAAGCCGAGCGGATTCTGCTGCTGGACCACGGGAAGGTCGCGGAATACGGCACGCACGAAGCGCTGATGGCGGCCGGCGGCGGGTACGCGGAATTGTTCACGCTGCAAGCGGAGGCGTACTTGAAGTGACTACCTTGGGGTGATCAGCCGAGGGGGGTTCGTGCTCATCACCACTCAAGACCTGGGGATCACCGCGGGCGAGACAGCGCTGTTCAGCGGTCTCGACCTGGCCGTCGACGCCGGCGAATGCCTGGTCGTCCGCGGTGCCAACGGGGCGGGCAAATCGACGTTGCTGCGGTGTCTCTACGGGAACCAGGCTCCGACGTCCGGTTCCGTGTCCGTGTGCGGCGGGCCGCCGGACGAGCGGTCCACCGCTTTCCGCCGCCGCGTTTCGGTGCTATTCGACGATTCGGCGCTCTTCGACGAACTCACGCCGCGCCAGCATCTCGACCTGCTGCGCAATTCCTTCGGCGGCGAACTGACCGAGGGTCCGATTCCGGCTCCCGACGTGCCCGCGGCGGAGCTCTCCGCCGGACAACGACGGCGGCTCCTGCTGCACGCCGCGGTCGCGCGTCCGCACGAGGTGCTGCTGCTGGACGAACCGGAACGCGCCCTGGACGCCGAGGGCCGGGCGTGGCTGTCCACCCTGGTCCGCACCAGCACGGGACGCGGCGCGGCGGTAGTCGTAGCGAGCCATCACCCGCCGCTCGCGGACGAGGTCGCGGACTACGTGGTGGACCTGTGAAACGCCCGGACCTGGTCCTGGCGCTGGTCATCGCGGCCGGACTGCTGGGATCGCCGTTCTACCACACCGAACTGGTGCGCAGCCAACTGGTCGGGGACGCACCGGTGGGCGCGCTCGGCAGCGTGCTCGTGCTGTGCACCGGACTCGCCCTGGCCTGGCGGGCGACGCTGCGACGCGGGTACGTCTGGGCTCATCCGGCCACGCTGACCTGGGACGATTTCGACGGCCAACGCCCCGCCGCACTCACCCGGCGGCTGGTCCTGGACTGGGCCGCCCGGTTCGGTGTGGCGGCTTATTTCTTCGCGGTGTCCGGGATGCTCATCGGTTTCCCCAGCTCGCTAGCCAGTCCTCTGGCGCTTTTCGTGACCGTCGCGGCACTGGCGCTGGCGATGGGCCGCCGCCGTCCGTTTCCCGGCGAATCCCTTGCCCCGCTTACCCTCGCGCTGGCACCGGTCATTCCACTGTGGACCTACGCGCTCGCGGCCGGTCTCGCGGTGATGGCCCTGGCCTGGTCTTCGCCGCTGCCGCACACGGTTTCCCGAGACACGTTGATCCGGCACTACACCGAACGCATGGTGCGTCGGACGTCCGCCGCCTTCCTGGACGTCTGGGCCCTGCTCCCGGCCGGACGCCCAGTCCCGTGGCGCAACGCGCTCGCCGGCCGCTTCATCGTCACCCGCTATGTAGTGACGGGGACTCTCGCGCGCCGGTACACGCTCGGCCTCCCGGTCTTCCTGGCACTCGCCGTGCTCGCGACGCACGCGACGTTCCCCGCCGTGACGTCAGTGTGGCTACTCGGCGTCGGCGGTTATCTGGCGCTGCTCCCGTTCACCGCGCCGGTCGCGCAACTGCATCGAGTGCCCGGACTGCGCCGCTGGCTGGACGCGTCGAACCTGCGGCTGCATGCCGTGACCTGCGCTTTCCTGTGCCTGCTAGCCCTGCTCTGGGCGGGTGTGGTCCTGCTGCTGGGCATTCCGGCGTCGCTCAGCGCAGTGGTAGCCGTCCTGCTCGCCGCGCTCGCGGCCGTGCGCTCGGTGACCCGCGGCCCGCTCGACTTCAGTTCGATGGGGATGGTGCTGTACGAGGGCGTCCTGATCCCGGCTGGCCTGGTGCGGCAACTGGTCCGAGGCCCGGACCTGCTGGTGCTGGGGTTGATCGCGGCGAGCTTTGTCCCGCTCTGATCGTCGGCTCCTCCGCCACGGAAGCGGCCGACCGCGTTCCAGCGAAGCCTCTGACCTGGCCTTTTTCCCGTCCGGGAGCAAAACCCGGCACTCGTTCGTTCACCTGGTATGGCTGTCGTGTTCCTGCTCTACGTCATCGCTGAAGTCGCCGCCATCTGGGCGGTCGGCTCGGTCGTCGGTGTGCTCGGCACGATCGGTCTGCTGATCGCGGGCGCGTTCGTGGGCTCGTGGCTCGCGCGCCGCGAGGGCGGCAAGGCGATGCGTGCCTTCATGGCCACCGCGCAGTCCGGCCGCAATCCGGAGAAGGAGCTGACCGACGGCATGCTCGTCGCGCTCGGCGGCGTGCTGATCATGGTCCCCGGCTTCGTCAGCGACGTGCTCGGCCTGCTGTTCCTGTTGCCGCCGACCCGCTCGATCGCTCGGCGGTTGTGGTTGCGCCGCGCGGAGAAGCGCGCCATCCGGTACGCCAACCAGCGTCGCGGTCCGGTGATGGTCGTGGACAGCGAGGTCGTCGCGGAGGAGCCGCGGCCGGCGAAGAATCACCCGGTGATCGAAGGCCGGATCGTCGAGGGCTGAGCCTTTGCCACAATGACTCGCGTGGAGCGGCTGGTAACGACTTCCGCGGTGAGCGCCCGCATGAGCAAACAGAAGTCCCGCAACACCGGGATCGAAATGGCGCTGCGCAAGATCCTGCACGCCGCCGGGTACCGCTACCGAGTGCACCGACGTCCGGTGAAAGGCGTCCGCCGCGAGGCTGATCTGGTGTTCGGCCCCGCGCGAGTCGCGGTTTTCGTGGACGGCTGCTTCTGGCACGGCTGCCCCGAACACGGAACCTGGCCGAAGAACAATGCCGATTATTGGCGGACCAAGATCGAAACCAACCGCCGCCGAGACGCGAATACCGACGCGCTGCTGCTCGAAGCGGGCTGGCTGTCGGTGCGAATCTGGGAACACGAGGCGACCGACGTCGCCGCGACGCGGGTGATCGAGACCGTCGAGGAACGCCGTCCCCATTAATGTTGGCGCCATGCCTCTACCGGGTCAGCCCACCGCCGCGGAGTTTTTCGCCGGCATCGGTCTCGTGCGCCTAGGCCTCGAACCGGCCGGGTTCGACGTCGCGTGGTCCAACGACATCGAACCGGCGAAGCAGGCCATGTACGAGGCGCACTTCAACGACCAGGGCGCGCACGAGTACGTCCTGGGCGATGTCGCCGCCCTGCGCGGGGCCGATCTGCCCGCTGGCCTCAGCCTGGCCTGGGCGTCTTTCCCCTGCACCGACCTCTCGCTGGCCGGCTGGCGCCGCGGCCTGGCGGGCTCGCACTCGTCGACGTTCTGGGAATTCACCCGCATCCTCGACGAACTGGGTCCCGACCGTCCGCCGGTAGTAGCGCTGGAAAACGTCGTCGGCCTGGCCACAAGCCACGGCGGCGACGACCTCCGCGCGGCGATCCGCGAACTCAACCGCCTCGGCTACTCCGCCGACGTCCTGACCCTGGACGCCCGGCGGTTCGTCCCGCAGTCGCGGCCGCGGTTGTTCATCGTCGGCGCGCAAAACCCGCCATCGGACTCGCCCGCGCCCTCTCCGCTCCGCCCCTCCTGGCTCGCGCTGGACCCTTCCCTGCGGACACATCGCGCTGCCTTGCCCGCGCCTCCGCCGCTGCTGGTCACCGGCCTGTCCGCGGCCGTCGAACGCCTCTCCGCCGACGACGAGCGCTGGTGGACGGGGCCGCGTGCCGAGGCGTTCATCGGGTCGCTCTCGCCGCTGCAACTGGAACGGCTGACGCAGCTCCGAGCGGGAAAGAAGCTGGTGTACCGGACGGCCTACCGCCGCACCCGAAACGGAAAGCCAGTGTGGGAAGTCCGCCCCGACGACATCTCCGGCTGCCTGCGCACCGCGCGCGGCGGGTCGTCGAAACAGGCCGTAGTACAGGCAGGCCGCGGCTCAGTGCGGGTCCGCTGGATGACGCCCCGCGAGTACGCGCGGCTGATGGGTGCGGGGACTTATGCGCTGGATGGCCTGCGGAACAACCAGGCCTTGTTCGGCTTCGGGGACGCGGTGTGCGTGCCGGTGGTTCAGTGGCTGTCGGAGAATTACCTGATGCCGTTGGCGCGGGGGGAAATGAGCCTCGAAGCCGCGGGCTAGTCCGCCCCAGTCGGCTTGGGAATGTCGAAATACCCCGACAACCGCACCGCCGGCGCGTACTCTCCCTTGACCTTGACTTTCCCCGTCACGAACATCGCCGCTACCGCCGCGTTGCCGGTTGCCATGCGGATGAAGTCCTCGACCGCCACGGTGATCGTCGTGTCCGGGGTGCGGGCCAGGTCGGTGCTCGACACGCACAGGCCGTCCTCGATGACCGTTTGGTAGCGGTCGAAATCGTCGCCGGCGGGGAAGCGCCAGGAGACCACGACGTCCACGTGCCGGGCTCGGTCCGGGCGGAAGTGTTCCGACATGCGGCGGAAGATCTCGTCCAGGAAGACCGCGCGCAGTTCGTCGTGGTCGGCGATGCCTTTCAGCTGCTCCCGCGAGGCCGCCGCGACGACGTCCACCAAGGATTGCGTGGTCAGCGAGCCGATGTCGATGCCGGCTCCGGCCGTGCCGAGCATGTGCAGCGTCTCCAGGACCTGCACGAACTGCTCCGGGGTCAGTTTGCCCACCTCGAGAGTGCGGGCGAAACCGTTCACCGCGTGCTCACCGGGGGAGTGCGCGGCACGCATGCGCGAGCGCCAGCGGGACACCGGAGCGGCTCAGGCCGGTCGGGGCAGGTCGAAGTGGCCGACCAGCCCGGCTGCGAAGGCGAGGTCGCCCTTGACCTTGAGTTTCCCGGTGACGAACAGGACCGCGGGCGTGGCCTGGTGGGTGATGATGCGGAAGAAGTCCACGGGCGAAAGCGTAATCGTCACGCGGGGTTTCTCGCGCATTTCGCGGGACACCGTGCAGGTTCCGTCGGAAAGCACCGTCTCGTAGCGGTCGTAGCCGCCCTCGCCGGTACCGCCGGACAGCCGCCAGTGCACGACCGCGCGCAGTGACTTCGCACGGATGTGCGCTCCCATGCGCGCGAAGATCTCGTCCAGCACCCGCTCGCGCAGCGGACGTTCGGCGACCACGGCCTCCAGCTGCGCCCGCGACGCGCGCGCGACCAGCGTGGCGAACTTCGTCGGGTCGACCTTGTCCAGCGAGAACGCCGGCACCTGCTCCGACAGCCGGACCAGCGCCTTCAGCAGCCGGTTCATGTCCGAGCGGCCCAGTTCGCGGGGGTCGATGGCGTCCGCCGCCGCGTTGACGTCGAGCGCGCTCGCGTCGACGGCTTCGGTGCGGTCCAGCGCGTCCAGCAGCGCGACCCCGCGCAGGCCGGCCAGGTCAGAGCTGGTCGCCTCCGGGTTGTCGGCCATCTTCCACCCCTTCCGGAACTTTCCGACGTAAGGCTACCGGTGAGTAGGTAGCGCGGCAAGCAACGCCGCCGACCTGGGGACGGGTACCGTCCGTGCCAGCGAGAGGGAGGAAAGAGCAGCGTGTCCGACGAAGATCAGCGCCCACCAGAGCGAGCGAGACGGCTCCCGAGGGCGGTCCGTGAACGCCAGATCCTGGACGCCGCGGTGCGGGTGTTTTCCCAACACGGCTACCACTCGGCGTCGATGGACGAGATCTCCGAGGTCGCGGGCGTCTCCAAGCCGATGATCTACACCTACCTCGGCTCGAAGGAAGACCTCTTCGGCAAGAGCATCCAGCGCGAGGCGACCCGGCTGCTGGAAGCCATCCAGGCCGGCGTGCAGCCCGATCTGCCGCCGGACATGCAGCTGTGGCACGGCCTGCGCTCGTTCTACCGCTTCGTCGCCGAGTACCGCGAGTCCTGGACCGTGCTGCACCGCCAGGCGTTGACGGTCGGCGGCGGATTCGCGGCGGAGATCACCGCGATGCGCACGCGCGCGATCGAACTGGTCGCGGCGCTCGTGGTGGCCGCGGGCACCCGGAAGGGCCTCGGCGAGCAGACGGAGTTCTCCGGACCCGGCCTGGCCGCGGCGCTGGTCGGCGCGGCGGAATCGCTGGCCGACTGGGCACTGGACCATCCGGAGATCTCCGACGGCGTGCTCGCGTCGTGGCTGATGAACCTGGTGTGGCTGGGGTTCAACGACCTCGTCGAGGGGCAGGTCTGGAAGCCCTCAGAGGGCTGAGACCACCCCGTCCAGGTGCGGTTTCGGCTTCCGCGCGTGCCACAGTTCGAAGGCCCATCCGTCGTCGGTCTGCCACGTCGTGAAAGCCGCGCGCCCGGGCAGCAGCACCGGCTGCTTGAACCGCACCGCCACGCTGAACGCGTCCGGCAGCCGGCCCTCGAAGGACGCCAGTGCGTGCGCCTTCGTCCACATGCCGTGCGCGATCGCCTGCGGGAAGCCGAACAGGCGCGCGGTCAGCGGGTGCAGGTGGATCGGGTTGCGGTCGCCGGAAACCTCGGCGTAGCGGCGGCCGATGTCGCTCGGGACGTGCCACAGCGCGGACGGCGTCGGCGGCGTCAGCTGCGCCCGCGGACCCCCGGAGCCGGAACCCGAGCCGGTGCGGCGGAGATAAGTCGACACCTCGCTCCACACGGTGTCCGCGCCGGAATGGACCTCGCTCACCATGTCGAACTGGCTGCCTTTTTCGTGCGGGCGCAGGTTTTCCGCGCGCACGCTGACCCGGAACGTCTCGCCCAGCAGCAGCGGACGGTGCTGCGTGATCCGGTTCTCGACGTGCACCAAACCCAGCAGCGGGAACGGGAAACCCGGTTCGGTCATCAACGCCATCTGCAGTCCGAAGACCAGCATGTGCGGATACGTCACCGGCAGCTCGTCGGAAAACCGGAATCCGCAGACTTCGTTGTAGGCCGCGACGTGCGCCGGGTCCACGACGACCTCCGGACGCACCAACTCCGTACTAGGGAGGGTCGAGCCGCCGCCGCGACGCAGCAGGGCCTTCGGGTACAGCGTCGCCAGGCTCGGCGCGCTCGTCACTTCACGGACGGCCATCCCTCACGCCCCCAGCAGCGCCTGGCCGCACACGCGGACCAGGTTCCCGTTGACCGCGGCCGACGCCGGATTGGCATACCAGGCAATGGTTTCCGCGACGTCCACCGGCAGCCCGCCCTGGCCGAGGCTCGACAGCCGCCGTCCGGCCTCGCGGATGAACAGCGGTACCGCGGCGGTCATCTTGGTCTCGATGAACCCGGGAGCGACCGCGTTGATCGTGCCGCCGTACTCCGCGAGCTGCGGCGCGCCGACGTTCACCATGCCGATCACGCCCGCCTTCGACGTGGCGTAGTTCGTCTGGCCGACGTTGCCCGCGATGCCGGCGATCGAGGAAACCCCGATGATCCGGCCGTTCTCGCGGAGGATCTTGTCGCCGAGCAGCTTGTCGTTCACCGCGAGCTGCGCGGCGAGATTCACCGCGATCACCGAATCCCAGCCGCCCTCGGTCATGTTGCCGAGCGTCTTGTCGCGGGTAATCCCGGCGTTGTGCACCACGATGTCGACGCCGCCGTGCCGCTCAGTCAGGTACTCGGCGAGCTTGGCGGGCGCGTCCGCGGCGGTGATGTCCAGCTGCAGCGCCGAGCCGCCGATTCGATTGGCCACAGTGGACAGATCGCCGCCCTGCGCGGGGATGTCCAGCGCGATCACGTGCGCGCCGTCGCGGGCGAGCGTTTCGGCGATCGCCTCGCCGATGCCCCGCGACGCGCCGGTGACCAGCGCGACCTTGCCGTCCAGCGGCTTTTCCCAGTTCTCCGGAGTGGGCGCGGTCTTCGCGTGGGTGCCGACGCGGATGACCTGTCCGTCCACGAACGCCGATTTCGCCGACAGCAGGAACCGCAGCGTCGACTCGGCCGCGTCCTCCGCGCCCTCGGCGACGTACACCAGCTGCGCCGTCGCGCCGCGCTTGAGTTCCTTGCCGACCGAGCGGACGAACCCTTCCAGCGCGCGCTGCGCGATCCGCTCGCGGCCCTCGGCCAGCTCCGGCGGCGTGCCGAGCACGACCACCCGGCCCGACGGCCCCACCTTGCGGATCACCGGGTGGAAGAACCGGTAGACCTCACGCAGCTGTCCCGGGTCCGTCACGCCGGTGGCGTCGAAGACCAGCGCCGCGTGCCGGTCGGCGGGCGCGCTGAGCACCTCGATGCCCGCCTCGGTGAGCTGCGCCCGGACGGTCTTCTCCAGCCGTCCGCCCGGCGCGGCGCCGAGAAGTGCGGGACCCTCGAGTGCGGGCTGGCCGGGACGGTACCGGCGCAACGTCGCGGGGTTGGGCAGGCCGAGCTTCGGCACCACGAACTTCCCCAGCGGGGTTTTCGTGAACTGCTGGTACCTGTCCGCCATCACGTGCCTCCCGTGCAGTCTGCGTCACGTCGCAGTCTAACCTACTCGCTAGTAGGTTACAGTGTGAAAGGCACGACTCCAGAGAGGTGGACGGCATGGCGACCAGGAAAACCCCGGCGGTGCGCAAGGTCGCGATCGTCGGCGGGAACCGGATCCCCTTCGCTCGGTCGAACGGCCCGTACTCCCGGGCCTCCAACCAGGACATGTTCACCGCCGCGCTGGACGGTCTGGTCAGCCGGTTCTCGCTGCAGGGCGAGGTGATCGGCGAGGTCGCCGCCGGCGCGGTGCTCAAGCACTCCAAGGACTTCAACCTCGCCCGCGAGAGCGTGCTGGGCAGCAAGCTCTCGCCCGCGACCCCGGCCGCGGACGTCCAGATGGCGTGCGGCACCGGATTGCAGGCAGTCATCAACGTCGCCCACAAGATCGCGCTCGGGGATATCGATTCGGCGATCGCCGGCGGCGTCGACACGACGAGTGACGCCCCGCTGGCCGTGAACCCCCAGCTGCGGCAGATCCTCGTGCAGCTCAACGCGGCGAAGACGCTCGCCGACCGGCTGAAGCTGGTCGCGAAGATCCGCCCGGGCCACATCGTGCCGGAGATCCCGCGCAACGCCGAACCGCGCACCGGGCTGTCGATGGGGGAGCACGCCGCGCTCACCGCGAAGGTCTGGGACATCACCCGCGAGGCCCAGGACGAACTTGCCGCGGCCAGCCACCGCAACCTCGCCGCCGCCTACGACCGCGGCTTCTTCGACGACCTGGTCACGCCGTACCTCAAGCTCGCCCGCGACCAGAACCTCCGCCCGGACTCGTCGGTCGAAAAGCTCGCCAAGCTCAAGCCGGTCTACGGCGGTCCGGACGGGACCATGACGGCGGGCAACTCGACGCCGCTGACCGACGGCGCGTCCACCGTCCTGCTCGCCACCGAGCAGTGGGCGAAGGCGCACAAGCTGCCCGTGCTGGCGTACCTGACGTTCACCCAGACCGCCGCGGTCGACTACGTGCACGGCGACGAGGGCCTGCTGATGGCCCCGGCGTACGCGGTGCCGCGGATGCTCGAGCGCGCCGGATTGACGCTGCAGGACTTCGACTTCTACGAGATCCACGAGGCGTTCGCGTCGCAGGTGCTCGCCACGCTCAAGGCGTGGGAGGACCCGGCGTTCGCCAAGGAGAAGCTCGGCCTCGACGCGCCGCTCGGCTCGATCGACCGCAGCAAGCTGAACGTGAACGGTTCGTCGCTGGCGGCCGGGCACCCGTTCGCCGCGACCGGCGGCCGGATCGTCGCGACCCTCGCGAAACTGCTGAACGAAAAGGGTTCCGGCCGCGGCCTGATCTCCATCTGCGCGGCGGGCGGCCAGGGCGTCACCGCGATTCTCGAGAAGTAGCCGAAGTCCGTGAAGGACTCCTTGAGGGAATCAGATTCCCTCAAGGAGTCCTTCACGGACGTTGAGCCGCGTCAGTCGGTGAGCGACTTCTCCGCGCGCTTGGCCAGTTTGTCGGCGCGCTTGCCCGCCTTCTTCGCCGCGCGCCGGGCCCGCCAGCCCAGCGACGGCTTGCCCGCCGTGTCGCTCGCGGCCAGCAGCAGGCCGCCGGCCAGCGACGCGTTTTTGAAGAACTGGATCTGCTGAGCCTGCTTCTCGCCCGGATCGCTCAGCTGCCAGAACCGGTGCGCGGCCAGCGTCGTCGGCACCAGCGAGCCGAGCAGGGCGACCGCCGCCAGCCGAGGAGCCTTGCCGCTCGCCAACGCGAGCCCGGCCCCGATCTTGACCGCCGCGTCGATCCGCACCAGCGTGGCCGGATCACGGGGGACCTGGTCCGGAACCAGGCCCTCGACCTTGTCGAAGGTCTCGGTGAGGAACGGTTCGGCCGCCTTCGCGTGGCCTTGGGTGTCACGCAGGGCACCGATGCCGCCCAACACGAAGATCGACGCGAGCAGTGGACGTGCCACCCGGCGCAGTATCACGGTCTCGCCTCTCTGGTCTGGAATCCCTGAACAAGAACCTACAACCGGGATTGCCCGCCCCGCTCCCCGCCGAACCGAGGCTAGCGATACCTAGTCGAATATTGCTCTATTCCTAGATTCCCCTAGACAGATCTAGCGGCTCGCGGGCTTGACCTTGCCGCTGCGTCAACCTTTACCGTCGAAGCCGTGGTCAGGACGGAATGGTCGATCCAGGACATCGCCCGGTCCGCGGGCACGACGAGCCGGACCCTGCGGCATTACGACGCCGTCGGGCTCCTGCCGCCGACGCGGATCGGCAGCAACGGCTACCGCTACTACGACGAGAACGCACTCGTCCGGTTGCAGCGGATCCTGCTGCTGCGCGACCTGGGACTGGGGCTGCCCGCGATCGCCGAGGTGCTCGACGGACAACGCGACGGGGTCGCGGCGCTCGAAACGCACCTGGCGCTGCTGCGGCAAGAGCAGCGGCGGATCGGACGGCAGATCGACTCCGTGCGGACCACGCTCCGGAAACTGAAGGGAGGTGAGCAACTGATGGCAGAGGAAATGTTCGACGGATTCGACCACACCCAGTACCGGGAAGAGGTCACCCAGCGCTGGGGCGCCGACGCCTACCGCAAGGGCGACCGGTGGTGGCGGTCGCTGTCCGAGGACGAGAAGAAGGCTTTCCAGCAGGAACAGCTGGACATCTCGGCGGCGTTCGGAGCTGCCCGCAAGGACGGCCGCGACGCTGGTTCGGACGAGACCCAGGCGATCACCGCGCGGCTGCACGACTGGCTGCGCCCGGCCGCCGGGACCGTCTCGAAGGGGTACTTCGCCGGTCTCGGACAGCTGTATGTCGACGATCCGCGGTACGGCTCGTACGACGAGAAGCACGGCCCCGGCACGGCCGAGTACATCCGCGACGCGATGAAGATCTACGCGGAGCGGAACCTGACGGACTGACGCTCCGTCAGAGTGGGCGCTGGGGGTAAGGATGGACGGGGCTGCAGACCCGGCCATCCTTCTAGGCAACACGCGCTAGGCATCTATGGGCAAATATCGATCCAGCTCTAGATACCTCGATACGGTGACAGAGTGGACCCCATCCGCAACCCCTTCGCGCCCGGCGCCGGGCAGCGACCGCCGGAGCTGGCTGGCCGCGAAAGGGAGCTGAAGGCGTTCGAGGTCGTCCTGGAACGCGTCGCGCGCGGACGGCCGGAGCGCAGTCTCGTGCTGACTGGCCTGCGCGGCGTCGGCAAGACGGTGCTGCTAGGGGAGTTGCGCTCGATGGCCGTCCGGCGTCGGTGGGGCGCGGGCAAGATCGAAGCACGGCCGGACGCGGAGCTGCGGCGTCCGTTGTCGGCGGCGTTGCATCGGGCGATCCGCGACCTGGCCGTGCGGCATCGCGCGCCGGACCGGGTCGAGGAAGTGCTCGGGGTGCTGAAAGCGTTCGCGCTCAAGGCGAACAAACCGGACGCGAAACTGCGCGACCGCTGGCAACCCGGCATCGACGTGCCCGCCGCGCAGGGCCGGGCGGATTCTGGCGACATCGAGATCGACCTGGTCGAACTGTTCACCGACGTCGCCGAGCTGGCCGCGGACGTCGGCACCGGCGTCGCGCTGCTGATCGACGAGATCCAGGATTTGCAGCCGGACGACGTCTCGGCGTTGTGCGCGGCTTGCCATGAGCTGTCGCAGTCCGGCGCGCCGCTGGTCGTGGTCGGCGCGGGGTTGCCGCATGTGCCGGCGGTGCTGTCGGCGTCGAAGTCGTACTCCGAGCGGCTCTTCCGGTACTCGCGCATCGACCGGCTCAGCCGCGAGGACGCCGACTACGCGGTGCTGGCCCCGATCGAACGCGAGGACGCCGGGATCGAACCGGAGGCGCTCGACGCGCTCTTCGACGCGTCCGGCGGTTACCCGTATTTCATCCAGGCCTACGGCAAGGCCGCCTGGGACGCCGCGCCCGCGGACCCGATCACGGTCAAGGACGTGCAGGTCGCCGCGCCGGAGGCGGAATCCGAGCTGGCGGTCGGGTTCTTCGGGTCGCGCTACGAACGCGCGACGCCCGCCGAACGCGAGTACCTGCTCGCGATGGCCGAGCTGACCCAAGGCCGCGACGAGGCCGCCGGCACCGCCGATGTCGCCGTCTACCTGGGACGCAAGCCTTCGTCGCTGTCGCCGGCGCGCGACAGTCTCATGAAGAAAGGCCTCGTCTACTCCGCCGAACGCGGCCAGATCGCCTTCACCGTGCCGCATTTCGGGCACTACCTGCTCGGCCGCGACTGAGCGGATCTTCCCTTCGCTACCGGTCTATGCGGCTGCCTAGCTGTTTATAGCAATTTTGCTAGATACCTGTAGAGGACGGTAGCGCGTTAGCGACTTGTGACCGCCAACACGGGATCTGTCCGGTGAACCTCAGGAGACTGCCGATGATTCTTCGGCAAGTGCCCCATGTCACCGCATAATCGTTGGATTCCTTGTGAAAAAAGGTGCATACTAGAGACACAGCCACCGAAGACCTCTGAAGGGGATGCAGAACACCATGAGCAACATCGCCGCCAAGCTCCGTGCCCGCCGCGCCGAGGCTCGCACTCGCCGGGCGCTGAACCGGGCGATCGACACCGCGGCCACCTCGACGGTCCGGCAGGAGCTTATCGCCCTCGCCCAGGCGCGTCAGCCGTTCATGCGCTGACCTGCACGACCAACCTGTTGGTGGGTCACTCACGTGAGTGATCTAGACCACAGCGAACCCTGGGTGTAACGCCGCGGAGAGCCGCGTCGATACCCACTACGACCCCGTGATGCTGGCGGACCCCCGACCTGGCAGCATCACGGGGTTTCCATATGTCTGGACCATTTTCGCCGCGGGTCCACCACCGGGGGAATTCGCTTGCCCCGAGCGGGCGACGGCGAGATGCTTGACTCAGTCAACGATCGAGTCAAGGTGGTCCCCGTGCCGGATACCGTCCTCGCCGAACGCGTCGCCACAGTCCGCGCTTTCAACCGGCTCTACACCGGCGTGATCGGTGTCCTCGACGAGGGACCGGCCGACGCCGAATACTCGCTGAGCGAAGCGCGGGTGCTGTTCGAACTCGCCCAACAGGACCAGCTGCAGGTCAGTGATCTGCGCAAACGGCTGTCGCTGGACGGTGGCTACGCGAGCAGGCTGCTCAGCAGGCTGGAAACCCGCGGCCTGATCACCCGCGAACGCTGCGCGGACGACGCGCGCCGCCAGCTCGTCGCGCTCACCGACGAAGGGCGCGCCGCCTTCGCCGACCTCGACCATCGTTCGGCCAGCCAGATCGGCAGCCTCCTCGACCAGTTCGCGGACGCCGACCAGCGCCGCCTGCTCGGCGCGATGGGGACCATCACCGCGCTCGTCCGCGAACCGGCACCGGAACCGACGGTCACCCTGCGCGCCCCACGTCCGGGCGACCTCGGCTGGGTGGTGCACCGGCACGGCGCGTTGTACGCCGAGGAGTACGGGCTCGACGAACGTTTCGAAGCCCTCGTCGCGCGCGTGATCGCCGACTTCGCCGAACACCGCGACGACCCGCGCCAGGCCGGCTGGATCGCCGAACTCGACGGCGAGCGGGTCGGCAGTATTTTCTGCACCCCCGGCAACGAGGAAGGCACCGCGAAGCTCCGGCTGCTGCTGCTCGAACCCGTCGCACGCGGACACGGCGTCGGCAAACGACTGGTGCGCGAATGCGTCGAATTCGCTCGCGCGCAGGGGTACCGGGAAATGGAGCTGTGGACGCTCTCGCTGCTCGCCGCCGCGCGCGGGATCTATCGCAGCGCGGGATTCGAACTGGTCGGCACGGAGGAAACGGACGCGTTCGGCCCCCTCGTGACCGGCGAAACCTGGCGGCGGGAGTTATAGATGTTCGTCCTGTACTGCGCCGTGTGCAATCGCCGCACGCTGCTGGGCGTCGACGAGGTGGACTGGGTCGAAAACCTGACGCGCGGCGTGATCTCGGTGTCCGGCCACTGCCCGCTGGGCCACGACGCGGTGATCCTGACCGGCGACGCGTTCACCCCGCACGCGGACCCGAGGTATTTCGGGCCCGCGCCGCGAGTGTGGACGAAACCCGTGCACCGCCTGCGCGGCTGGCTGCGCACGAGGTTCCAGATGAGCCGCGACCTGCCGGGCCCGTTCTACCGCTTCTGACGCCCCATCGAATAGAACTCCGGATTCGGCTTGAGCGCGGTCAGATGCGCGAGCCGGTTGGACATCGCGAACAACGCGGTGATCGCGCCGACGTCCCAGATCTCGTCCTCGGTCAGCCCCGCCTCGCGCGCGGCCTCCAGGTCGCCCTCGCCGAACAACGCGGACTCGTGCGACAACGCCAGCGCGAGATCGACGATCGCCCGGCCGCGCTCGTCGAGTTCGACCTGCCACGGATTGGTCGCGACCCGGTCGGACAGCTCGGGGTCCTTCGCGCGGATCCGCAGGATCGCCCCGTGCGCGACGACGCAGTAGGTGCAGTGGTTCGCGCCGGAGGTGGCTACGACGACCAGCTCGCGTTCGGCCTTGGTGAGTCCGCCGTCGCGTTCCATGAGCGCGTCGTGGTAGTCGAGAAAGGCCCGCAGCTCGGCGGGGCGGTGGCCGAGGGCGCGGAAGATGTTCGGCGTGAAGCCGGATTTCTCCGCGATGGCGCCGATGCGCTCGCGGAGATCGTCGGGAAGGTCTTCGAGTTCCGTCACGGGAAACCGGCTCACGGGGTTGGTCATACCGCCCACGCTAACCCGCGCGGTTCGCGTACGGGAGGGGCCGGATGCACCCCGTTCACCCGGAAGGAGTTTGCTTACCCGGTGAACTGGACCGCGTACGTGGACGGTTACTGCGAGCGCACCGCGCCCGGACTCTGGGGAGAGCCGCTCAACGACCTGGCCAACCTGGCCTTTCTCGGCGCTGCCGGGGCGGTCTGGTGGCGGGCTGACGGGCAACGGACCGGGCGGGTGCTCGCTGCTCTGATCGGGTTGATCTTCGTTGCCAGCAGCGTCTTCCACCTGGTCGCCACGCGGTGGGGTGCGGTCGCCGACTCCGCCGCCATTCTGCTCTTCACCTTGTTCTACGCCGCGGCCTTCCCCCGAATCTTCTTTTCGGCGAAGGCGAAATGGTCCTGGCTGGGGGCACCGGCGTTTCTGGCCGTCACCGGCGCGTCGGCGGCACTCGGCGGCGGGTTGTATCTGCCGGCGCTCGCGGGGCTGGCCGGGTTCGCGATCGCGTTGGCGGTCAAGCGGGATCCGTACTGGCTGCACTTCACGATGGCCGCGGCGGTGTTCGCGTTGTCGTTGTCCTTCCGCACAATCGACGGCGTGGTCTGCGGAGATTTCCCCGCGGGCACGCATTTCCTGTGGCATTTGCTCAACGCGGTGGTGCTGTACCTCGTCGCGAAGGCGATGATCGGCAAAGCAGAAGAGGCCCCCGCGCCGGAAGGGCGGGTTCTAGCGGTCCCCGCAACACCCTGGATTGCAGGGAGTTGCGGGGATCGTGGATTTTGAGAGGTTGAAGAAGGAGTTCTTCGAGGCTCTTGATCGGGAGAAGGGCAACGTTTCGGGTGCCGCCCGGGTGGTCGGGGTGTCTCGGGGAACGGCTCACACTTGGGCGCGGCAGGCAGGAGTGCGGGGCACGGGGAAGTCGGGCACGTCCGGGCATCCGGGCAGGGCGGAGTACGACCGGCTTCGCGCGGCCGGTGTGCGATCACGGGATGCCGCCACTCGGGTCGGCGTCAACGAGCGCACCGCCCGGGACTGGGATCGCGGTATCCGGCAGATCGGTCACACGCGCCTCCACCCGGATGGGCGCCGGATCGACTACAAGACGGGCGTGACCACTGTCGTTCCTTTGTCCTCGCAGCCGTCTGTCGCGGCGGTCGAGGCCACTTTGCACCCGCGGTACTTGACGGTGGCCGAACGGGAGCTGATCGCCGACATGCGCCGGCAGGGCGAGTCGTTCCGGGCGATCGGGCGGGCGCTGGGCCGCCCGGCGTCCACCGTCAAACGGGAGATCGACACGCGGTCGGTCAACGGTGTCTATCGGCCGCACCACGCTCAGCGGGCCTGGGCGGGAAGCCGGCCGCGGCCGAAGCCGTCGAAACTCGCCCAGGACGGTCCGTTGCGCGCCTATGTCGCCGACAAGCTGCGGGAACAGTGGTCACCCGAGCAGATCTGTCAGGCGCTCGTCCGCGAGTTCCCCGACGATGAGGACATGCGGGCGAGTCCGGAAACGATCTACCAGGCGATCTACGTCCAGGCTCGGGGCGGGCTGCGACGCGAGGTCGCGGCCGCGCTGCGGACCGGCCGCACCCGCCGGAAGCCGCACCGCAAACCTGACCAGCGCACACCCCGGTTCGTCGACGGCATGGTGATGATCTCCCAGCGCCCGGCCGAGGTCGAAGACCGCGCGGTCCCCGGCCACTGGGAAGGCGACCTGATCGTCGGCACCCGCAGCGAGAGCGCGATCGTGACGCTGGTCGAGCGCTCCACCCGCTACGTCATGCTCGGGCACCTGCCCGGCGGGCACACCGCCGAGGAAGTCCGGGACGTGCTCGTCCCGCTGATCCAGACCCTGCCCGCACACCTGCGCGGCTCGCTGACCTGGGACCAGGGCTGTGAAATGGCCGCGCACAAGCAGTTCTCGATCGCGACCGGGGTTCCGGTCTACTTCTGCGACCCGCACGCACCCTGGCAACGCGGCTCAAACGAGAACACCAACGGACTGCTGCGCCAGTACTTCCCCAAAGGGACCGACCTGTCCGTTCACAGCACCGAAGACCTCGAACACGTCGCCCAGAAACTCAACCGCCGACCACGCAAAACGCTCGGCTGGTCAACACCAGCCGAGCGCCTGCGTAATCTGCTAACGGCCACCACATAGATCATCAGGTGTTGCGACGACCGCGTGAATCCGCCAAGACGACGCGGGGGCCTCTGTCCACTGAGGACTCAGTGCGCGCCGATCGGGCGCAGGTCCTTGTCGTGTT
Source organism: Amycolatopsis sp. AA4 (assembly GCF_002796545.1). Classification (GTDB taxonomy): domain Bacteria; phylum Actinomycetota; class Actinomycetes; order Mycobacteriales; family Pseudonocardiaceae; genus Amycolatopsis. Next base: position 8,346,224 of record NZ_CP024894.1, read on the forward strand.
CGTCGGCGTGGTAGTCCTCGGGCTCGGTTTCGTCGGTGCCCGGGCTCCACTTCGCGGCCCGTGCGGTGACCGAGACCACCGCGGCCACCACGATGTTCGCGATCAGGGCCACGAAACCGGGGTAGATCTGGACGACCGCGAGGCCGGTGCCGCGGAACGGGTGCCAGCCGAAGATCGACAGGTTGCCCATCGCCAGCGCGGAACCGCCGAAGTGGAGTTTTCCGTTGGCCGGGTTGGGGATTCCGTAGAGCATGATCAGGCCCCAGCCCATGCCGACGATCCAGCCGGCGATGAGGCCCGCCTTGTGGAACCAGCGCGTGTACAGGGCGATCGCCACCGCGGGCAGGGTCTGCAGGATCAGCACGCCGCCGATGAGCTGCAGGTCGATGGAGAACTGCGGGTCGATCAGGATGATCACCAGCACCGCGCCCAGTTTGACCACCAGCGACGCCAGTTTCGCCTGCTTCGCCTCCTGTTTCGGGGTCGCGTCCTTGCGGATGTACTCCTTGTAGATGTTGCGCGTCCACAGGTTCGCCGCGGCGATCGACATGATCGCGGCGGGCACCAGTGCGCCGATGCCGATCGCGGCGAACGCGATGCCCGCGAACCAGTTCGTGAACTGCGAGTCGAACAGCAGCGGGACGATCGTGTTGCCGTCCGGCTTTCCGGTGGCGGCGTTCTTCAGCGGTTTGACGCCCGCCGAGATCGCGACATAACCGAGCAGCGCGAGCAGGCCCAGCACGAACGAGTAAGCCGGCAGCGCCACCATGTTCCGCTTGATCACGTTGCGGCCGCGCGAGGCGAGCACGCTCGTGAGCGAGTGCGGGTACAGGAAGAGCGCGAGTGCCGAACCCAGCGCCAGCGTCGCGTACTGCAGCTGGTTGCTCGAGGTCAGCAGGATCGAACCGGCCGGTTTGCCGGTGTTCGGGTTCGGTTTGGCGAGCGTCTGCTTGGCGGTGCTGAAGATGTGGTCCCAGCCGCCGAGCTTCGAGGGCAGGTAGATGACCGCCACGATGATCACGATGTAGATCAGGATGTCCTTGACGAACGCGATCAGCGCGGGCGCGCGCAGGCCCGACTGATACGTGTAGAGCGCCAGGATGACGAAGGCGACCAGCAGCGGCAGGTGCCCGACGATGCCGGAACCGTTGATGCCCATCGTGCGCAGCACCGCTTCGAGGCCGACCAGCTGCAACGCGATGTACGGCATGGTCGCGACGATGCCGGTGATCGCGACCAGCAGCGCCAGCGTCGGCGAACCGAAACGGCCGCGGACGAAGTCAGCCGGCGTCACGTAGCCGCGCGAACGGCTGACCGACCACATGCGCAGCGCGGGCAGCAGGACGATCGGGTAGACGACGATCGTGTAAGGCAGCGCGTACAGGCCGAGCGCACCGGCGCTGAACACGAGCGCGGGCACGGCGACGAAGGTGTACGCGGTGTAGAGGTCGCCGCCGAGCAGGAACCAGGTGATCCACGAACCGAACTTGCGGCCGCCGAGGCCCCATTCGTCGAGGTGGTCCAGGCTGCCGCCGGCCTTCCACCGCGAAGCGACGAAGCCGAGCACGGTGACGACGACGAACAGGAACGCGAAGACGATCAGTTCGACCCACTGAATGTTGCTCATCGGGCGTCCCCCTCGTCCAGGTCGTCGACGCTCAGCTGGTCCCGGCCGTCGCCCCGCGGCTTGTCCTTGGTGGCCAGGTAGACGATGCCGGTGCACAGCACTCCCAGCACGACGAACGCCAGCTGGAACCAGTAGAAGAACGGAAGGCCGAACAGCCGCGGCCCGTCGAAGTTGAACAGCGGCGTGACCAGGATCAGCAACGGGATCAGCAACAGCAGGTTCCAGGCACTGAACTGGAACCCGCGCACCCGACCGCCCGGTTTGGCAGTGGACATCGAACCTCACCTAACACTTACGTGACACGCGACCGCCTGACCCTAGACCGCGCTCATCCCGCCGTCATACGACTTCGATATCGATTCGATCAGCACTACGAACACGTTCCGGGGTGTGGACAACCTCGGGGACAACCCGCTCGCGGACCGTCCCGGCGAGCCGTTCGCTACCCCTATCGGCGGGATCGCGCGGCCCCGAATGCCCCAAGAAGTTGTGCTGACCGGCGGTTGTCCACGGGGTTCGGCAGCTTGTGCACAGAGTTATCCACAGGCAGTGGACAACTCTGTGGCTAAACTGAACGGCATGGTCCGCGTGCCCCTCACCGACGAAGAACGCTCCCGCGGCGAGCGGCTCGGCCTGGTGCTGCGCGCCGCCCGGGCCAGCCGGAGCATGGTCGACGTGGCCGCGGAAGCGGGCATTTCGGTCGAAACCCTGCGCAAAATCGAGACCGGCCGGATCCCGACGCCCGCGTTCTTCACCGTCGCGGCGATCGCCGACGCGGTGGGCATGCCGCTGGACCAGCTGCGGGTCGCGTGCGCTGGTGACGCGGCGGCGTTTTCGCAGGCCAGCTGACGTTTTCCGAGCCGATCGGGCAGTACCGCGGGGCGAATGAGGCAGAACGGTCGCATCCGGCCGCCCGGGGCAGGACCGGCAAGCAGTTCGGGCAACCACCGGTCGGATGCGGTGCCGGTGGACAAGTGTTCGGGCAATGGACTCCGTGCGCAGGGAGACCGCGGCACGAACCAGCGCGGCTACCTCCGGGGGGGCGGCTGTTCGGCGGCCAGCCGATCACCGTGGTGACGTCCGGGGCGTCGACGACCGGGACCACGACGTGCTCCGGCCTCGCCACCTTGCCGGACGACGGACCACGCGGCGGGTTCTTCGACGACGCCGGGGAAATCCCCTGGTGACGCCTCAGCGGCGCAGGTCGGCGAGCACCCGTTCCCGGTCGTTGAGGTAGCGGCAGTCGCGGACCGGCAGGTCGAACGAGTTCAGCAGCTTCTCGAAATCCGCGTACTCATCCGGGTTGAGCTGGATGCCGGTCACCTGGAAATGCGCGGCCATGGTGTCGGCCAGTTCCTCCCATTCGCCGGACCACTGCAGGTCGCGGTAGTGCTCGAGGTCCTCCGGCGGCATCCGGTGGGCGAGCAGGCGCAGGACGCTGTCGACGAAGTAGCTGATCCGGTTGCCCGCGCGGTCGTCGACGGTCGGGTTCGCCGGGTCTCGCGCGGCGTCCGGGTTCCGGACGACGCCGGGGCCGGGCAGCGGGTAGCTGGTGTGCACGAGACCGTCGCCGTTGACCAGGACGACCACGCGCACGCCGTACCGTTCGCCGACGCAGCGCCAGCGCCCGTTGTACTGCTGCCGCCGGGGTTCGCCCGGATCGTTGGCGACGTCCTTGACCACCGCGATGATCTGCTCGTCGCTCCATCCGGGCGGAAACTCGCACGTCGCCCTGCGTCCGATGCCGGAAGCGTGTCCACCGCCCACCTTCGGCTCCTCTCGTCGGCACGGAGCCTAACCCGGGTACGGCCGTTCAGCCGAGTTGTGCGAGCACCAGAATTCCGACCGCCAGCAGGTCCGGACCGCGGAACAGTTGCCGCATAAGGTTTGCTGGCATCGGGCCAGCGGGGGTGTCGACGAAACCCGCGCTGCTGTAATCGACCGGCTGACGCGTGACCGTGCGCAATACCGAGAGCACCGCCAGGGCAACGGTCACCCACGAGAGCGGCGAAAACGCGGTGCCCAAAGCCAAAAGCGCCACTGAGAGCAGAGCACACCAGACCAGGCCGACCGCGGTCAGCGCGACGCCGTGGGCGAGAACCAGCTCCCGCGACGACGAGCCCAGCCACCTTCGCCGTCCCGGATTGCGCCACAGCACGCCAAGACCGGCCCCGAAAGGAGTAAGCGCGAGGTACGCGCCGATCCCGACGAGCACCGGTCCGGGCAGAGTGGGAACGGCAACATGTCCGACGGCTACCGCGAAAGCCACTAACAAAAGCGCGCTCGCGTACCGGGAACGGCCGACGATCCCGAGCCACGCGAGCCGGAATGCCGTCGGGGAGCGCAACGACCACGAGCCCGCGGGCGCGGACTCCGGCAGCATCATCATCGGGTCGAGGAAGGTCACGGCCATCGCGCGCAGGACGCGTGCGTTCCAGCCGTCGAGCAAGACCGCACGGCCCGCACCGCTGACTGCTTCGCCGCCAAAAGCCAGCAGCAGACCGCATAACGCGAGCGCCGCGCCGACGTACTGCACCGTTATCGCGTCGAGGCGCGCCGCGGCGACCACGACGCCCGCCCCGGCGAGCAGCAGCGGTCCAGCGGCTTCGAACCGGAACGCCGTACGCCGCGCGGTAGTGAACGCGAGGATCATTGCCCCCGCGACAAGGGCCGCGGCGGCCCGCCACCAGTCGAGCGAACTGCCGCCGACCGCCAGCATCAGCGCGGCGAGATAGCCGAGCACCACCACGAATCCGGTGAGCACGCCGGCCAGCCGGGTCGCGACGACCCGACGGCGGTCCACCTGGGCGAAGTCCATCCAGGTCAGCTCGGCCGGTTCGGCCCAGACGAAACCGCGGCGCAGCAGGCTTCGCCAGCCCACCGCGGCGCACAACGCGACCAGGCCGAGCACCGCCGAGTAGTCCACTGCGGACGGTCCAAAGAGGACTCGATGCCAGGCGTCGGTACGGAAAAAGGCGGTGAACAGGAACCCGGCCCCGAAGATCAGCACGAACGTGGGGCTGTCGCCACTGAAAATGCCGCCGAACCGCTTGCGGCCGGGTACGCGCAACCGGGTCACCACAGTTCGAGCACGCTGTCCGCCGTGTCCAGCAACGGCTGATGGTGCGTGGCCACGACCACCGCCGCCCCCGCCGCGGTGGAGCGGCCGATCAGTTTGACCAGCCATTCCTTGCCCGCGGTGTCGAGCGCGCGTTCGGGCTCGTCCAGCAACAGCACGCGATGCGGCCGCGCCGTGACGCCCAACAGCAGCAACCGGCGACGCTGCCCGGCCGAGAAATGCCCGGCGGTGACGCGGGCGCGTTCGGCGAGACCCGCGTCCGCGAGCAATTCTTCGTAATCGCCGAGATCCTCGCCGAACGAGCTGAAAAGCAGCTCCAGATGCTGCAGCGGGGTGAGTTCGGCGAAGAAGTCGGAATCGTCGAAGAGCACAGACACCTTGCGACGGAAGGAAACGCTGCGTTCGTCCGGCTTCGCGCCGTCGATCAGCACTCGCCCGCGCTGCGGTTCCTGCATTCCGTACAGACACCGCAGCAGGGTGGATTTGCCGACCCCGTTCGGTCCGACGAGCACCGCGCATTCGCCCGGGTCGACTGAGAAATCGAGACCCTCCAGCAGCCACAGGTCACCGGCCTTCACGCCGAGCCCGCGCGCGTCGACTATCGGCGACACAGCAGTTCCACCACCGGGGCCAGCACTTCGAGATTCGGCTCGAGCACGGTGAAATAGCTGAAGCCGAACCGGGAGCGGTGCGCGACCAGCTGTTCGGCGATTTCCTCGACGGTGCCGACGAGCACCGTGGGAACCTCGGCCAGTTCGTCGAGCGTCAGCGAATCGCCCAGGCGGGCATGGATTTCCCGCAACGCGCCTTCGCGATCATCAGTGACCTGGACGAGTTGCACCAGCAGGTTGAATTCGGCGTCGCGGCCAGCGAGCCGTTCGTTGACAAATCTCGTGCGCTCTTCCACCGCGTCCGCCGTCGCGAGCATCAGCGGTGAACCGTCACGCACCTTTGCCATGCCGCTGAAGGCAATCGTCGCCGCGTGGTCGGCGGCGAGCGTAAGCAGCCGGTCGCCGCGACCGCCGATCATCAACGGGGGACCGCCGGACTGCGCGGGTTTCGGCGCGTATTCCGGATCCGCGTACAGCCGCTGGAGTTCTTTGATCGTGAGTTCGAGGTGCTCGACCCGCGCACCCGCGCTGGGAAACGGCATTCCGGCCGCTTCGAACTCCTCTTTGACATATCCGGCGCCCAGACCGAGTTCGAGCCGCCCGGACACGAATTGGTCCGTGCCCGCGACGTCGCGCGCGAGCAGCACCGGATTGTAGAACGGCGCGTTGAGCACGAAAGTGTTGAGCCGCACCCGTTCGGTGACCGCGCCGGCCAGCACGAGTGCGGGAAACGGCGGCGCGATGCCGAGATGGTCGGCCACGCTCAGCACGTCGTAACCGAGTTCCTCGACCCGGCGGCACTTCGCGACCCACTCGTCGCGCGAGCCCGGCCGCACCAGGTTCACGCCGAACCGGAAAGCCTTCTCCCCGTCAGAGACCATGCGGCCACGCTACCGCCCTCCCCAACGCCGTGAAGGACTCCTTGAGGGAATCTGATTCCCTCAAGGAGTCCTTCACGGACCTTGGCTAGGAAGCTCAGCCGAGGCGCTGGGCCAGCGCGTCCAGCTCGTCGCGCAGCGAGGACGGCACCTCGCCGATCTTCGCGAACCACTCCTCGATGAGCGGCAGCTCCGCGCGCCACTCCTCGTTGCGCACCTCGAGCGCGGCCTGGATGTCCTCGACCGGCTCGGAAAGGCCCTCGAGGTCGAGGTCCTCGGCGTTCGGCACGAAGCCGATCGGGGTCTCGACCGCGTTGCCCTTGCCCTCGACGCGCTCGAGCACCCACTTGAGCACGCGCGAGTTCTCGCTGAAGCCCGGCCACAGGAAGCGGCCGTCGTCGCCGCGGCGGAACCAGTTGACGTAGAAGATCTTCGGCAGCTTGTTCGCGTCGGCGTTCTTGCCCAGCTCCAGCCAGTGGTTGAAGTAGTCGCCGGCGTGGTAGCCGAGGAACGGCAGCATCGCCATCGGGTCGCGGCGCACGTTGCCGACCGCGCCGACCGCCGCGGCGGTGGTCTCCGACGACATGGTCGCGCCCATGAACACGCCGTGCTGCCAGTCGCGGGCCTGGTTCACCAGCGGCACCGTGGTCTTGCGCCGTCCGCCGAACAGGATCGCCGAGATCGGCACGCCCTTCGGGTCGTCCCACTCCGGCGCGAGGATCGGGCACTGCGACATCGGCACGCAGTAGCGCGAGTTCGGGTGGGCGGCCTTCTCCTCGGAGTCGGGCGTCCAGTCCTGGTGCTTCCACGAGGTGGCGTGCTCGGGCGTGTTCTCCATGCCCTCCCACCACACGTCGCCGTCGTCGGTGAGCGCCACGTTCGTGAAGACCGTGTTGCCCTTCTCGATCGTGCGCATGGCGTTCGGGTTCGTGTGGTTGTCGGTGCCCGGCGCGACGCCGAAGAAGCCGAACTCCGGGTTCACCGCGTACAGGCGGCCGTCCTCGCCGAAGCGCATCCACGCGATGTCGTCGCCGAGTGTCTCCGCGCGCCAGCCCGGGATGGTCGGCTGCAGCATGGCGAGGTTGGTCTTGCCGCAGGCGCTCGGGAACGCCGCCGCGACGTAGTGGACCTTGTTCTCGGGCGAGATCAGCTTGAGGATCAGCATGTGCTCGGCCAGCCAGCCCTCGTCACGGGCGATGACCGAGCCGATGCGCAGCGAGTAGCACTTCTTGCCCAGCAACGAGTTGCCGCCGTAGCCGGAGCCGTAGCTCCAGATGAGGCGCTCCTCCGGGAATTGCGAGATGTACTTGGTCTCGTTGCACGGCCAGGCGACGTCCTTCTCGCCCGGGGCCAGCGGCTTGCCGACCGAGTGCAGCGCGGGCACGAACTCGCGCTCCGAACCGTCCGGCGCGATGAACTTGTCCAGCGCGGCCTTGCCGGCGCGGGTCATCACGCGCATCGAGGCGACGACGTAGGCGAAGTCCGTGATTTCGATGCCCAGCTTCGGGTTTTCGTCGCCGAGCGGGCCCATGCAGAACGGGATGACGTACATCGTGCGGCCGGCCATGCAGCCGCGGTACAGCTCCGTCATCGTGGCCTTCATCTCGGCCGGGTCGACCCAGTTGTTCGTCGGGCCCGCGTCCTTCTCCTCCTTCGAGCAGATGAAGGTGCGGTCCTCGACCCGCGCGACGTCGCCGGGGTCCGAGGTGGCCCAGTAGGAGTTCGGCTTGGCGTCCAGCTTCACGAAGGTGCCGGCGTCGACCAGCTCCTGGTTGATCCGGGCGGCTTCCTCGTCAGACCCGTCGACCCACACCACGCGGTCCGGGGTGGTCAGCTCGGCGACCTCCCGGACCCAGGACAGCACGCCACTGTGCGTCGTCGGCGCGTTGTCCAGTCCGGGGATGGCGACTGCGGTCATCTCTACTCCTGACTTCCGACGACAAAAGAGCCCACACCGCGAACGACAGTGTTCTTGGTGCGGGCTTCGTTGCCGGCGACCGAATGGCTTCGCGCACCGGCGGAAGACCGGTGTGCGGGTTTTGGGATTCCCCGACTGTAGCCGGATGGACGGCAGGTAACCGAGAGCTGACCTGTCGGTTCTCTCACAAGAACGATAAGGGAATCGATTCAGTTTCACCGGAACGGGCCAGCGCCGAAAATCTTTCCGCGTGGCCCGCGTCGCATTCGTGCCCGATGCCGGGAGCGGGTCTGATCGGTCCTGATCTTCGCCGGACGCTGCCGGGCGCCGGTTCGCCGGACCGGCGCGGACGGGGTCGGGTTTTGGCGTCCCGGAGACGACGAAACGGGCCCGGCGCGCGGCCGGACCCGTTTTCGTGTGACGTCAGTTACCGGAAGCTCAGTTGGGGCTGATCCACTGCCCGGTTCCGCTGTCGATCTTGGCGACGCCGCTGAGCAGCTGCGCGCCCTCGCCGCCCCAGGCCGAATCGCTGCCGGGGTCGGCAGCCGCGTGGTTCGCGCCGCCGTCGGTCTCGGTCCACTGGCCGTGGCCGGTGTGCTCGAAGGTGTGGGTGGAACCGTCCGCGCCGACCTGCACCGCGACGTCGGCCTGGCCGTCGCCGTTGGTGTCGGTGAAGGCGATCGTGCCGCCGGACTTCGTCTCGACCACGGCGGTGTCGTTGTGTCCGTCGTGGTCGGTGTCGATGGTGGCGACCCCGGCGTCGACGTCGCCGTCCGGAAGGTCGGCGTGGATGTGCCCGGTGGTCGACGTGTCCGAGGTGTGCGTATCGGTGCCGTCGGAGCCGGACTGGCCGTGGCCGGATTCGACCCAGCTGCCGGTCTTCTCGTCGTAAACCGCCTGGTCCACGACGTGCCCGGACGCGTCGACCACGGCGTAGTGATCGGCGACCCCGTCGTGGTCGGTGTCTGCGAACACCTGCGCGGTGCCGTCGTCGTGCTCGACGACCGCGGTGTCGGCGACCCCGTCGTGGTCGGTGTCGTAGTTGACCTCGGCCTGGTACTCCTGGCCGTCGACGTGGACGGTCAAGGCCTCCGGGCCGGTCGCGTCGGTGCCGCCGCTCTCGTCGACCCACATGGGTTGGTCCCCCTTATTACGCCGGGTCTGCCGCTGGTTTCGCTCGGTATGACTCACGTTAGGCCGGTTCGGTTCCCGTCCACAAGCGGATCACCGCCCGCTCACGGCGAGAGGCTGACCGGAAGTCCGCGACCGGTGACGAAGACGCACCAACTGCCCGCGTCGTCGTGGGTCAGTCCCAGCCGGACCGTCGCCGGACCGTGCCCCGCCCTGCTGACCTGGACCTCGTAGTACGCCCAGTTGTACGGCGTGTCGAGTTTCTGGCCGAGCTGGATCTGGACCTCGTCCTTGGCGAAACCGTCTACTGCCTCCGTCGCCGGGAACTCGGTGGAGGGGTGACAGTTGACGTTCTGCAGGCCGATCGGGTCGCGCTTGGCGACCGCGTCGACGTAAGCCCTGGCGACGACGTCGGGGCCGCCTGCCGGACGGTGCACCTCGACGCTGTCGTCGGTCGCGATGGCGAAGATCGCGAACCCACCGCCGCCGAGCAGCACCACCACGCCGAGGCAGATGCCGACGATCAGCCCGACCCGGCGTTTCTTCGGCGGCGCGGGCGGCTGCCACTGCTGCGGCGGCGGACCGCCCCATTGCGGAGCCGGCGGCACTCCCCACTGCGGCGGCTGCGGTCCAGGCGGCTGAGGTCCAGGTCCGTACATCACCGGCTGATCATGCCCGATCGCGGACCGTGCGGATGCGGGAAAGCAAAGTCTCGGCCCGGGTGTGGCCCTCGGTCGCGTCCTTGAGGCGTTTCGAGACGATCGCGATCTTCTTCGCCCGCTCCTGCGCGCTCATCTTGATCGTCTGGTCCACCTCCTTCAGCTCCGCCTCGATCGCCTCGATGCGGCGGCCCAGCGCCTCGTCCAGAGCGAGCGACAGTTGCTGTTCGGCCTCGATGAGCTGTTCGGCGATCAGCTGGTCGAGCGTCGAGCGGGCGTCGGCGATCGCTTCGACCAGCCATTGCTTCAGGTGTTGTTTGTCCGACGCGTGTTTGCGAGTGCGCGCCATCCACCAGCCCGCGCCGAGGCCGATCACGATCGTCGCCGGGAGCACGACCGGGTTGAGGATCGCGACGCCGGCGAGTGGCAAAGCGGCGATCTTTCCGGCACCGACGCCACCGGAAATGCCCATGAACACCAGCAGTTTGTCTTCGGCCGTCGGCGGTTTCTTGTCCGGCGGCCGCAGCACGACCGGCGGGCCGCCGGCACGCGCGAACTGGGCGCGGATCACGTCGAGTTCTTCGGCGGAGAACAGCTCCGACAGCGCGGTGTTCGTGACCTGGTTCAGCCGTTGCGACAGCTGCATCGACACCCGTTGCGACGCGGTCTGCAGCGCGATGTCGACTTCCTGCGGCAGCGCGGCGAGTTCGTCGCGTTTGGCCGCGTCGATGCGCTGGCGGAAATGCGCCTGCGCCTCGCGCATTTCGCGGCTGCTCTCGTGGCCGACCTCGACTCGCGTGCGCTGGATTTCGCCGCGCAACCGCAACTGCCAGCCGCGGGTGGAGGTGCGGCGCTGGGACTGAAGATCGTCGCGGCGGGCGCGGAGTTGTTCGGCTTCCGCTTCCCCCGCCGACAAGGCCCGGCTTTCGGCTTGCAGCTTCGCCTTGATCCCGGCCAGCGCGCTCGACAGCGAGCGGAGCGTGTTGGCTTCCTTGAGCATCATCGACCGGCCGACCAGCAGTTCCTGCAGCGCGACCTGCACCGCCGCGATGCCGGACTTCTCCCGCAGCATGGCGGCGACCTGGTCGTTCGGCGCCTTCGCGGCCGTCTCGAACACGCGCGCCGACACCGGATGGAAGACCGCGTCGGCGAAGCGGGGCGCGTGTTCGGCGAGCAGCTGCCGGTCGGCGTCCAGGATCTCGCGCCAGCCGCGGAACGCGTCGGTTTTGGCCAGGACGAACACGACCGTCTCGACGCGGTCCGCGACCTCGCGCAGGAACTGCAGCTCGGTCGAGGTGAACGGGGCCGACGCGTCGACCACGAACACCAGCGCGGTCGCGCCCGCGGCGGCCTCCTTGGCCAGCTCGCCGTGCAGCGAATCGAGCCCGCCGACGCCGGGAGTGTCGACCAGGGTCAGCCGTTCCAGCAGCGGGACCGGACCGGAGACCTCGACGTAGCGCGGCGGCAGCTGGCCTGGCGGCAGTTCGTGCGCGGCGGACACCCAGTCGACCAGCTGCGTCAGGTCGAACGGCACCGACGCCAGCTGACCGGGGTAGCAGGCCTGCGCGCCCCACTGCTGCGCGTGCTCGAAAACGAGGTAGGTCGCGGTGGCCACGTCAGCGTCCACAGGGGACAGTCCCGGCGTCGCGAGCAGGGCGTTGACCAGCGAACTCTTCCCGCGGTTCGTTTCGCCGACGACCACCACGGACGGCTTTTCCGAACGAGCCTTGCGCTGGTCCTCGACCCACTTGGCGGCCTGCGGATCCGCCTCGCGGACGACGCCGAGCAGCTGTTCGCGCGCGGCCTGGACCTGAGCGGGAAGCGTCGGTGCGGTCACTGCGCCCGCTTCGCGTAGACGGTGACGATCGGCGCGCGCAGCAACCGGTCCTGGTCGGCGAACCCGACGACCTCGGTCTCCGCGACGACGCCTTCCAGCTCCGGATCGTCGGTGGGCACCGCGCCGCCCGCCTCGTGGCGGGCCGGGTCGAAGCGTTCGCCCTCGGCGCGCAGCGCGGTGACGCCGATGGCGGCGAGCCCGTGTTCGAGCCGTTCCACGACGCCGCTGCTGCGGGCGCGGTCCAGCGCGTACAGGCAGAGCTGGATGAGCGCCTGCCGGTCGGAAAGCGCGCGTTCGAGGTCACCCGGGGCAGCTACGAGGTCCACATCGGGATCCGACGCATCCGCCGCGGCGGCGGTTCCGTCCGCCTCGGCGATGATCCGCGCGAGAGCGTCCGCGCTGATCTCGCCGGTCGGCGCTTCGGCCGCGTCGCCGGCTTCCTCGTGGCCGAACCACGCCATCTAGACCCTCCCCTGGCCGTCCCCGTGATTCCACCAGTTTGCGATACCGCGCCGCGCGGCGGGGCCGGATCACTCAGACGGGCCGAGAATCCGCGTCAGCAGCTGCCGCAGCACCGCCTGCTCGTGCTCGACGTCCAGTTCGGGATCGAGGCTCGCGCGGGAAAGCAGCGCGTCGACCAGCGCGACGACCCAGTTGCCCGCGTCTCTCGGGGCCAGCATGGGGGAGAGGCGGCCGGTTCGGACGCCACGCTCGATCAAGCCCACGAGACCGGCGCGCATGAGGTCGTCGTTGCTGCGGATCAGCTCGGCGAACTCCGGATCGCGCGCGGCCTGCGCGGCCGCTTCGAGGATCAGCCGCACGACCCCGGGCAGCACGAGCGCCGCCGACATCCGTTCGACCACGGCGAGCACGCCTTCCCACGGGTCCGCCATTTCCACCGCGGCGGCGAGCAGTTCCTCGTTGTCGGCGGTGTCGGCCTCGAAAATGCCGACGAAGACCGCGCGCTTGCTGGGGAAGTAGTGGAACAGGCTGCCGGAGCTGATCCCGGCGGCACGGCAGATGTCCGCGGTGGAGGTCTTTTCGAACCCGTCGCGCGCGAAACAGACGGCTGCCGCGTCGAGAATCGCGCGTCGTTTCGCCGCGTGCTTCTCCGGGTCGACAGTCCTCGCCACGGGGACATCATCGCTCAGGCGGCGGTTCGTCGAGCCACGGGCGGCCGTGCGCGGCGAACGCTTCGGCCAGCTGCCGCCGGGGCAGATCGGTCTTCTCCCGGGCGATTTCCCGGTCGTTCTCGGCGAGCAGCACGAGTTTGCCGTCGTCGACGAACGCGGCGGTGAGCGGAGTGTCGATGCGCCGGCGGCGTTCGCGGCGCTCGAGCGTGACGCGGGTGGCGGACACCGTGACGATCAGCCGGTCCCACGCCCAGAACCAGGCGAACGCCAGCCCCAGCAGGAGACCGGCGACGACCGCGCCGATCAGCCGCCACGGCTGCGGGATCTGGTGCAACAGCCGGAACGGACCTTGCACCGGGAACCACGGCAGCGACGTGATCCAGTCGGCGATCGCTTGGCCGCCCCAGCCCAGCAGTGCCCCGGCGACCGGGCAGGCCAGCCAGGAGCCGCGGCGCAGCCACGCCGGTTCGTCGACCACTGTTTCCATGGGAGCAATATTAGACCGCGCACTCGGTTTATCAATGTCCGGCCTGGTCGAGCGCCCCAATGTGGCATTGGGTGCGTCAGATGCACCCAATGTGGCGTTCGGTGCGTCAGATGCACCCAATGCCACATTGGGGCTGTTTCAGGCCAGTTCGTGGATCAGCGAGCGCATGGCCTGGTCGAGCGCCGGAACGTCGGCGGCCAGCCGGGACGACACCAGCAGCTGGTGCTCCGCCGTCCGCAGCCACACCCGGCCGGCGACCGGGATCTCCAGCACCGACAGCCGGAACGGCCGGGCGCGCCGACCCAGTTCGACTTCGGTTTCGCGGACGAGACGGCCCAGGCGTTCCCCGGCGAGGATCTGGCGGCGGTGGAAGCCCGACGAAACCGGACGGCGGGCCATGGCGAAGTGTTCCGCGGCCGCCGGGGCGAAGTGCTGGGCCGCGCGGTCGATCGCCGAACCGTCGCCGGGAGCAGGGCTTTTCCGGCGGGTGCGCGCGGAACCTCGCTCGCGCAGGAAGGTCAGCAGGCCGTTCCACCACGGTTCCCACTGCGCCTGCACCGCCGCGCGGTCGAGGGCGGGCGGGACGTGCACCGGCACAGCGGGTTCCACCGGCGGCAGCAGCTGGCCGTCGGCGACCGAGAGCGCGAGCACGTCCCGGAGGAACAACGCCACGTCGACGTCGTGGTCGCTCCCCCAGTTCACCCGCCACGAGGTGGTGTCCTCCAGCCGCACGACATTCAGCCTACGCGTCGCGGCCGAGTTGTTTACTGTTCGCGAATCTGTTGCCAGATCAGGAAATAGGCGCGGTGCACGACGTGGGCCACGCGGCTTTGCGCCGGAGTCGCCCCGAAGGAGGCGAAAGAACGCCACCAGCCAGCGCGTTCCAGCGCGTGCGCGGCCAGCTCCGGACGCGAGGCGCCGGGAAGGCCGAGCTGTGCGCCAAGGTCGGCGTTGCTGCCGACCCGAAGCACCTCTTCCGCCAGGTCTTCCGGCATTTCGACGGCCCCCGAAGCGACGAGCGTCAACGCTTCCAGCAGCCGCAGCTGATGCGCTTCCGGGCGGGCCAGCAGCACCTCGATCGCGTCGTGCACCCGCTGCCGTTCGCCCGGGTCGCCGGACGCGTGCGCCAAAGCGGTCACTGACGCCAGCGCGGCCGCGGCCTTGATCCCGTCCGCGCGCGCGGCGAAGACGATCGAGAGCCGGCGGCGGACCGCTTCGAGTCCGGAGATGTCGAGAAGCTTGCGCCGCAACGCTCCCGCGGTGATCTCCGGTTCCGCGCGGATCGCGTCGACCGCGCAGCGGATTCCGAAGAGATCGAGCTTCTCCAGCAGCCGCAAGCGGATCCCGGCCGGGATGTCGCACTCCCAGCTGGTGAAGATGTCGGCCGCGATGAGCATGGTTTCGAGGACGTCGTCGTCGAGCGCGGCGAGCTGGCCGAGCGCCTCGGCGTCGGCGGAGGTGAACCCGCCGGACTCGGCCGATTCGGCGATCAGGCCGATCACCGGCAGCACGTCCGCGACGCGCGGCTTCAGCGTCGCGGCCTGCTTCTCGGCGAGCAATTGCGCGGCCGTCCAGACGTCTCCGCCGGAGCCTTCGACAGATTCCGCGACGATCGTGTCCGCCTTGTTCAGCACGGCGATCGCGTTGACCGGCCCCGCGTCCCGGCTCGCGGTCGCGGCGGTGAACGCGGCCAGCGCCTGCTGATCGTCCGCGCGCACGCCCTGGGTCACCACGTACAGCACGGCCTCCGCGCCCGCGACGGCGTTGCGCGAGGTGTCGTCGAGGTCGTCGGAACCCTCGTCCTGCTCGGCCGCGCCCAGCAGCTGCTCGGTCCGCGACACCGACGCGGCGTCCAGCGAGCCGAGACCGGGGGTGTCGATCACCGTCATGTCCTGCAGCACCGCGTTGGTGAGGTACGCCTCGAGGTGCGAGACCTCGGAGATGTCGACGCCCAGCTCAGCCGGGATCGACCCGTCCGCGGCGAACGGCAGCACCTGCTTGCGGCCGTCGAGGAACACCACCTCGACGCGGTCGACGGTGCCGTACTGGAATCGCGTGACCAGCCGCGTGCACTCGCCGACGTCGGTGGGCGCGACCCGCCGTCCGATCAGCGCGTTGACCAGCGTCGACTTGCCCGATTTGATCCGCCCGGCGACCGCGACCTGCAGCGGCGCGCCGAGCCGGCGCAGCACCTCGGCGAACCCGGCGGCGGTGCGCGGGGACACCTGGGACCGCAGCCGGTGGCACAGCTCCGCCACCGACGCGGACAGTGGGCCGGCGAGCCGTCCCCGTTCCGCCGCTGCCGTCACCGCCCCGGCCCCCTTCCGGCTCGTCCGCTCGCCCGTGCGGGAATCGTCGCATGCCGGTCATCCTCCGGTCGCACCGAAGGTGCTACCCGCGACCGACGCGGCTTCCGGCACCGCGACCTACTGTTGAGTCGTGCGACGGCTCAGCCTGTGGATGCGTGCCCACCCGATGGTGGGGGACTCGCTGCTGGCGCTGTTCCTCGCCGCGTTCGACATCCTGGTGTTCGCCACCGGCGGTCTCGACCCCGAAGTGCCCGGTCCGGAGTGGTACGTCGCCGTTCCGATCGACCTCGCCGTGGTCGCGCCGCTCGTGTTCCGGCGCAAACGACCGGTGCTCGCCGCGTACGTCGTGTACGTCATTTCGTTCGCGCACAGCGCGCTGGACCTCGGAGTTTCCGGGCTGGCCGCGCTCGCGATCAGCCTCTACTCGGTCCAGGTCTACGTCGGACGCAAGCAGGGACTGCTTTACGGCGGCGCGTTCGTCGTGGCCATGGCCGTCACCGCGATCGTCAAACCCGAGCCGTCGATGGCCGCGCAGCTGCTGTTCAGCGCCTTCACCATCGCCTTCTGCTGGCTGCTCGGCGAGTTCATGTACGCCCGCCGCGCCTACCAGCGCGAACTGGAGGCCCGGTTGCATCTGCTGGAAACCGAACGCGACCAGGCCGCGCGCATCGCGGTGGCCGAGGAGCGCGGCCGGATCGCCAGGGAACTGCACGACGTCGTGGCGCATTCGGTGAGCGTGATGGTCGTGCAGGCCGACGGCGCGGCGCTCGCCCTGAAATCCAATCCGGAGCTGGCCGGGCGCGCGCTGGGGACGATCTCCGAGACCGGCCGCGGCGCGCTCGGCGAACTGCGCCGGCTGCTGGACGTGCTGCGCAACGACCGCGGCGACGACGAACCGCGGGTGCCGCAGCCGGACGCGACCGCGCTGGGCGACCTCGCCGAGCGGATGCGCGCCGCGGGCGTTCCGGTCGACCTCGCCCTCGGCGACGGGCTCGACGAACTGCCCGCCGGGGTGTCGCTCGGGATCTACCGGATCGTCCAGGAATCGCTCACCAACACGCTCAAGCACGCCGGGGCCGGGGCGAGCGCCGCGGTGCGGGTGGAGCGGACCGGCGACCAGGTCGAGGTGCTCGTGCGCGACGACGGCGCGGGCCGGGCCCGGCGGCTCGAACAGGTCGGCGCGAACGGAGCGACGGCGATGGCGGGGTCGGCCGCGACAGCTCGGCAACCGGCGCCGCGGCTGTCGGTCGCGGGAGGAAACGGCCTGATCGGGATGCGCGAGCGGGCGCACGTGTACGGCGGGACACTGGAGGTGGGCCCCGCCGCGGGCGGTGGCTGGCAGGTGCGAGCGGTGCTGCCGGTTAGGTTGAACTCGTGATCCGAGTGGTGGTCGTCGACGACCAGGAACTGATGCGCGTCGGGTTCCGGATGGTGCTGGGCGCGCAGGCCGACATCGACGTGGTCGGGGAGGCGGGCGACGGCGCGCAAGCCGTGCGGATGGCCGCCGAACTGCGGCCCGACGTCGTGCTGATGGACGTCCGGATGCCGGTGCTCGACGGGGTCGAGGCGACCAAGCAGATCGTCGCGGCGGGCACCGCGCGGGTGCTCGTGATGACCACCTTCGACCTCGACGAGTACGTCTACGCGGCGCTGCAGGGCGGGGCGTCCGGCTTCCTGCTCAAGGACACCCAGCCCGACTACCTGGTGTCCGCGCTGCGTTCGGTCGCCGACGGCGACGCGGTGATGTCGCCCTCGGTCACGCGCAGGCTGCTCGACCGGTTCGTCGGCTCCGGCGGTTCGGAAATGCGCGATCCGGCCGAACTCGACGTGCTGACCGACCGCGAACGCGAAGTGCTCGTGCTGATCGCGAAAGGCATGTCGAACGTCGAGATCGCCGAGACGTTGTTCCTTTCCGAGGCGACGGTGAAAACGCACGTCGGGCGGATCCTGTCGAAACTCGACCTGCGCGACCGCGTACAGGCGGTCGTCCTCGCGTACGAAACCGGGCTCGCCCGGCCGGGGATCGGCTGAAGCGTCCGATTCGGACACTGTCCACACCGGACCCCGCCGCGGATTCCGCGGCGGGGTCCTTGGCGAATCGGGCAAAATTCAGGGTCGGCTCAGGGGCATCCCCCATCGCGCTCCACCCCTCGACACGATTGAGTACTACTCAGGTCGGGTAGCCGGTTCGATCCACAGGATGACGCGAAAACGGCGGCGCTGCGACAGGATGAATTCCGTCAGCACCGCCGTAGAGGGAGCAGGGGATGATCGAGGCAACAGGTCTCACCAAGCGTTACGGGAGCACGCTCGCGGTGAACAACCTGTCGTTCAGCGTGGCAGCGGGGAAAGTCACCGGATTCCTCGGCCCGAACGGCGCCGGCAAGTCCACGACCATGCGCATGATCCTCGGCCTGGACAACCCGACCGCGGGCCAGGTCCGGATCGGGGGGAAGCTCTACCACGAACTGAAGGAGCCGCTGCGCGCGGTCGGCGCGCTGCTCGACGCGAAATGGGTGCACCCCAACCGCTCGGCGCGATCGCACCTGCAGTGGATGGCCCGGTCCAACCGGATCCCGGCCGCGCGGGTGGACGAGGTGCTCGACACCGTCGGGCTCACCAGCGTCGCGGGAAAGCGGGCGGGCGGGTTCTCGCTCGGCATGTCGCAGCGGCTGGGCATCGCCGGCGCGCTGCTCGGCGACCCGGAGGTGCTGCTGTTCGACGAGCCGGTGAACGGCCTCGACCCGGAGGGCATCCTCTGGATCCGCAAGTTCATGCAGCGCCTCGCCGCCGAGGGCCGGACCGTGTTCGTGTCAAGCCACCTGCTTTCGGAAATGGCGCTCACCGCGACCGACCTCGTGGTCATCGGCAAGGGCCAGCTGATCGCCCAGTCCACCACTGAGGAATTCGTGGCGCGGGCCGCGGAAAACACCGTGAAGGTGCGTTCGCCGCAGCTTCCGGCGCTGCGTCAGCAGCTGATCTCCGCCAGCGCACAGGTCACCGACTCCGGCGACGCGCTCATCGTGTCCGGAATGGACAGTGCGAAGATCGGCGAGATCGCCGCCTCGGCGAACGTCGTGCTGCACGAGCTGAGCCCGCAGACCGGTTCGCTCGAACAAGCCTTCATGCAGATCACCGGCGACTCCGTCGAGTACCACACCGGGCTCGAGGCAGAGGCGCAGCAGGCCGCGGCCATCCGCTGACCACACTCTCGTTGGGAAGAGAAAACTCATGACTTTGCTCGCGGTCGAACGCATCAAGCTCTTCACCACCCGGTCGCCGTGGTGGTGCGCCCTCATCGCGCTCGCGCTCACCATCGGATTCGCCGGCCTCATGGCGGGCTCGCTCCCCAGCGGGGAGACGATCTCGGTCGCCAACACCCAGGCCGGGCACCAGTTCGGCATCGCGGTGATCATGGTGCTGGCGGCGCTGGCGGTGACCACCGAATACCGGTTCGGCACGATCCGCACCACGTTCCAGGCGGTTCCGCACCGCGGCAGCGTGCTCGTCGCGAAAGCCACCGTCGTCGCGCTGCTGTCGTTCGTGATCGGCGAGATCGGCGCCTTCGCCTCGTGGGGCCTCGGCTACGCCATCCGCCCCTCCGACTCGGTCGCGCTGAAGACCTCCGCGGACTGGATCAACGTCGCCGGTGTCGGCGTGGTGTTCGCCTTCGCCGCGGTCATCGCGGTCGCGGTCGGCACGCTGATCCGGCACAGCGCGGGCGCGCTCTCGCTGCTGCTGATCTACGTGCTGGCAGTGGAAAACCTCGTGCAGCTGATCCCGACGGTCGGCCAGAAGATCCACGAGTGGATGCCGTTCACCGTCGCGGAGCGCTTCCTCGGCGGCGTCCGTCAGGTGCCGGGCGCGCCGGAGGCGGCACTGTCGCAGTGGGGCTCGCTGGCCTACTTCGCCGGGGTGGCCGTGGTGCTGCTGGCCATCGCGATCGGCGTCGCGAAGAAGCGCGACGCGTAAAGACCCACAGGGAACGTTCGGACGAGTCAGGCGGGGGCCGGCGGAGCCGAACAAGGGGAAAAAGGGGAAAAGGGGAACAAGATCCGGGTCGCCATTCGGGGGGCGGCCCGGATCTTTCCGTTTCGGTAGAGTTCGGGTCCACGAGAAGGGGGACGGCGTGCTCGAAGCGACTGGACTCACCAAGTCCTACGGCGACACCGTCGCGGTGCGAGACCTGACATTCACCGCGCGAGCCGGTCGCGTCACCGGGTTCCTCGGCCCGAACGGGGCGGGCAAATCCACCACGATGCGGTTGCTGCTCGGGCTCGACGCGCCCACCGCGGGCACCGCGCACATCGAGGGCAAGCCGTACCGGCAGCTGACCGATCCGCTGCGCACGGTCGGCGCGCTGCTCGACGCGACGTGGCGGCATCCGGGCCGCTCCGCCCGCCAGCACCTGCGGTTCCTCGCCGCGACGAACGGGCTGCCGGACCGGCGGGCCGACGAGGTGCTGGAGCTCGTCGGGCTCTCCGCGGTGGCCCGCAAGCGCGCGGGCACGTTCTCGCTCGGCATGCTGCAGCGGCTCGGCATCGCGAGCGCGCTGCTCGGCGACCCGCGCGTGCTGCTGTTCGACGAACCGGTGAACGGCCTCGACCCGGAGGGCGTGCACTGGGTGCGCCAGCTGCTGCACGGGCTCGCCGCGGAAGGCCGCACGGTGTTCGTGTCGAGCCATCTGCTGCCGGAGATGGAGCAGACCGCGCAGGACCTCGTGGTGATCGGCCGCGGCCAGCTCATCTACCAGGGCACGATGGCCGATTTCGTGGCCCGCGCCGGATCGCGCGGGGTCCGGGTGCGCACGCCGCACGCCGACGCGCTGCGCACCGCGCTCACCGAAGCGCGCGCGGTTTTCACCGAGGATTCCGGTGCGTTCCTGGTGTCCGAAATGGACAGTGACGCGATCGGCGAACTCGCTTTCGCCGCGCGCGCCACGCTGCACGAGCTGAGCCCGCTGGCCGGTTCGCTCGAGCACGCCTACCTCGAATTGACAGGTCAGGCAGGCGAATTCACCAGTGGAGGTGCGCGGTGAATCTGCTGCGGGCGGAACGGATCAAGCTTTTCAGCACGCGCGCGCCGTGGTGGTGCGCGCTCATCGCGGTGGCCGCGCCGATCGGGTTCACCGCGTTGTTCCTCGGGCTTTCCGGGGCCGAAATCACCGCGGACGTGAGCAATACTCAGCTTGCCACCGGCACCGGCCGCACGGTCGCGCTGGTGCTCGCGGTGCTCGCCGCGACGGCCGACTTCAACTGGGGCACGCTCCGGCTCACCTTCCAGGCGGTGCCGACGCGGACGCCGGTGCTGCTCGCCAAGGGCGCCGTGGTGTGCGCGGTGTGCGCGGTGCTCGGTCTGCTCGCCGGCGTCGGCTCGTGGGGCATGGCGCATCTCGTGCGGCCGGACGCCGACCTCGGTCTGCACTCCGGGGCGGACTGGCGCACCGTGTTCGGCCAGACCCTGACCTTCGCGCTGGCCGGGCTGCTCGGCGTCGGCGTCGGCCTGCTGCTGCGCAGTTCCGCGCTGACGCTGGCGATCGTGCTCGTGTGGACCCAGCTGGTCGAGGGCCTGGTGCTGCTGATTCCCAAGATCGGCAGCGATCTCTACCAGTGGATGCCGTTCTACGCGGCGTCGCAGTTCGCCGGTGGCGATTTCACCAGGACGACGCTGAAACTGTCGCCGCCTTTCGGGCCGTGGGGTTATCTCGCGTATTTCGCGGCGATCAGCGCGGTGTTGTTCGCGGCGGGCGTGGCCACCGCGAATCGGCGCGACGCCTGACCTGCACGTGCACATTCCCGATTGCGCGGGAAGCATTCGGATTAAATTCACGTAAACCGGTGTGGCTTCTCTCACAGCGAGCGGACATACTGTCGGAAACCGACGGATATTCGAAGTGCCCCGTCTCAGCTCTCCGGAGGTGAACCGTGACGGTGGACGTTGATCAGATACTCGTTTCCCGCGACGCGGCGGTACCGACCCCCCGGCTCGAGCCGATGCTGGACCTCGAATGGTCCCAGGCGATCGAACTGCCCCGGTTCGCGCTGCCCGCGACCCGGCCCGCCGAACTGCGCCAGGCGTGGGTGCATCGCGCCCCCGAGGACGCGGTGCTCGGGCTGTATCGCCGGGCGAGCGGGTCCGACGACACGCTGCCCGCGCCGTGGTGGCTGCGCGCGGTCGCGAGCGGGCGGCTCGAATCGCGCGAACTCGGCTTCCGCATCGAGGACCGGGTGGCGCAACTGCTCGGCAAGCGGATGGGCTGGGAGTTCGTCCCGTGGGCGGCCGACGGCGAATCCGGGTACTGGGAGTTCATGCCGTCCGAACGCGGCAAGTCCGGCCATTCCATCCCGACGACCGTGCTGAACACCGACCGGCACGACGGCTGGATCGACGTGCTGCCCGCGCATTCCGCCCAGGCCCCGGAGCCGGTGGCGGTCGCCGGGCTCGCCGGACTGCGCTCCCGGCTCGGGGAGTTCGAAGCGGTCCGCTGACGCGCCCGTATGTTGTCCGGGTGGAAAACGAGGACCAGCCACGGCTGCGCAGCGTGGTCAGTTACGTCAAACGCGGCGGACGGATGACCGTCGGCCAGCAGCGAGCCTGGGAAGAACACTGGCCGCGGCTCGGCCGGACGGTGTCGGAACTGCCTGCCGGACCGGTCGACTTCACGGAGTGGTTCGGCCGCGAAGCGCCGGTGATGCTGGAGATCGGCTCCGGCATGGGCGAGACGACGTCGCAGCTGGCCGCCGCCGCGCCGGAGCTGAACTACGTGGCCGTCGAGGTGTACGACCCCGGGCTAGGACAGCTGATGCTGCGCGCGGAGAAGCTCGGGGTAACGAACCTGCGCCTGATGCACGGCGACGCGGTGGTCCTGCTGACGTCACACGTCGAGCCCGGTTCGCTGTCCGGCGTGCGGCTGTTCTTCCCGGACCCGTGGCCGAAGAAGCGCCACCACAAACGCCGGATCGTGCAGCCGGAATTCGTGGCACTGATCGCCTCGCGGCTCGCCCCCGGCGGGACGTTCCACATGGCGACCGACTGGGAGCACTACGCCGAGCAGATGCTCGAGGTGTGCTCGGCAGAACCCGCACTGCGCAACCGCTACGCCGACGAACCGGGCGGCTGGGCCCCGCGCCCCGAGTGGCGGCCGGTGACGAAGTTCGAACAGCGAGCGGACCGAGAAGGCCGGGTCTCGCACGATTTGATCTTCGAAAAGCACTGATCCCAAGTCAGCCTCACACGCCGAGGACCGGCCCCTTCAGCCGACCGCGACCTGGAGCCGACTGCGGTTGAAGCGCCCCAATGTGGCATTGGGTGCATCCCACGCACCGAACGCCACATTGGGTGCACCAGACGCACCCAATGCCACATTGGGGCGCAAGCCCCCGCCCACACACACCGCAGCCGATGCACCCAACGCGGGGCGCCCACACCTCCCCCACCCCCGATACGAAGCCAAAAACACGGCGCTGGGGTGCTTGTCAAGGCATCTTTCCCGCCTTGACAAGCACCCCAGCGCCGTAGTCACACTAAAAAATCGGGGTGCCCGCCCAACCACGAACCGGCAATGTCGCCCGCCAGGGCGACGAGCCGCCCAAAACAGAAACACGAAGGGCCGCCCCCAGGTTCCCACCCCCGGCAACGGCCCTCCGCTCCCTTCACCCCCGGTCCCGCCCCTCCCCCGACGAGGGGCGGGCGCCAGCTATTCGTCCGCCAATGGCTCCGCCTGCACCCGCTTCAACGCGGGCGTGCAAACCGACGCGCCGAGAAGGGCGACCCCGACCCCCAGCACCACCGGCGCGACGATCCACGGGCTGAACACCACCGACCCCCGTTCCATCGTGGCCATGAACAGCCCCAGTCCGACCGCGACTCCCATCACGCCCGCGCCGATCGTCGCGACCAACGCAGGCAGCGCGGCCTCCATCCGCAACGCCCGGGACAGCACCCGCACCGGAGTGCCCGCCGCCATCAGGGCGCCGAACGTCCGGCGCCGGTCCATCACCGAACCCGCGGTCGCGACCGCCGCGCTGCAGCCGGCGAGGATGCCTGCCGCGACGAGGCCGATCACCGTGACTCGGCGCAGGTCGCTGAGCTGCACTTGCTGTCCATAGAGGTACTGCTCGCGGCTGCCGATCTCGTTCCCGACCGCGTTGGGCACCAGCGCGGTCCGCACGATCTCGCGGTTGGCCTCGGCGGTCGGCACGACCAGGGTGACCTGGGTCGGTTTCACCCCAGCCGGCACCGCGGACGGGTCGATCACGTACTCGCCGAAGTTGTTCTTCCGCTCCGGGTGATACGTCCCCACCGTGACCGCGCCGAGCGGCGTGCCCGTGCTGTCCTCGCCGCCGTACCGCGCGACCCGCAGATTGTTCGTGTCCAGCTGGTACGGCGTGTACAGCCCGACACCGGGCTTGCAGTCCTGCTGGGTGATCCCGAGCCGGGTCAGCTTGGCGGCGTCAGCGCAGGTCATCACGTACGCCCGCTGCATCGACCGGTAGTTCCCCTCGCCCTGCATCACGTAGACGCTGGCCACCGGGACGACGCGTTCGGACAGTCCGGCCTTCGCGAGCGTGGCGTTCGTCCGCTCGGTCGCTTCGGGAGCGCGGTCCGCGGTGACGTCGACGTACAGCGCCGAGTCCACGTACTGGCGTCCGCCGCCGGCGAGGGATTCGAACGACGGCAGCAGCGTGAGCGCCATCGAGCCGGTGAACACCGCGAGCACGATCCCGGCCGAGGCCCGGTAGGAACCCTTCGGGTCGTTGCGCAGCCGACGTCCGGCCAGCAGCGACGACGGCCGCCGCCAGATCCGCACGAACGTGCCGCCGACCGCGGAGGTCACCCACGGTCCGACCACCATCGCCGAGGCGACCACCAGCAGCAGGCCGAACAGCACCAGGTTGCCGTTGCCGCCGCTGCGCGCGCCGACAACGCTGTAGAGGAAGAACAATCCCGCCGCGGGCAGCGCGAGCAGCCGCCACCAGCGCAACGGCTTCACGGTGTGCCCGCCAGTCGCGAACAGCGGCGTGCTCACCACCCGGCGCAGGCCGAGCACCCCGGCGAGCACCACGAGCAGCGGGACCAGCAGCACGGCGAGCACGGTCAGCCCCACCGGCAGCGCGAAGTCCGAGGCCAGCCAGGTCCCGCCGTCCCACGGCACGAACGTGGCCAGTCCGCGCAGCGCCGGGCTCAGCAGCAGGCCGACCAGCGCCCCGACCCCCGCCGACAAGCCGGTTTCGGCGGCGACCATCGCGGTCACCTGGCCCGGCGTCGCACCGGCCAGCCGGATCGCGGCGAGCCGTTGTTCGCGGCGGGCGGCGGTGAGCCGGGCCGACGACGCGACGAGCACGAGGCTCGGCACGAGCAGCACGATGATGCCGACCCAGGACAACACCGTCAGCAGGCCGTCCGGATGCCCCTGTCCGGCGGGGAACGCCGCGGCCGGGAAGGCGTCCTGGCCGGGCTGGTCCTTGTGCCCGTACGGGCGCATCTCCTGCGGGCTGTGCCCGACGAGCGCGACGAGCTGCTCCGGATACCGCAGCGCCTCTTCGCCGAACGCGGCGACCGGTTTGCCGAAGCGGTTCCCGAGCTGGTCGGCCGGGGTGGCGTTGAGCAGTTTCCCGAGCGCGGGCGACACGATCGTCTCGCCGGGGCCGGGCAGCTGCGGGATGCCCGGCGGCAGGCGCAGCGAATCGGCCGGGCCGGTGACCGCGATGTCGACGCGGGCGACCTGCTTGCCGGCGAAGTAGTCCTTGGAGGAGTTGACCAGCATGGTGTTCTGCTGGCCGGAGTCGTAGCGGCCGCTGCTTTGCCACAGCGCCCGCTGCTCGCGCGCCTGAGTGGCGTACGGCAGGGTCGCCAGCAGCAGGACGAGCCCGGTCGCGACGGCGACGCCGACCGCGGTGAGGATCGCCGAGGTGCGGGTCCGCCGGTCGCCGCGCAGCACCCGCAGGGCGAGCTGGAACGGGTTCATGCCGCGAGCCTCGTCGCGATCAGGCCGTCGCGGATCGCCACGGTGCGCGGCATCGATTCGGCGAGTTCCCGGTCGTGGGTCACCACGAGCACCGCGGCTCCGGACGCCTGGGCGGCGGCCAGCAGCGCGTCCATCGTCTCGCGGCCGGTGCGGGTGTCGAGCGCGCCGGTCGGCTCGTCGGCGAAGATCACCTTCGGCCGGTGGGTGAGCGCGCGGGCGATCGCGACGCGCTGCGCCTCGCCGCCGGAAAGCTCACCGGGGCGGCGCGCTTCCTTGCCGGACAGGCCGAGTTTGCCGAGCCATTCCCGGGCCGCGGCGATGGCTTCGCCCCGGGTTCCGCCGGCCAGCAGCGAGGGAAGTGCGACATTCTCTTCCGCGGTCAGCTCGGACACGAGCATTCCGGACTGGAAGACAAAACCGAATTCGGTGCGCCGCAGTTCGCTGCGCCGCTTTTCGCCGAACTGGTCGATCCGCTGTCCCTGCAACCAGATCTCGCCGCTGTCCGCGCGCAGGATCCCGGCGAGCACGTGCAGCAGCGAGGTTTTGCCGGAGCCGGACGGGCCGACGATGGCGATCGCTTCCCCCGGCTGGACGTCGATGTCGATTCCGGCCAGCGCGTGCTGCTGCCCGTAGCGCTTCACCAGCCCGCGCCCCGACAACACCGCTCCGGCGCTCCACTGTGGATTCGTCATCCGCCAGCTCTCTCCCTGTCTCCGTCATTCGTTTCCCGACTGCGACGGAAAGCAGCTTCGCGGATTCGAGCGGGTGTCCACTTCGGGCAGACGGCCGGTACCTGGCCGGCCTTCATCGGCCGATCGGCCGATGCCGACGAACCACGTGGCCAAGGTGCGCGCGGGGGCGAATCATCTACCGTCACGGTGTGCCGCACACCCCGCCGTCGAAAACGCTTGCCGCGCGGGCGACCGAACTCGCCCGCCGCCTCGACATGTCCGTGCTCGTGTTGTTCGGCGCGCTGGCGTTCGACCTCGTGTTCGTGACCGACGCGGCACTCGATGACTTCGGCCCGCGATTCGTCGACCTCGGCCTGTTCCCGGGCATTTTCGCGATGGCGGCGTGCGCGTTCTGGGCCCGCAAACGCGCGGCGGTGGCCGGCGTATTCGGCGCGTTGACGCTGATGTTCTGCACCTTCGTCATCCGCTATCTCGGCATCCCGACGTACTCCAGCGTGCTGGCGAACCTGACCGTCACCGAGTTCGTCGCCGGGATCGAGATGGTCTATTTCCTCGCCCGCCGGGCCCGTCCCGGGGTCGCCTTCGCGGTGATCAGCGCGCTGGTGATGGGCGCGCTCACCGCGGCTTTCGGCCGCGGCGGCTACCGAGACCTGTCGAGCAGCAGCATCGCGCAGACCTTGCTGTTCGGGTTCCTGTTCCTCGTCGGGACGGTGATCACCGGCGCGGTCGGCCGCCCGCGCCGCGAGCGCGACCCGGCGACGGCGGAACGCTTGCGCAACATGCACCGGTTCACCGAATTGGTGCGCGGCCAGTGGCCGTTGATCGGCATGCTCAGCGTCGGCGTGCTGATCGAATTCGGCTACACCTACGAAAGCGGCAGCCGCGGTTTCCCGCTGCTGGCCTGTTCGATCGGCGCCGCCGCGGTGACCGCGCTCTCGCCGCGCCGGCCGCGGGATTCGATCCTGGTGGTGGCCGGGCTCCTCCTGCTGTCCGCGCTCGCGACGCCGTTCCTGCATCCCAGCCACAGCTACCAGCTGCTCGGCGGCATCCCGCCGACCCAGATCGTGGCCGCCTTCGGCGTGGTCGTGAACGTCGTGCGGGCGGTGCCGCTGGTCCGGGCGTGGCCGCGGATCGCGGTGCTGTCCGGCGTGGTCGCGATCGGCACGATCCTGAACTTCGGCCCGTACCGCACCGGCCGCCTGCTCACCGACCCGGCGACGCTCGGGCTGCTCGCCACCGTCGCGGTCCTGCTGCTCGGCATCGCCATCGCGATCGGCCTCTACCTGCGCTCGCGCGATTCCGAACGCGCGCAGGTGGTGAAATCCGCGGTCACCGACGCGCAGACGGCCGAGCGGATGGCGCTGGCCAGGGAGCTGCACGACGTGGTCGCGCACCACGTGACCGGCATCGTCGTGCAGGCGCAGGCCGCGCGGATGATGGGGGAGAAGAACCCGGAACTCGCGCTGGAGGCGATGGGCCGGATCGAGAACGCGGGCGTCGAGGCGCTGGCCGCGATGCGCCGTCTGGTCCGCAGCATGCGCGGCGACGCACAGGCCGGTTCGGGCGAGTTCAACGAGCAGGCGACCACCGATCTGGCCGCTGACCTGCACCGGCTCGTCGAAGCCGGCAACCACGGCATCCCGACGCAGTTGCGGCTCGACCTGCCGGCGGACCTGCCGCACGAGGTCGGCCGGTCCGCGCTGCGGCTGATCCAGGAGTCGCTCACCAACGTCGGCAAGCACGCCTCGGACGCCACCGAGGCGATCGTGGTGGCCGAGGTCGCCGACGGCGAACTGCACTTGCGGGTGACCGACAACGGCAGCGGGCAGAGTCACCGCCCGGCGGGCGGGTCGGGCGGATACGGTCTGGTCGGCATGCGCGAACGCGTCGCGCTGCTGCACGGCAGGCTTTCGGCAGGCCGCGAGCCGGACGGCGGCTGGCGGGTCGAGGCGTGGCTGCCGCTCGAGGCGAACGGGGAGACAGACGGGTGATCCGGGTACTGATCGCGGACGACCAGGAAATGGTGCGGATGGGCTTCCGCATGATCCTGGACGCGCAGGATGACATCGAGGTGGTCGCGGACGTGCCGGACGGCATCTCCGCGGTCTCGAAGGCGCGCGAACTGCGCCCGGACGTCTGCCTGCTGGACATCCGCATGCCGGGCCTGGACGGGCTGGAGGTCACCCGTCAGCTGGCCGGTCCGGACGTCGCCGACCCGCTGAAGGTCGTCGTGGTCACCACCTTCGACCTCGACGAATACGTGCACACCGCGCTGCGCAACGGGGCGAGCGGCTTCCTGCTCAAGGACGCCGGGCCCGCGCTGCTGATCGAGGCGGTGCGCGCGGCCGATCGCGGCGACGCGCTGGTGTCGCCGCAGATCACCGTGCGGCTGCTGAAGCACTTCGACGGCGGGAACACCGCCAAGCGCGAGGCCCCGGCGCCGTCGGAGCCGTTGACCGCGCGCGAACTGGACGTGGTGAAGGCCGCCGCCCGCGGACTCACCAACACCGAGATCGGCGCGGAGCTGTTCCTGTCGCTGTCGACGGTCAAGACGCATTTGGCTTCCGTGCAGGGCAAAGTCGGCGCGCGTAACCGAGTGGAAATCGCAGCTTGGGCCTGGCGTAGCGGCGTAGTGGATTAACGGCTACTGGGACGCCCGTACTATCTCGTTATGTCGCGTCGCTTCCATGCCCCGGTTGTCCTGCCCGCCGACCCGTCCTGCTCGCTGCTCCGCGACGCCGTCGTGGACGTCGACGACGAAGGCCGGATTTCGTTCGTCGGACCGGCTTCGGACGCTCCGGAGTTCGCCGGCGAGGAGACCCGGCTGACCGGAATCCTGTTGCCCGGCTTGGTGAACTCGCACGCGCACAGTCCGATGACGCTGCTGCGCGGCATGGGCGGCGACCTGCCGCTGCTGCGCTGGCTGCGCGAGATCATCTGGCCGACCGAGGCGAAGCTGAAGCCGGCCGACGTGCGCACCGGCATGCTGCTCGGGTCGGTCGAAATGCTCCGGCACGGCGTGACGACCAGCGCGGAAATGTATTTCGAGGGCGAACAGCTCGTCGACGCGGTGCTCACGACCGGCGGCCGGGTGCTCGTCGCACCGCCGGTGATCGAACTGCCCGGGCTGGATTGGCGGGAAACGCTGGCCGCGATCGACCGGTGGATCGACGCCGACGGGCTGCGCTTCGGCCCCGGGGAACGGATCGAGCTGGGATACGGGCCGCATTCCGCGTACATGCTGAACCCGGACGGGCTGCGGGCGACCGCGGAATCCGCCGCTGCCCGGGGCGCGTTGGTGCAGATTCACGTCGCGGAGGCCGCCGCCGAGGATCTGGAGCAGCGCAAGGAGTACGGATCCGTGCCTCGGCTGCTGGATTCGCTGGGAATGTTCAACGGGCGCACCCTTGCCGCGCATTCGGTGCATTTGTCGGACGAGGACATCGCGATCTTCGCCGCTCGCGGAGTGGGGATGGCGCATTGCCCCGGGTCCAACGCGAAGCTGGCTTCCGGCATCGCGCGGATCAAGGACTTGCGCGCGGCCGGGGTCGCGATCGGGCTCGGCACCGACGGTCCGGCGTCCAACGACGACATCGACCTCTGGGAAGAGCTGCAGCTGACGGCGATGCTGGCCCGGCTGGCCAACGACGATTCCACCGTGGTCACCGCGAAGGACGTGTTCCTGATGGCCACCCGCGGCGGCGCCGAAGCGCTCGGTCGCCACGACCTCGGCGTCCTGGAGGCGGGCCGCTGGGCTGACCTCGTGCACGTCGACCTCGACGACCCGGCGTTCGCGACCGGCCTGGACGTGCCGGACGAGCAGTTGCTGGCGAACCTCGTGTGGGCGGCCGGGTCCCGGCGAGTGCGGGACGTGTGGGTCGCGGGCGAGCAGGTCGTCGCGGACGCGGAGCCGACGCGGGTCGACCGCCGCGAGATCCAGGCGACGGTGGCCGACACCGCCGCCCGGCTGCGGGCCTGACGCTGTCCGTGAAGGACTCCTTGGGGGAATCTGATTCCCTCAAGGAGTCCTTCACGGACCTCAGCGAGGACGGACCTGGATCTCGGTGAAGTGGGCTTCCGGGGTGGCGGTGACCGCGGTGAGGACGGCCGTGGCCACCGAGTCCGGGCGCAGGTACTTGTCGACGTCGTAGCTGCCGCCTTCCTGGACGCGGACCTGGCGCTGCATGTCGGTGTCGGTGCGGCCGGGGAAGATCGAGGTCACCCGCAGGTCTGGTTCCTCGGCGCGCAGTGAGTCGGTGAAGGCGCGGGCGGCGAATTTGCTTGCCGCGTAAGGACCCCAGCCCGGACGGGCGGTATACCCGGCACCGGAGTTGATCACGACGACGTGGCCGTTCGCGTTGCGCAGCGCGGGCAGCAGCAGGCGGGTCAGTTCGGCGACCGCGATGACGTTCACCTCGAGGTTCGTGCGCCACACGGAGGCCGGGGAGTCGGCGACGGCGCCGATTTTGCCGGTCCCCGCGGAGTGGACCAGCACGTCCAGCCGGTCGATCTTGCTGGCCGCGGCTTCCAGCGAAGCCGCGTCGGTGAGGTCGACCGGCCAAGGCCGCGCGCCGGGCAGTTCCTCGGCCACCTTCGCCAGTGCGTCGGTGTCGCGGCCGCCCAGGAGGAGACGGTGCGTCGGGGAGAGCTGGTGCGCGATTGCCGCGCCGATGCCCCGCGAGGCACCGGTGATCAGGGCGAGCGGGAGGTCGGTCATACCGGCCACGGTAGGCGTCCGGCGCCGATTCGCCAGTTCGGGGAGTCGTCGATCACTTCGCCGGGGCGCACTGGGCGGCTGCCCACGGGTCGCGCGGGTAGCGGATTTCCGTGCGGTGCACCGAGCCGGTGAAATTGTCGATAAAGCGACTCCAAGTGAGCGGTTCGCGGGTGGAGGCCAGCACGTTCTGCACGTCCGGACAGCGCAGTGCGGCGCGGGCGGCGTCGATCTCGGCGGGCTGGAACATCCGGATCTCGCCGTCGGTGGCGTAGTCGCCGTATCCGGCTTCGGCGATCTCCCAGGCCGCGACCAGCCACTTCGAGTGTCCGGGGCGACCGCCGGCGATGGACGACGAGTGCGAGGCCAGATCGCTGGCCAGGCCGTAACCGTCGTGGATGCGGACGTCCAGGGACACGATGTTGCTGATCGCGCCCATGCTGTCGGCCGCCATGGTCACGTACGGCCGGTTGGTCGGGAAGCGGAACCACTGCTTCACGTCGCCGTAGCTGTAGACGAGCACGGCCGGTCGCGTCGTCGCTTGGACCGCGTCGACGGCGTGGCGGATGACGTCCTGGCCGAGGTAATCCGTTGCCAGCACTGGGTATTCGTGCCCGGTCGCCCAGGACCAGTAGCCGCGTTCGTCGGTGACGCTCACTGCCAGATGCGTGCCTTCGTACGGCACGCGCAGCCAGCCGCTCGCGATCACGGACCAGGCGGCGACTCCCGCGAGGCACGCGATTGTCTTGCGGGTCAACGGGATCGCCATGACCGGAAGCAGCAGCACGAACAACGCGGGCAGCAGCATCCGGCCGTGCATGAAATCGCCGCCGACGCGCACGACGTACAGCGCGAGCAAAACCCCGCTCACCAACGACGTCAGCAACAAGAGGCGCGACCGGCGCACCAGGACCGCGGCAATGACGAGCAGCAGCAACGGGATCCACAGCAGGTACGGGCTGATGAGATCAGTCAGATACGCGAAGCCGCGCGGCCAGTCGCTGTTGGCCGCTTCCTTCGCGAGCGCGGTGTTCGGCGTGAGCAGTCCGTAGTAGCCCATCCGAAACACCTGGTAGGCCACCGGAATCGCGATTCCCGCGCCGAGCCAGCCCAGTGCGGCAAGCCATCGCGGACGGCGCAGCAGCACGAGAGCGACGAAGCCGACCACGCTGAACAACGCCAGGTCCGGTCGGACGAGCGGGCCGAGCCCGAGCACGATCGCGGTGGCGATCGGCGCTGTGCCGCGCACGAGAAGCCACCAGCTCAGCCCCAGCCACAGCAGCACCAGGCCGGTTTCCAGGCCGGAGGTCGCGAAGTCGCGGAACGGCGGGAGCGCGCACACCACCAGTGCCCCGGCGGGAGCCACTGGTCCGGCGTAGAGGCGACGGGCGCCGTCCAAACCGAAGAACAAGCCGCCGACCGCGCACAGCAGGCCGGTGAGCACCGCGATCCATTCGAGCGGCGGTCCGGGGATCGTGCCGGCCCCGGCCAGCAGCCAGGTCCACAACGGACTCGTGCTCGCCTCGACACGCTCGCCGACGTTGAACACCGGGCCGTTCCCGGCGAGGATCTGCCGGACGGTGCGCAGCACGAGCAGTCCGTCGTCGCTCATCCACCGGCGTTGCCAGGCGAGCACCGCGTACAGCACGAGGACCGCCCCGGTGGCGGCCCACGTCCAGGTCGTCGGGCGGCGGTGCCACGGGAGCGGATCGTCCGGCAGCGCGTCGGCGGCCGCGGTCATGATTGGTCCAGACCTCCCCGAGACATGGTGTGCCGCCACAGTCTCGCATCCGCCTGACGGCGACGCTCGGCGGTCGGGGAGCCGCTACCGCGAAGGTGACGCAGCCGACGCCGTCGGCGCGGGAGGCCCGCTCGGCGCGGGCGGAACGGTCGGCGGGGGCGGGGCGAGGCCGATGTCCAGGTCCATCCGCTCGCGGTCCTTGCCGCCGAGGGTGAACGGCGAGGTGCAGCCGGTCGCCGGGTCGACCGCCGAGTCCAAACCGGGCGCCCCCGCGCCGCGCTGGGTGACGGTGAGGCCGTCCGGCAGCTTCGAGATGTCGAAGCACACCTGGTAGGTGCCGTCCTTGCGCTGGTCGAACAGGTAGCTGCCGTCGGCGTTCGTGCGCGTGGTGGCGACGGTGCCGCCCGCGCCGTCCTTGAGCGTGACCGGAAGATCCGGGAAGCCGGGTTCGTCGTCGTCCTGCATGCCGTTGCGGTTCAGGTCTTTCCACGCGCGGTCGCCGATCTTGCCGACCGCGGGCTGCGGCGTGACGGTGACCGTCACGCTCGCCTTCTGCTCGGCGAGCGGCCCGCCCGGACCGGTGCCGGTGACCTTCGCGGTGTTGACGTGCCCGTTGTCGTCCTCGGTGAGGTTCGGGTGGTCGCAGGTGACTTCGCGCGACGCGTTCGCGGCGAGGTCGAACGCGCCGGGGAGCCCGGTGCACCACGGGTCCTTCACGAGGACCCCGGTGAGCGGCTCGGAGCCGGTGTTGGAGACGGAGATGCGGAAGTGCGCGGCGTCGCCGGCCGGGATGGCAGCCGACGGGCCCCACGTTCCGTCCGCCGGATTCCGCACCTCCATCTTCACCGCGAACGCGGCGAGCGCCACGTGCACGCAGTCCCACAGCACCCAGTTGTGGTTGGTGCTGGCGAAAAACGAGACCGCCGCGGTGTCGTCCGGCGCGGTGAACGGCGGCAGTTCCTGCCGCGCGAGCCTGCCGTCGGACGCGACGTCGTGCGTCACCGGAAGCGGTTTCTCCACCAGCACGCGACCGGCGCGGTCGGCGAAGCGCAGCCCGGTGGTCGCGCTCGCGCGCGCACCGAGGCCGGATTGCGCCGTCGCCGACCACACCGACAGCGAGTATTGCCCGCCGGGCACCGCTTTCACCTGCTGGGCAGCCGAGCTGACACGGCCGTCCGGCGTCTGGATCTGGGCGTTGACCCGCCCGTCGACCGCGTGCGCGGTGCTGGTGAGCAGCTTCGGCACCCGGTCCGGCGGGGTGCTGCGCGGAACCGGTGCGGCGGGGATGAACAGGTACCCGCGCGGCGCTCCGCCGGGCGAACCGGCGTCCTCCACGCTCGGGTTGGCCGCGATGCCGCCGCACTCCGGAGCCCCCTGCGCGGGAGCCGACCCGGGAGTGACGACGGCGAGCGCGCCGACCAGCATCGCAGTGCCCGCCGCCGCGCCCGCCGTGCGTCCGATCGCGACTTTCCTTGCCCGCCTCACGCGGTGAAGCTAGACCCAGGAAGCCCGATCGGCGGTAAGAAACACCCCAAAGTGTTACCGGCGGCCGATCCGGCCGGGCAATCCGAAGGCGCCCTTCTTCCACACCGACACGATCGCCGGCCGCGGCTGGGAGCTGCCGCCGTCCGGCCAGTGCGAGGTCGGGTTCGCCGAACTCGGCGCGTCCTCGCCGGGGTGCTGCACCGCGACCAGCACGAGGTTTTCGGTGACGACCGGACCGCACGTCTCGGCGCCGACCGGCACGGACAGGAACTGCTTCACGTGCCCGCGCTCGGGTCCGGTGACCGGAACCGAGAAGAGGCCGTCGTTCGCGCCGAGGGTGTTGCCGTCGGTGGAGATCCACAGGTTGCCGTGCGGGTCGAAGGCCACGTTGTCCGGGCACGAGATGGGGCTGACCTGGTCCTTCGGGAAGCCGCCGAAGTAGGTGTCGGCCGTGGCCGGGTCGCCGCAGACGAGGAGCAGCCGCCAGGAGAACCGGGTCGAGGCGGCGTCGCCGCGGTCCTCGTCCCATTCGAGGATGTGCCCGTTTTTGTTGCGGGTGCGCGGGTTCGCCTCGTCCGGGGCCGCCTTGCCCGCCGCGCCGCGGTCGGAGTTGTTGGTGAGCGCGGCGTAGATCCGGCCGTTGACCGGGTTCGGCTCGATGTCCTCCGGACGGTCCATTTTGGTCGCTCCGGCGCGGTCGGCGGCCTGCCGGGTGAACACGTAGACCTCCTCCGCGGTGAATCCGTCCACAAAGGACTTGTCGCCGCTGGCAAGGGGAATCCACTCGCCGGTGCCGTCGAACTCGCCGTCGGCGGGCAGCTTGCCGGAACCGTCGATCTCGCCCGGGCTGTTGCCGGAGAACTTGGCGACGTAGAGGGTTCCCTCGTCCAGCAGCGCCGAATTGTGCCGCCGGGCGAGCGCGGAGTTCCCCTTCTTGTACTTGCCCTTCGAGACGAATTTGTAGATGTACTCGAACCGCTCGTCGTCGCCGGAGTATACCGCGACCCGGCCGTCCGCGGTGATCTTGACGTTCGCCGCCTCGTGCTTGAACCGGCCGAGGGCGGTGTGCTTCACCGGCGTGGAATTCGGGTCGTTCGGATCGATTTCCACGACCCAGCCGAACCGGTTGGGCTCGTTGGGCTCGCGCGAAACGTCCCAGCGCTTGTCGAAGCGCTCCCATTTGCGCGTGCTCTCGCCGGTGCCGACCGCGTACCGCTTGAGCCGCGCGGCCTCGGTCGGATCGGAAACCTTGTCCGCGTGGGCGAAGTACTGGTGGAAGTTCTCCTCGCCGGACAGCACGGTGCCCCACGGCGTGACGCCGCCGGAGCAGTTGTTCTGCGTGCCGCGCACGCGCTTGCCGGACGGATCGGCCGACGTCTTGAGGTACTTCGAACCGGCCGCCGGACCGCGCACCTCGAAAATCGTGTCGAGCGTGATCCGCCGGTTCAGCGGGCTGGGCACCGTGCGCAGCGCGCCGCCGATCGGGTCGCGCAGGGTCTGCAGCACCGACAAACCGTGTGCCGCCCAGGCGATTTTCACCTGTTCCTCGGTGGGATTGGCCGGGTCGTACTGATCGGCCGGGAAGAGGTGCACCTCGGTGGTGTACTCGTGGTTGACCACCAGCAGATTGCGCAGGCCGAGCGGATCCTGCGGGATCAGGCCGACGAAGTCGTTGTTGTAGCCGAACTGCTTGGCCTGCGCGGCCGCGGTCTGCTTGCGGAAATCGAACTTCGGCGCGCCGGGGACCACCGGGTCGCCCCAGCGGATCACCACGTGCTGGGCGTACCCGTCGGGGATGCTGACGGCGTCGAGTTTGTTCGGCGGCACCGGCGTGAAGTCGGTGCCGGGCACGGCGCGGCCCTTCGCCAGCGGAGCAGGGGCCTGGGCCGGAGGGGCAGCCGCGGCGGTGCCGGACAGCGCGGCGAACCCGCCCGCGGCCGCGGCCATCACCGCGCCGGCCTTGAACACGCCGCGCCGCGAGACGCCCTTGGCGATGTCGCCGAAGTACTCGTTGCCGGTCGGGTTCGGGGCCTCGTGCGCGCACGCGTTGCCGCAGCGGTATTCGCAGGTGATCGGGGATCGGCCGCCGGAATGCGCGGTGAACAGGGGCAGCAGTCGTCCAGGCTCCAGGGACACGGGGCCTCCAGGGTCGCTTCTCGGTGGGAACCCGGCGACCGTATGCGGCGAAAACCCCCTGAATCGGACTAAAAGGTTAACAGCGGATGTATTCCCCCAAAGACGACGATCGCCCCCGAACAGGCAGTCCGGGGGCGATCGCGGTGAGTGGCCGAAGCGGTCAGAACTCCTCGTCGCCGACGAGCGCGGCCTCCCTCGGCACGGTGTGCGGGTCGGCCTTCTTCTCGCGCTGCGAGAGCAGCACGGCGGCGATCACGCAGAGCACGGCGGCGATCAGGAACGGACCCTGCTCCCAGCCCATCCACTCGGCGAGGTGGCCGACGAGCGTGGCCGCGACCGCGCCGCCGAACCAGCGGCAGAAGTTGTACCCGGCACTCGCGACCGGCCGCGGCGCGTCGCTGATCGACATCGCGGTGCCGGTGAAGAGCGTGTTCAGCAGTCCGGAAACCAGCCCGGACACGACGATCCCGACGACCACCACCGGCTTGCTCGGGATGGCCAGCACCAGCATCAGCACCGTGTACCCGGTCACCGCCAGCGCGGCGGCGTGCCGTTCGCCGAACTTCGCGGCCATCTTCGGCGCGAGCACCACGCCGGCGATCGCCACACAGAGGCCCCAGCCGCAGAAGATCAGGCCGACCGCGATGGCGTTCCAGCCGAGCACGAACGGGGACCAGGCGAGCACCGCGAAGAACGCGGCGGTGTAGAGCGCCGAGGCGATCGACGTCCGGAGCAGGCCGGGGTGCTTGAGCGCGCGGATCGGGTCGAGCAGTTTGACCGGATCGCGCTTCTGCCGCGAATCGCTGGTCAGGAAGATCGAGCAGAGCAGCAGGGCGGCGACCATCAGCACCGCGGTGCCGAGGAACGGGCCGCGCCACGAGATCGTGCCCAGCAGCGCGCCGAGCAGCGGACCGACGGCGAGCCCGACGCCTAGCGCGGCCTCGTAAAGCAGGATCGCGCCGGATTGGCCACCGGTCGCCGCGCCGACGATCACCGACAACGCGGTGGCGATGAAGAAGGCGTTGCCCAGTCCCCACACCGCACGCAGGCCGACGAGCTGTTCGATCGAACCGGCCGCGGCGCACAGCGCGGTCGCGGCGACGATCAGGGTCAGCCCGACGAGCACGGTCCGCTTGGCCCCGAACCGGGCGGACATCGCGCCGGTGAAGAGCATCGCGATCACCTGCACGCCGAGATACGACGTGAACAGCAGCGTGACCTGGGACGGCGAAGCGTTCAGGCCCTTGGCGATGGACAGCAGGATCGGGTCGACGAGGCCGATGCCCATGAACGCGATGACCGCGGCGAACGCGGTGATCCACACCTGTTTGGGCTGGCCCTTGACCGCGTCCAGCAGGCTCGAGTGGTGCTCAGCGCTCATCGCGGATCAGTTCCTCCTTCAGAAATTGCGGCGAGTTCCGCGGCGGGGTCGTCGCGGTGGAAGTCGGCGATCAGCTTGGTGAGCGCGGGAAGCGCGGCGTCGATGGCGGCGCGCTCGGCCGGGTCGAGGCGGCCGAGCCGCGCCCGCAGCTCCGCCTCCCGGCCCGCGATCATCTCGGCGTAGAACCGCTCGCCTTCCGGAGTGGCCTCCACGAGCACGGCGCGCCCGTCGTCGGGATCGGGTCGGCGGGTCACCATGCCGAGCCGTTCGAGCCTGCGCACGACGTCGGTCATCGACGGCATCCGCACGCGCTCAAGTCGGGAGAGCCGGCTCATCCGGCTCGGCCCGCGGCCGACCAGCTCCGACAGCACCGATCCCTGGGTCAGGGTCAGCAGCTGCGCGGATTCGCGGCGCACCAGGTAGTACAGCCGGAAGACCACCGGCCGCAGCCGCTGCGCCAAATCGCCCGTCGAGGAAGTCACTTAGCTAGGCTAACAAAAATTAGTTAGGGTAGCGAAGTAATTCGGCTCACAAGGTGGTCCAGTCCAGGACCCCTAGGCTGGACCGGTGGATGCGGTGATCTTCGACCTCGACGGCGTACTGGTGGACTCCGAGACGACGTGGGACGAGGTGCGCCGAGCGGTAGTCGCCGAACACGGCGGGACCTGGCGGCCCGAGGCGACCCGCGCGCAACAGGGGATGAGCACGCCGGAATGGGCGCGCTACCTGGTGGAAACGCTGGGCGCGCAGCTCACGCCGGACGAGATCGCGCGCACGGTGATCGACGAAATGGCCGCCCGCTACGCCGACCGCCCGCCGGTGATCGACGGCGCGGACCAGGTCGTCCGCGAGATCGCCCGGCACTGGCCGGTGGCGATCGCCAGCTCGTCGCCGCCGGTGCTGATCCACTCGTTCCTGACCGCGTGCGACCTGACGTCGCTGGTCCCGGTGGCCGTGTCGAGCGAGGAAGTGGCCGCGGGCAAGCCCGAACCGGACGTCTACCTGCGCGCGGCGATGCTGCTGGGCGTCGAGGCCTCCCGCTGCGCCGCGGTGGAGGACTCGACGAACGGCCTG
Organism: Amycolatopsis sp. AA4; assembly: GCF_002796545.1. Classification (GTDB taxonomy): domain Bacteria; phylum Actinomycetota; class Actinomycetes; order Mycobacteriales; family Pseudonocardiaceae; genus Amycolatopsis. The sequence continues at coordinate 8,385,083 of NZ_CP024894.1, forward strand.
CGCGCGGCGTTCGCGGCCGACATGACGGTGTTCGCGGTGCCGAACCCGCACTTCCCGCCGGACCCGGAGGTGCTGCGGGAGGCGAGGGTGCTGCCTGATTTGGCGGCGCTTCCGGCCGCGCTCAGGGAGTGACGCGGCTCAGGACAAAGCCGTGAGGGGAACCCCGGATCCCCCGGGATTCCCCTCACGGACAGTCAACCGGCGGCTCAGCGCTCCACTTCGCCGCGGATGAAGGCGTCGACCGCGTCGCGGGCGGTCGAGTCGTCGTACTGTTCCGGCGGCGACTTCATGAAGTAGGACGACGCGGACAGGATCGGGCCGCCGATGCCGCGGTCCTTGGCGATCTTCGCCGCGCGCACCGCGTCGATGATGATGCCCGCCGAGTTGGGGGAGTCCCACACCTCGAGCTTGTACTCCAGGTTCAGCGGCACGTCGCCGAACGCACGGCCCTCGAGGCGGACGTAGGCCCACTTGCGGTCGTCGAGCCACTGCACGTAGTCCGACGGTCCGATGTGGACGTTGCCCTTGCCGAGCTCGCGGTCGACCTGCGACGTGACCGACTGGGTCTTCGAGATCTTCTTCGACTCGAGCCGCTCCAGCTCCTTCATGTTCAGGAAGTCCATGTTCCCGCCCACGTTGAGCTGCATCGTGCGGTCGAGCTGTACGCCGCGGTCCTCGAACAGCTTCGCCAGCACGCGGTGCGTGATGGTGGCGCCGACCTGGGACTTGATGTCGTCGCCGACGATCGGGACGCCCGCGTCCTCGAACTTCTTCGCCCACTCCGGGTCGGACGCGATGAACACCGGCAGCGCGTTGACGAACGCGACGCCCGCGTCGATCGCGGCCTGCGCGTAGAACTTGTCGGCCTCTTCGGACCCGACGGGAAGGTAGGAGACGAGCACGTCGACCTGTGCGGCGCGCAGCGCGGCGACCACGTCGACCGGGGCCTCGTCGGACTCCTCGATGGTCTCGCGGTAGAACCGGCCGAGGCCGTCGTAGGTGTGCCCGCGCTGGACGGTGACGCCGAGCGGCGGCACGTCGGCGATCTTGATCGTGTTGTTCTCGCTGGCGGAGATCGCCTCCGAGAGATCGTGGCCGACCTTCTTCGCGTCGACGTCGAACGCGGCGACGAACTCGACGTCGCGCACGTGGTACTCGCCGAACTGGACGTGCATCAAACCGGGGACGCGCGTGCCGGGATCCGCGTCGCGGTAGTACTGCACGCCCTGGACCAGCGACGAGGCGCAGTTGCCGACGCCCACGATGGCCACCCGAACGCGGCGGTTCTCGCCCATGCCGGTTTCTCCTTCAATCTCATTCACTTGCATCTGCAGGTCTGCCGCCCCGTTGCGGCCGCCGCTCAACTCGGTCCCGGCTGCTCCGGGCCGCGCTGCTCGGCTTGTTCGTGCGCGATCAGCTCGTTGAGCCAGCGCACCTCCCGCTCGCTCGACTCCAGCCCCAGCCGGTGCAGCTCGCGGGTGTAGCGGTCGATCTTCTCCTCGGCCCTGGCCAGCGCGTCCCGCAACCCTTCGCGCCGCTCCTCGACGCGGCGGCGGCGGCCTTCCAGGATGCGCATCCTGACGTCGGCCGGTGTCCGCGAGAAGAACGCCAGGTGGACGCCGAATCCCTCGTCGTCCCACGTCTGCGGTCCCGCGTCGCCGAGCAGTTCGGCGAAGCGTTCCTTGCCCTCGGCGGTGAGCTTGTAGACGCGGCGGCCGCGCCGGGACCACGCCCGGTCGTCCGCCTCGTCGAACTCCTCGACGAGGTAACCGGCCCGCAGCAGCCGGCGCAAGGTCGGATACAGCGAGCCGTACGAGAACGTCCGGAACATCCCGAGCGTCTCGTGCAAACGTTTGCGCAGCACGTACCCGTGCATGGGCGCCTCGTGCAGCAATCCGAGGATCGCGAGTTCGAGCACACCACACCCCATTCCGGGAATACGCCGCGGCCGGCCTCGTTGATCACCCGGGGCCGGCTCAGCCAACCTACTCGGCGAGTATATCGCGCCGATACATCGAAGTGGCGGAAGTAACCCGCGACCAGCACGCGCCCGGCGATCCGTGACCAGAGCGTTAGCTAACTTTCGGCGTGTCCGAACGGTCGCGCTGGGTGCGGGAAAGCAGGGGGCACCCCGGACACAGAAAGAGCCCGTACTCTGTCCTCGTGCGAAACCAGCGGCAGGTTGTGGATTACGCCTTGCAGCGCCGTGCGCTGCTGGCGGGCGTCCGCTCCGGACGGGTCGGAGACCACGAGGTCTGCGACGCGAGCCCGTACCTGCTCCGCGCGGCCAAATTCCACGGCAGACCCGAGGACCGGGCCTGTCCGATGTGCCGCCGGGCGCCGCTGCACCTCGTCTCCTGGGTGTACGGCGACGAGCTCAAGCACGTCTCGGGATCGGCACGCACCCCCGCCGAACTGGCCCGGATGTCCGGGGTTTTCGGGGAATTCACCGTCTATGACGTAGAGGTGTGCCGGACGTGCCACTGGAACCATCTGGTCCTGTCCTATGTCCTCGGCACGGGAGAGCCCCAGCCGACCCGGCCGCGAAGGACTGCCGGGCAGTGACGAGTACCACAACCGCTGCAGAACGCAGGGCGGCGCGCCGCTGTCCGTCCCGGACGACGGCGGCGGCAGTGCAGGCAGTGCCGCCTTCGGAGGCCCATTCGTGAACGACGACCGCGACCGCTCCTGGCCCAGCCAGGAGCCAGATGCACCTCGCCGTGCCCGGCGCCCGCAGGAGGACCCCGGTCCCGCCTGGCCAGCCGATGACGCCCCCCGGCGCCCCGCGCCGCCCCGCCGTCCTCCCGCGGGCGGTCCGCGCCCGCCGCGTGCGCCGAGAGCCGAAGCCGGTCCCGAATGGCCGAGCGGCGACGAGGGCGGTCCGCAGTGGCCCGCCGCCGACGAGCCGCGCCGTCCGCAGCGGATGCCGCAGAACCGCGCCCCGCAGGGCCGCCCGCCGCAAGGCCCCCCGCAGGACCGCGGTTCGGGCACCCGGGCGTCCCAGAGCCTCGACGGACAGGGCGCGCCCCCGCCGCGTCGCCAGCCTCCGGGCGGCCGTCCCGGACCCAACGGCGGTCCGAATGGCGGTCCGAACGGGAACGCCACCCAGGGCTTCCGCCAGCCGCCGCCCAACGGACGGCCGCCGCAAGGCCGCCCGGTCCCGCCGCCTCCGCAGTCCTACCCGGAGACCGACCGCGAACCGGACCTGATCACGCACGCCGCGCACAACGGCTACGCGCCCTACGACGACCGGTACGACGACGGCTACGACCCGTACGACGAGGAAACCCGCCTCGCCCAGTACTCGGACGACGCCGACTTCGAGGACGAAGCGGAAGGCGAGGAGGACGGCAAGAAGCCCAAGATCCCGCTTTCGCCGATGCAGCGCCGCAAACGCCGGTGGAAGATCATCCGGCGCGTGCTGTACGCGATGTTCGGCCTGTTCGTCGTGGTGCCCGCGATCGCGTTCGTGATCACCTATTTCATGGTCGACGTGCCCTCGCCGCAGGAAGTGCTCGCGAAGCAGAGCCAGCCGATCACCTTCTACTACGCCGACAAATCGGTGATGGGCCGCGTGGTCCCGCAGGGCGGCAACCGCGAACTGCTGCAGCCCAACCAGATCCCGGAGGTCGTCAAGCACGCCGTGTACTCGGCCGAGGACGCGACCTTCGAGACCAACTCCGGCTTCAACGTGATGGCGATCCTGCGGTCGGTCTTCAACCAGGCGACCGGCGGCACCGGCGGCGGTTCGACCATCTCGCAGCAGTACATCAAGCAGGCGACCAAGAACGACGCCCCCACGCTGACCCGTAAGTGGACCGAGCTGGCGAAGTCGTTCAAGCTGAACAACGAAGCGTCCAAATCGGACATCATCACCGGCTACCTGAACATCGTCTTCTTCGGGCGCGGCGCCAACGGCATCGCCGCCGCGTCGAAGGCGTACTTCGGCAAGGACGTCTCGCAGCTCAACGCGTCCGAGGCGGCGCTGCTCGCCGGGATGATCCAGGGCCCGAGCCGCGACCGCGACACCGCGTACGTCCAGAAGCGGTGGAACTACGTGATGGACCAGATGGTGGCCAACCACTGGCTCTCGCCCGCCGACCGCAAGGCCGCGCAGCTGCCCACGATGGTCCCGCGCGACGCGCAGAAGAAGCAGGACGCGGGCACGCTGGACTACTTCGTCCGGCAGCGCATCATCGATGAGCTCAGGGACAAGGGCTACGACGAGGACAAGCTTTACTCCACCGGCGCGAAGATCTACACCACGATCGACCCGAACGCGCAGAAGCTCGCGGTGCAGTCCGTCCAGGACAACATGGAGGGCCAGACCGACCCGAAGCTGCTGGGAGCGCTGGTCGCCATCGACCCCAGAACAGGCGGCGTAGTCGCCTACTACGGCGGGCCCAACACAATCAAGGACGACAAGGGCAACGACACGCTCGCCCTGGACTGGGCGAGCAAGCCACAGAACCCGGGTTCGTCGATGAAGGCCTTCGACCTCACTGCCTGGCTGAAGATGGGCAAGGGCCTCGGCGAGACCTTCGACGGCACCAACAACCGCGAACTCGGCGGCCGCGTCGTCCGCAACGCGGGCGAAAGCGCCAGCTGCGGATCCCAATGCACGGTGAAGAAGGCGATGGAAGTGTCCGCGAACACCGTGTTCTACGACATGGTGCTGAACTGGACGAAGCCGGCGCGGGTCGCGGAAGCCGCCAAGGAAGCGGGCGTTCGGACAGCTCCGCAAGGGGTGGCGAAGCTCGGCACGAACGACGCCAACATCGCTCTCGGCGGTGGTGAGACGTCGGTGACTCCGGAGGACATGGCCGCCGGGTATTCGTCCTTCGCCTCCGGCGGGGTCCGGCGCGATCAGCACTTCGTCGCGAAGCTCACCAATTCGCAGGACGAGGTCATCTTCGACAACACCAATGGGCAGGGTAAACCCGCGTTCGACGACAACGCGGACAAGAGCAAGCAGATCGCCGGAAACGTGACCGACGCGCTCATCCCGGTCATCGCCGAATCGCACCTGAAGTGCCCGAGCGGACACGAGTGCGCGGGCAAGACCGGAACCCAGCAGTACGACCCGAAGAAGACCGACCCGCCTTCGTACAAGGACCGCAACTCGCAGACCTGGATGGTCGGTTACACGCCGTCGATCTCGGTCGCCGTCTGGATCGGCGGCGACGGCACCCAGCCGCTGCACGACAAGAACGACAAACCGATCTACGGCAAGACGATCGCTGGTCCGACCTGGCAGGACTTCATGACGAACTACCTGAAGGACAAGCCGGACGAGAAGTTCGACAAGGTGCAGCCGATCGGCAAGGACGCGGACGAGGTCGTCACGTCGAGCAAGACGGCCCCGCCGCCGCGCCAGACCTCGAGCGAGGAAGCGCCTCCGCCGTCCACGACGTCCTCGTCGTCGGAGCCGCCGACCAGTTCGTCGCATCCGACGTCCTCGTCGACGACCAGCCCGACCAAACCGGGCGGCATCTTCGGCGGCGGCACCGAAGGCGGCAATCCGGGCAGCGGGGGAGGTCCCGTCGTGAACGGCGAGCCGCCGCGACGCACCGGCTGACCCGCGCCCGACCCCCTGAAAGAGGCTCCTCTCCCACGCCGGAGAGGAGCCTCTTTTTGCCGGTACCGCCCGGCTGGGCGTGCGGTAGGTTCACCGACGGTCTCCTCCCCCGCGAAGGGGATCGGCCAGGAGAGTGAACCTCGACCGGGGTCGCCGCGTCTGGTCAACAGAGGGCCTTCTGCGTCCGCAGGCTGCCCGTGTCCGAGAAGAGGATCCGCAGTGAACGACGACCGCAGCCGCTCCTGGCCCGACCGGGAACCCGACCCGCGGCGTCAACCACCCCCGTCCCAGCCCGGGCCGCCGCCGTGGGCCCGCGGCCCGCAGCGTCCGGCCGCCGGTCCGACGGGCCCGGCGGGTCCCGCGGGTTCTCCGCCGCCGGGCCGCCGTCCGCCGCCGCCCGGCCGTCGCCCGGTGCCGCCGCCGCAGCGCGAGCCGGAGCTGATGACCCACCGGATGGTCGAGGACGACTACCGCGACCCCGGCTACCGGGACGCCGGGTACCGCGACGAGGGTCCGCTCGACCCGGACGAGGTCTATCCGCCGGAGGACGTGGACAAGAAGGGCCGCACGCCCGCGCAGCGCAAGAAGAGACGCTGGAAGATCATCCGGCGCTGTGCCTACGCGTTCGTCGGCCTCTTCATCGTGCTCCCGGCGATCGCGTTCGTGATCACCTACTTCCTGGTCGACGTGCCCTCGCCGCAGAGCGTCGCGCAGGGCCAGAACCAGGCCGTCACCTACCTCTACGCCGACGGCAGCCCGATGGGCAAGGACGTGCCCTCCGGCGGCAACCGGCAGATCCTCACCCCGCAGCAGATCCCGGACGTGGTGAAACACGCGGTGATCGCGACCGAGGACGCGACGTTCGAGACCAACTCCGGCTTCGACGTCACCGGCCTGCTCCGCGCGGTGTTCAACAACCTCACCGGCGGCACCGGCGGCGGGTCCACGATCTCGCAGCAGTACATCAAGAAGGCGACCGACAACGACGCCCCGACGCTCACCCGCAAATGGACCGAGCTGGCGAAGTCCTTCAAGATGAACCAAACGTACGAGAAACAGGACATCATCACCGCGTACCTGAACATCATTTACTTCGGGCGCGGGGCGTACGGCGTCGGCGCGGCGTCGCAGGCCTTCTTCCACAAGGACGTCTCGAAGCTGGATTACTCCGAGGCCGCGCTGCTGGCCGGGCTGATCCAGCAGCCGGGTCGTTCGGAGAACCCGAAGGTGGCCCAAGGCCGCTGGAACACCGCGCTCGACCGGATGCTCGAGAACAAGTACATCACCGCGCAGCAGCGGCAATCGGCGAAGTTCCCGGCCGTGATCCCGCTCGAGGAATCGAAGGACGACGCGAACGCGCCGTACAAATTCATCACCGTCCAGGCGCGGGCCGAGCTGGCGCAGCACGGCATCGACGACGACAAGTACTACGCGGGCGGCTACACGATCCAGACCACCATCGACAAGCGCGCCCAGGAGGTCGCGACGCAGGTGGCGACCGACGCGCTGAAGGACCAGTCGGACGATCGGCTGCTCGATTCGCTGGTGGCGGTCGATCCGAAGACCGGCGGCGTGCTCGCGTACTACGGCGGACCGGCGACCGTCGACGTGAACGGGAAGAAGCAGGGCGCGCGCGACTGGGCGAACACCCCGCAGAACCCCGGGTCGTCGATGAAGGCGTTCGACCTCACCGCGTTCCTCAAGATGGGCAAGGGGATCAATGAGACCTTCGACGGCAGCAACAACCGGGTCTTCGACGGTCGCGTCGTGCGCAACGCGGGTCCCAGTTCCAGCTGCTCCGGGCAGTGCACGGTCGCCGAGGCGATGAAACGGTCGGCGAACACGGTGTTCTACGACATGGTGCTGAACCAGACGCATCCGGGCCCGGTCGGGCAGGCCGCGCAGGAAGCCGGCGTGAAGACCAAGGACAACGGCGGCAAGTCGCTGATCTCGACCGCGGACGCGAACATCGCCCTCGGCGGCGGGAACACCCAGGTCACGCCCGCGGACATGGCCAGTGCGTACGCGACCTTCGCGGCCAACGGCATCCAGCGCGACCGGCACTTCGTGCAGAAGGTGACCAACGGGCAGAACGAGGTCGCCTACGAGGCACAGACGAGCGCGGGCAAACCGGCGTTCGACAGCAGCGCGGACAAGAGCAAGCAGATCGCCGGCAACGTGACCATGGCGCTGGGTCCGGTGATCGACTTCTCGCACCTGAAGTGCCCGTCCGGCCACGAATGCGCCGGCAAGACCGGTACCCAGCAGCACACGAAGCGTCCGGGCGAACCGGCGTGGGCGGCTAACGCGAACGCGCAGACCTGGATGGTCGGCTACACGCCGTCGGTCTCGGTCGCCGCGTGGGTCGGCGCGGACGGCGACCAGGCGCTGCACGGTTCGGGCACGTCGCCGATCTACGGTTCGACGATCGCGGGTCCGATGTGGCAGAAGTTCCTCGAGGGCTACCTCAAGGGCAAGCCGGCGGAGAAGTTCGACCAGGTGCCGCTGATCGGCGCGCAAGCCCCGCCGCCGCAGCAAGGGGACGAGAACGCGGGCGACGAGCAGCCGCCGCCGCAGACCGGCGGCAACGAACCCGACCCCGGCAACGGGAACGACCACGGCGGGCCGATCACCGGCGGGCCCAGCCAGCCGCATTGGCCGAGCGGGCTCCCGCATTGGCCGTCGGGCAGGCCGTCGTCGCACAACCCGCCGAGCGGCGGTCCGTCGACCGGCGAGCAACCGCCGCAGGAGTGACGAAAAAGGCCGTGGCCGCGACGGTGGGGGGAGGCCGTCGCGGCCACGGCCGTTCGGAGGGCGGCTTCAGCCGCCGAGTGTGAGCACGCGGCCTTCGGCGCCCGAGCGGTGCGCGGCCTCGATCACCCGCAACGCCTCGACCGCGCTCGCCGGGTCCACCGGGAAGTCGGCCTCGCCGCGCAGCGCGTCGCGGACCTGGGCGTAAAACGCTTCGTAGCAACCGGTTTCGGTCGGCACCACTTCGGTGTCGTCGTTCACTCCGAGCAGACCGGCATCGCTTTCCGGCTCCACGCCCCAGCCGTCGTCGCCGGGGCGGAGACCGGCCTTGATCTGCGGCTCCTGGACGTCGAGGCCGTATTTGGTGAACGTCGCCTGGTCGCCGAGCACGCGGAAGCGCGGGTTGCGGGTGCCGGCGAGCGCGGACGACCACAGGTGCGACCGCACACCGTTTGCGTGGTGCAGAGCCACGAACACGTCGTCGTCCACCTGCACGCCGGGACGGCGGCGGTCGACCTCCGCGTAGACCTGGGTGACCGGTCCGAACAGCTGCAGCGCCTGGTCGACGATGTGCGCGCCGAGGTCGTAAAGCAGCCCGCCCGCCTCGGCCGGGTCGCCGAACTCGCGCCAGTTGTCCTTGATCTTCGGCACCCAGCGGTCGTAGCGGGATTCGAAGCGGAAGACGCTGCCGAGCCGACCCGACTCGAGCACCTTGGCGACAGTGCGGAAATCCGAGTCCCAGCGGCGGTTCTGAAAGACCGTGAGCCCGACACCCTTGGCCTTCGCCGCGTCCACGACCTGCTGCGCTTCGGCCGCCGTCGGCGCGAACGGCTTGTCCACGACCACCGGGATCCCGGCCTCGATCGCGCGCAGGGCGAGCGGCACGTGCGTGCGGTTCGGCGTGGTCACCACGATCAGGTCGAGATCACCCGCGCGAGCGAAAAGCGCGTCCGCGTCCGGGACCACCTCGGCGCCGGGATGCTCGGCGCGCGCCTGCGCCGCTCGCTCCGGGTTCGCGGTCACCAGCACGGCCGGGACCAGGCCGGGCGTCGCCGCGACCAGCGGCGCGTGGAAAATCCGGCCGCCGATCCCGTATCCGAGGATGCCGACCCGCGCGTCATCAGCCATGCCCGCTATTAAACAACACTGTTGCGTAATAGGCCACCCGTCCGCGATGATCGGCCGATGGCGGAAACCGGCGTCAACCTGCGCGGGCTGCGACGCCACAACCGCGCGCTGCTGCTCGGGCACATCCTGCGCGCGGGCGGGCTGAGCCGGGTCGAGCTGGCGCAGCGGTCCGGGCTGACCCAGCAGGCCGTGTCGAAAATCGTGTCCGACCTGCTTCCGGAAGGACTGCTGGACGTCGAACGCGCACCCGCGGCCGGCGTCGGCAAACCGCGCACGATGCTGCGGCTGCGCGCGGAAGCCCGCTGCGCACTCGGCGCGCAGCTCGACCGCGACGGCTTTCTTGTCCTGCGCACCGGCCTGACCGGCGAGGTCGAGGAGATCGTCGAAGGCCCGCTGCCGATCGGCTTCAGCCCGGAAACCGCGGTGACCGCGATCGCCGACGGCGTGCGCAAACTGCTCTCCGACGTCGATCCGACCCGGGTGCTCGGGCTCGGCGTCGGCGCGGTGGGACCGCTCGACCACCGCGCGGGCCGCGTCCGCGACGCCACGAACATGCCCGGCTGGCACGACGTCCCGCTGCGCGATCTGCTCGCCGAACGCACCGGCCTGCGGGTCACACTGGACAAAAACACCAACTCCGCCGCCTTCGCGCACGCTTGGCCGGAGGAAACCTCGGCGGCGACCGCGGTGGTGCTCGTCGGCACCGGAATCGGGGTCGGCCTGCTGATCGACGGACGCGTTTACCGAGGTCCGCGCACCAACGCGGGTGAGTTCGGCCACACCACCATCGCTTACGCCGGACCGCGCTGCGCCTGCGGACGCCGCGGCTGCGTCGAGGTCATGCACCGCGCCGCGGGCACCCCGCACGACGCCGCCCGGCTGCTCGGCATCGGGCTCGCCGACCTGGTGCAGGTGCTCGATCTCGAACGCATCGTCCTGTTCGGACGGACCATCCGCGGCGCGCCCGAGGTCTACCGCGAAACGGTCTCGCAGCAGCTGCGCGACCTGCTGCCGGTGCCGTACTGGCAGCGCATCGACGTCGAAGTGAGCGACCTCGACGAGGAGGCGGTGGCCCTCGGCGCCGCATTCGAGGTGCTTGCCGGGTTTTACGAGGATCCAAGATAACCGGAAACCGCCCGCCAGCAGTCGCTCCATCCAAACCAGAACGGCGCTACGTTGTACGCCAACGCGCTGCAAGACGCGTTGCGATCCTGAAGACGTGGTCGGGAAGAACGGACCGGACGATGCTCAGCAAGCGAAGCCTGGGCATGGCGCTCGGAGTGTTCCTGCTCGGAGCCGTGGTCACGGTGGCGATGTCGAGCGTCCCGTTCTTCCTGACCGCGGTGGCCTGCACGCGGTCGGCGAACGCCCCCGCGGTGCCGCCGCAGTGCCAGGCCGCGGTCGACAAGTTCGCAGTCGTCCCGCTGGTGTTGTCCGCGGTCACGGTCGGCGGCACGGTCTGGATCCTTGTCGCTCACCGCAGGATCGTCACCGTCGTGGCGAGCGCCCTCGCCGGCGGCGGGCTGGCCGCCCTGTTCGTCGGTTTGTACTGGTTCAACCAGTACCCGACCTAGGCCAGCCCCGCCGCCGGTCCAGGGACGGGGCGCGGACAGATCCGAAATGACCGGCACCCCACCCGCGGACCGATAGCATCCCGACGTGTCCCGCGTCTCCCAGCCCGCTTCCGCCGAAGAGCCGGATTCGGCTCCCCGCACGCTCACCCCGGCGGAGCGGATCGCCCCCAGCCGGCACGACCCGCTGGTGGCCGCGGCGACGAGACCCATCGGCGGTCCGATCGGCGCGCACGCGGCGGTCGGCAGGCAGTGGTTCTGGTCGCCGCAGCGCGTCGGGCTCGCGATGGCCGTGCTCGCGCTGGTGCTGTGCTGGTTCGGCAAGGCGTCGTGCATCCAGCAGTACAGCGACTCCAATGGCGTGCACCAGCTCGACTGGCGATCCGGCCGTCCGTTCGTCGCGATGTGCTACTCCGACATCGTCCCGCTCTACAGCTCGGAAAAGCTCGACGACGCGAAGACCTTCCCCTACGTCACGTCGTGGCAGGAGGATTCGCAGACCGCCGAGAACCAGACCCGGTACATGGAGTACCCGGTGGTCACCGGGCTGTTCCAGTGGATCAACGCGAAACTCGCGGCGGGCTGGACGTCCGTCGCGAACGCGGGCTGGCTGCCCGGCGCGCTGCCGGTGGCGATCTACTTCAACATCTCCGCGTTCTGGCTCGCGCTCGCCTGGCTGGTCACCGTGTGGGCCACCGGGCGGACGACGAAACGCCGGCCGTGGGACGCGGTGCTCGTCGCCATCTCGCCGCTCGTACTGGTCCATACCTTTACGAACTTCGACGCGCTCGCCACCGCGGCCACCGCCGCCGGGATCCTCGCGTGGTCGCGAAAACGGCCGGAGGTCGCCGGAGTCCTGTTCGGACTCGGCGTCGCGACCAAGCTGTACCCGCTGCTGTTGCTCGGCGTGCTGTTCCTGCTGTGCCTGCGCGCCGGGAAACTGCGCGCGTGGAGCCGCACCGCGGTGTTCGCCGTGCTGGCCTGGCTCGTGGTGAACGTCCCGTTCATCGTGGCCGCGCCGCGCGGCTGGTGGGAGTTCTTCCGGCTCAACACGTTGCGCCCGATGGACCCGGATTCGCTCTACAACGTGGTCTCCTACGCCACCGGCTGGGCGGGTTTCGACGGCGTGCTCCAAAAAGGACAGACGCCGACCGTGCTGAACATCGTCGTGGCAGTGCTGTTCCTGGCCTGCTGCGCGGGAATCGCCTACGTCGCGCTCACCGCGCCGCGGCGGCCGCGGTTCGGGCAGCTGGCGTTCCTGGTCGTGGCGGCGTTCCTGCTGACGAACAAGGTATGGAGCCCGCAGTACTCGCTGTGGCTCGTCCCGCTGGCGGTGCTGGCGATCCCGCGCTGGCGACTCCTGCTCGGCTGGATGGTCATCGACGCGGCGGTGTGGGCGCCCCGGATGTTCTATTACCTCGGCGTCGACCACAAAGGACTGCCCGCGGGCTGGTTCCTCGGCGGGGTCGTCATCCGCGACCTCGCCGTCGTCGGGCTGTGCGTGCTGGTCATCCGCGAGATCTACCGTCCGCGCACCGACCTGGTCCGGCTCTCCGGCGACGACGACCCGGCGGGCGGCGTGCTGGAGCGGGCGCGCGACAAAGTCACCTTCGCCGCCTTCCGCCGCTCCCGCACCGAGCAACCGGTCTCGTGAGCCGGGAAGGACTCCTTGATTCCCTCAAGGAGTCCTTCCCGGACTTCAGGCGAGCTGCTTGCGCAGGTAGGCGATGTCGGCGGCCTGGCCCTTGCCCGGCGTCTCGACGACCACCGGCGCGCCCGCCTGGCGCACGACCTCGGCGAGCAATTCCGGTTCGATCGTGCCGTCGCCGTCGACCACCGAGGCGTGCCGGTCGCGGTTGGAACCGTGTTCGTCGCGCGAGTTGTTGCAGTGCACGAGGTCGATCCGGCCGGTGATGGCCTTGACCTTCTCCACCGCGGTCTCGAGATCCCAGCCCGCCGCGTAGGCGTGGCAGGTGTCGAGGCAGAAGCCCGCGCCGAACTCGCCGACCTTGTCCCACAGCCGGGCGATCACGTCGAGTTCGCGGGTCATCGCGTTGTCGCCGCCCGCGGTGTTCTCGATCAGGATCGGCACCGCGAAGCCGCCCTTTTCCGCCTCGCGCTCGAAAAGCTTGCGCCAGTTGACCAAGCCCTCCTCGACGTCGTCGCCCGCGCCGACGTGCCCGCCGTGCACGATCAGGCCCTTCGCGCCGATCGCGGCGGCCCCGTCGGCGTGCTGCGTGACGTTCTTGCGGGACGGGATGCGGATCCGGTTGTTCTTGGACGCGACGTTGATCAGGTACGGCGCGTGGATGAACACCTCGACCGGGGAGGCCTTGATCTCCTCGCCGTGCGGATGCGGTTTCGGTGCCTTCCACCCCTGCGGGTCGGAGAGGAAGAACTGGACGACGTCGGCTTCTCGCTCGGCGACGGCGGCCAGCGGATCGTCGTCTCGGACATGGGCGCCAATCTGCATGCCCTGACGCTACTACCGGGCGAATCTCCCCCTTCGGCCCGAGTTGGTGACGCTCGTGGAGTACCGTGAGCGCGTTCCGTGATCCAGTCGGGGGAGGAAAGGCATGCGGAAACGCGCTGGACGGACGATTTCGCTCGGAGTCGCGCTCGCGGCGCCGCTGCTGTCCGCGGCTCTCGCCTTTCCCGCCGTCGCTTCCGCCGATCCCAGCCCCACGGTGAGCGGCGACTGCGAATCCACGCTGCAGAACGGCAAGAAAGGCACCGGCCTCGCGCTCGACGCGGGCGCTCCGCTCAACGCGCCGAACCGGCTCACCGTCGGCCTCGATTCGAAGGCCAAGCAGACCGACGGCAACGACACGCTGTTCACGCTCCCGGTCGGCGACACCGTCCGCACGCTGGGCGTCGGCGAGGTCCCGGCGGTGGGCGACACGGCCGCGAAGGACACCTGCCCGATGGTGCAGGCCGCGGCGAACGGTGTCGGCAACGCGACCCAGAAGCTGGTCGGCGGTCTGCCGGGAACTCCGACCCCCAGCCCGCAGCCGACTCCCGGGCCGCCGAACCCCACGCCCCGCCCGCCGTCCCCGGCTCCCGGCCCCGGCGGCCCGGACCAGCCCGTCCCCGGCGGCGACACCCTCGGCCCGGTGATCTCGGTCGGCGGCCTGTCCGGCCTCGACGCGGTGTCCGGCATCTTCTCCGGAGCGGCGATGCTCCCGGCGAGTTTCGTGCAGGCCCCGCTCGTCACCCAGGTCGTGCCCGGCCAGCTGCCGCAGGACCAGGTGCCGACGGTCGACGCGAAGAGGTCCGGCACCGCCGAGGCGCTGCCCGCGGCCAACCCGCCCGCGCGGCTGCCGCTGCTGATCGCCGTGCTGGCGCTCGCCCTGGTGGCCGCCGCGCTGGTGCGCGCGTGGCTGCGCCGCACTCCCGCCTGACTCTCACCCTGAGTAGCGCTCGCTTCCACCCGAATGCCTGACCTCGGAGGGGAGGCGGGCGTTACTCGTCTTCGTTACCGTCGTTGTCCACAGCGAGGCAGGTACAACGGGACGCGACGAAAGGGTCGACGGCCATGCAGCAGCACCGGGCACGGAGGGCCACCGCGGTGGGCGCCGCCGCATTCGTCCTGGCCGGCTCGGCCGCGCTCGCCGCACCGGGCACCGCGTCGGCGGACACGCTGACCGCGACCTGCGGTTCCACCATCACTGCTCATCCGGGCGACCACGTCCAGGCGACCACTCCGCTGCTCGGCCTCCCGATCGACCTCGGCATCGTCGGTCAGGCGTCCGGCGTGCTCACCGGGACCATCAACGCGGTCCTCGGCACGGTCTGCAAGGTCACGGTGAACGTGGTCAACACGGTCGTCGCGCCGGTCCCGGTGGTCGGCGCGCCCGTCGCGAGCGCGGTCAACGGCGCGGTCGCGGGCGGCACCAGCGCGGCGCAGCAGGGCGTCGCCGCCGTCGGCCAGGGCTTCACCGGCAGCCAGCCGGGCAAGCAGAACCCGGGCCCGAACCCGCAGCAACCGCCGTCCGGTGGCAACGGCGGCAGCCCGCAGCAGGGCGGCTCGCCCGGCGGCCAGCAGCAGTCCCAGATGCCGGGCTCGACCAGCCCGGTGCTCGGCGACTTCGGCGGGGCGGGCGGCGGGGGCGCGCCGTTCTCGGCCTTCCTGCCGAACTTCAGCGATCTGTCGTACGGCTACAACACCGGATACGCGCCTATGCGCGATTACAGCGGCATCCCGATGGCGATGGCCGGACTGTTCAGCCCGTCGCCCTCGCTGCGGTACGGCAGCCAGATCCCGGGTTACGCGCCGCAGTACGGCGTCGAGAACCCGGACGGTTCGCCGGGCGGCGACCGCACGATCCAGAACGCCGGTAACGCCGAAGCACTGCCGGGCACCGGCGGCAACCACACGAACGGGTTGGACTGGCCGGTTCTGGTGGCAGTTTTGGCACTCTCCGGAGTCAGCGCGGGCCTGGTCCGCACCTGGGTGCTCCGCCGAATGGCCGCTGTAGGTTAGGCCAACTCACCAGTATCTTTGCCGGAGTCCATTCGTTGTTCCTGATGCGACGAACCATGCCCGCGGACCCCGGAGGATAGTGCTCGTGCGGAAAATCCCCACCTGGAAGCGAACCCGTCGAGCACTCACCGTCACCGCTCTCGCCGCCCTGTTCTCCGGCGGCACGTTCCTGGGCGCCGGTCCCGCGTCCGCGGCGACCACGCTCGCGAACCAGTGCACGGGCTCGGTCACCGGCGGCATGGGCGATTCGGTCGCCGTGCCGGGTTCGGCGGTCAAGGAGATCGTCCGCCAGTCGGCCAAGGACCAGGTCAACTTCTGGCGGCTGCTGACCGTGTGGCCGGATTCGCTGGCGAACGCCATCGCGAACAAGGGCAACCTGCAGGTCGGCGCGATCCCGAACGCCGCGGGCGGCACGATCGGCGGCGACGCGATCGGCCAGGTCGTGGCGAACGCGCTGAAGGACGAGTGGGGGCTCGGCGTTCTGCCGGACACCAAAACCAAGGTGCTGAACGGGATCCGCAGCGGGGTCGCGGCCGCGTGCGGGCTCACCACGGTGGCGAACAACTACCAGGCGCCGTCGTCCCCGAGCTCCCCGTCGAACGGCGGGGCCCCGTCGAACGGGAACGGGAACGCGCCCGCGCAGAACGGCGGCGGCAACCCGCTCGGCAACTACCAGCCGGGCTCGACCGGCATCGCCCCGCCGCGCGACTACGGCAACATCCCGGCCGCGACCCCGGGCAATCCGGGCGTGCTGGGCACCGCGATCGCGCCCGGCGCGCGGTACGGCACGCTGCCCGGCTCCGGCGCTCTGCCGCAGCAGCCGTCGGCCGGACAGGACCCGCAGGGTCAGCAGGGTCCGGACATCCGCAACGCGGGCAACGCCGAGGCGCTGGCGAGCCAGGGCGGCGCCTCGGACGTCCAGCTGCCGATGCTGCTCGCGGTGATCGTGCTGGCCGGCGTCACCGCCGGGCTCGTCCGCACCTGGGTGCTGCGCCGCGTCAGCTGACCCGCCGCACCGGACTGTCGGACCCGCCGGGTACGCTTACCTGGACAAACCCTCCTGTCACGGAACCGCCGTGACCGCGAGCCCATAGGAGGTGAGTGGTTATGTCACGCCATTACGAGGTAATGGTCATCCTGGACCCGACGCTCGACGAGCGTACGGTCGCGCCCACGCTGGACAACTTCCTCAACGTGATCCGCACTTCGGGCGGAAGCGTCGAGAAGGTCGACGTCTGGGGCCGCCGTCGCTTGGCGTACGAGATCAAGAAGAACGCCGAGGGCATCTACGCGCTGCTGGACCTGAACTCGACGGCCGAGGCCGTCAAGGAACTGGACCGCCAGCTGTCGCTGCAGGAAACCGTGCTGCGCACCAAGGTCATGCGCCGCGAGGTCAAGGCCGCGGCCAAGCCCGCGCCCGCCAAGGCCTGATCCGAGCCCGAGCCGAAGGGACGCCATCCGTGGCTGGAGACACCGTCATCACCGTGGTCGGGAACCTGACGTCCGACCCGGAGCTGCGCTTCACCCCGTCCGGTGCGGCGGTCGCGAACTTCACCGTCGCGTCCACCCCGCGCACGCTCGACCGTCAGAGCGGCGAGTGGAAGGACGGCGAGGCGCTGTTCCTTCGCTGCAACATCTGGCGGCAGGCGGCGGAGAACGTCGCCGAATCGCTCACGCGGGGTGCCCGCGTGGTGGTGCAGGGGCGGCTGAAGCAGCGGTCTTTCGAGACCAAGGAAGGCGAGAAGCGCACCGTCGTCGAGCTTGAGGTCGACGAGATCGGCCCCTCGCTGCGCTATGCGACGGCGAAGGTCAACAAGGTCAGCCGCGGTGGCGGCGGCGGTGGTGACTTCGGCGGCGGAGGCGGCTTCAACGGAGGCGGCGGCAATCGCGGCGGCGGCGGCAACAGCGCGCCCGCCGACGACCCGTGGGGCTCGGCCCCGCCCGCGGGCGGTGGCGGCGGAGGCTTCTCCGACGAACCCCCGTTCTGATCTCATCTCTTTCTAGAATTCCAGGAGTACACCAGTGGCCAAGCCACCCATTCGCAAGCCCAAGAAGAAGGTCTGCGTGTTCTGCAAGGCCGAGAAGAAGGGCCGCCCGGAAACGATCGACTACAAGGACACGAACCTGCTGCGGAAGTACATTTCCGACCGCGGCAAGATCCGTGCCCGTCGCGTCACCGGCAACTGCAGCCAGCACCAGCGCGACATCGCCATCGCGGTGAAGAACTCGCGCGAGATGGCTCTGCTGCCCTACACGTCCACCGCGCGCTGAGGGGAGCACTAGTCATGGCGAAGATCATTCTCACCACCGACGTGGCGAACCTCGGCGGCCCCGGCGACATCGTCGAGGTCAAGGACGGCTACGCCCGCAACTACCTGCTGCCGCGCGGCTACGCGATCGTGGCGAGCAAGGGCGCGGAGAAGAACGTGCGCACGATCCAGCGCGCGCAGGAATCCCGCCGCATCCGCGACCTCGACCACGCCAAGGAGATCAAGGCGACCCTCGAGGGCCTCGGCGCGATCCAGCTGACCGGCAAGGCCGCGGCTGGCTCGAAGAAGCTCTTCGGCTCGATCACCGCCGGCGAGATTGTCGACGCGATCAAGGCACAGGGCGGCCCGCTGCTCGACAAGCGCGTCCTGGACCTGCGCGACCACATCAAGACGGTCGGCAAGCACTCGGTCAACGCCCGCCTGCACCCGAACGTGAAGGTGGACCTCCGTCTCGAGGTCAAGGCCGTGGCCGCGAACTGACGGATCTTTTCCGTGAACCGCCCCTGGGAGATTCTCCCGGGGGCGGTTTCGTTTCGGCGGCTCCCGGTGGCGGTTCGCGACCTTTTCGAGATCTGCGATACGGCCTAAGTCCGCAGCTCGGAGGCACCTTCGCAGATTCGCGAACACGGCGCGGGAACCAAGTGCCGTGCGTTACCATCCAAGGTGCTGATCTCGCCGTTTGGGGAGCGAGAAGTTGCCAAAGGGGGTCAACCGGATGTCCGATGTGCCACCACCCGCTCCGATCATGGTCGGCAGCTACGGAACGGCCGGCGGATACAAGTTCAGCGAGGACGAGATCGACTCGGTGATCAAGCAGTGGGAAGACCTGCTCGCCCACCTGAACGACGATCTCGCCGATGCGAACAACATCAAGAACGTGCGGCCGCCCGCTCAGGAGTTCGCCAGCGAGGACTTCGTCAACAAGGGCGCGAACCCATCCGGCGAGACTCTGCTCAAGCAGCACGAACGCATGCGCGACTACGTCGCCAACTTCATCACCGCGCTGCGGGCCGCCAAGAACAAGATCTCCGTCTCGGAGCAACATAACCGCGACACGTTGAACCAGCAGGCAAAGGGAGTCTGAGCACCAGATGCCGCACCGCACCGTCCGACTCGCCACCGCTGCCGTCGCCACGATCGGCTTGCTCGCCGCCTCCGCATGCAGCGGTGAGAGCGGCGGGACCGGAGGAACTCCCCAGCCGCCTGCGAGCAGCCCGGCCGACAGCGGCGGCTCAGGGCCAAAGGTTCCGGCCCCTTTGCCTACCAAGGACTTGCTCGCCAATCCGTGCAGCGTGCTCAACGCCTCGGAGGCAGAACAGGTCGGTCTCAAGTATCCCGGCGAGAAGAGCACCGGCGTGCTGAACGGTTGCCGCTGGACTTCCTCCGGGAGCAACCTGAACTTCGTCAACAACACGCCGATCGAGCAGAACAAGCGCGGGATCAGCGACATCTACGACCAGAAGGCCAAGCAGGCCTACTTCGAACCCACCACGGTCAACGGCTACCCGGCCGTCTTCGCCGGTACCGAGGACAGCCGCTCGAACGGCATCTGCACCCTCTGGGTCGGCGTCACCGACCAGCTCGCCGTCTCGGTCCTCCCGAACATCAGCATGGGTTCGAACAAAAAGGACCCCTGCAGCATCGCGAAGAAGTTCGCCACCGCGATGATCGGACATCTCCAGGGGGCGTCGTGATCGTCACTCGACCTCTGCCCAGCACGGAAGGAATGGCTCATCATGGGGAATGATGCCAATACCGTAGGCAAAGAGCTGAAAGGCATGGCCGCCGGGGCCGGGGCCGGGGCCCTCATCGGGTCAGTCGTACCCGGCGTCGGAACCGCGGTAGGCGCGGGTGTCGGTGCCGTCGTCGGCGGTCTGGTCGGTCTGTTCAGCGGCGGTCCCGAGGCCCAGCAAATGTCGGCGGACCTCGGCGGTCGCTCGATCGACGCGTACACGATCTACGAGAAGATCCACGCGGGCGACACGACCTCGCTCGACACGGGGGTCGCGTCGGCCAAAAGCCTCGGGGAAGCCCACAGCAAGCGGGCGACCGAGATCGACAATCTGAACAAGAAAATGGACGAGGCCTGGCAGGGCGGCGGTGCCACTGCGGCGCAGGCGGGCGCGCACCCGCTCAAGACCTGGCTCGAGGACTCCGTCTCGAACCTGAACAAGAGCCACACCTATCTCAACACGCAGGCCGACTGCTTCCACACGGTCAAGGGCAAGGTGCAGCAGCTGCCCAAGGATCCGCCGTCGGCCGGGTTCCTCGACGGGATCAACCCGTTGAGCGACAAAGACGACGAGATCAATCAGTACAACGACAACAGCAAGGCCAACGTCCAGGCGTACACGAACTACTTCAACGCCAGCGGGCAGAACGCGGGCCAGTTGCCGCAGTACAACGCATGGCAGGGCAACAACCTCTCCGACGGCGGCGACCCCGGCAAGTTCGGCGGCGGCCCCGGCAGCCACGTGCCGGGCGGAACCGGCGGCATCGGCGCTGGCGGCGGCAGCTTCTCGCCGCCCAAGATGGACACGCCCAGGTTCGATCCGAACGGGCCCGGATCGCACTCGAACGTGCCAGGCGGACCGGGCGGACCGGGCCACTTCACCGACCCGAACGGTCCGGGCAAGTTCACCCCGGGCGGGCCGGGCAGCTACACCGGTCCGGGCGACGGGACGACGACCTCGGGCTGGACGCCTCCCACGACGGACCCGGCGAAGTTCAACCCCAGTGCGTTCGGGCCGACGGGTGGTGGGTCGGGCCAGTTCGGTCCCGGCGGCGGGGGCGCGGGCAGCGGCGCGGCTTTCGGGCCCGGCGCGTTCGGCGGCGCGGGCTTCGGTCCCGGCGGCGCCGGTTCGGGTGCGGCGGCAGGCGGCGTGGGAGCCGGAGCCGGTGGCGCGGGCGCCCTTCGCGGTGCGGGCGCGGGCGCGGCGGGCAAAGCCGGCGCCTCGGGCATGGGCGGCATGGGCGGCGGCCGCGGCGGCCAAAAGGGCCAGGAGGACGAGGAACACCAGACTAAGTACCTGGTGGAAGAGGACGCCAACGAGCTCTTCGGGTCTGATCAGCTGACTGTTCCGCCGGTCATCGGCGAATGAGGACAGGCACAGTGATCACTCTCGACACGCCGACCCGCTTCACCCTCCTCACCTTGTGCAACCTGATCAAGCGCCGCGGCGGGGAACCACACCAGGTCATCGCCGACGCGGCGACGTTCTACGACCCCACAGCTGAACGGCGCATCGACCAAGACGTCAACGCCGTGCTGACTGAGGCAGGGCTTATGGGCCCCAGGGGGATGGACCGCGACCTGCTCGCGCTGATCGAGTCCATCTCGCACCCGCAGCTCGAGTACTACGGCTGGTTCGACGGGACGTTCGAGGACGACAGTCCGTCGAACTACGGCGCGCTGGTCGGGAGCGGTAACGGCGGTGGCTTCGGCCTGATCCGGGTCCAAGGCGAGCAGGTCGTGACGGTCACCCGCCAGCGACCGGACCTTCTGCTGCCGACGTTCCTCGATCTCATCCCGGCGGGCAAGGCAGCGAACGGGCAGCCGCTCATCACCAGCCGGGCCGAGTACGAGAGCGGCCGGGCCGCCGGTTCGGACGAAGTCCCGCAGGGATCCATCATGCGGAGCGGCGGTCAGCGGACGGACGACGTGGCACCGCTCAAGGAGATCCAGCGGATCCTGAAACTGCCGCGTACCGGAAGCGGCGCGCTGTACGTCGCGACTCGCCCGAACGGGGGGCGTCGCCGACGGGTACCCAAGCCGGTCAACTTCATCGACACCAGTGAAGGCCGGTGGCTGATGGAGGAGCGGCCTGGGAAGGAGTCGCTCATCGTCTTCACCCCGGGCACTCCGCAGGCGATCTCCGAACGGCTCCGCCAGGCGCAAAGCGCCTTGGGCTGAGCACCCGAGCGTTACTCCGGGTGGGGTTCCCGGCACGGCACCGCGAGGTGTCCGGCGGTGAACCTCACCCGGTTTTTCGTTTGCACGCGGTTAACCTGCGCTTTTGCCTGATCGCTCACTGTGCGCAGCCACCGGATGGGCCGCGTGGGGAATTCTCCTTCGTTCAGCCCATCGGGTCGGTGATCTACCGTGCGTAGCAACCATCCACAGGGCGGTGGACGGACGCGGGCGCGACACGCCGAAGAACGAGTTCGGCACGACACGCCGGACGAGTTTTCGCGAAGTTCTCCACAGTCTTTGCACAGGCCTTGACCTGCGGATTCAGTGAAGCAGGTCTGCACTGTCCCCACTTTGTCCACAGGCTCGCGGACACCTGTGATTCGTTGCCCCCAGTCATCCACAGGTTGTCCACAACACGGTCAACACCCGGAATTGCGCTCGTCCTTCCGGGGGATCTAGCGTGCGTTCGCGCCCAGTACTCCCGGTGGCTCCGCGTGGCGGTCACCGGCGCGGGGAACCGTCCGGTCCATCATCGAAGAGGACCGGACGGGCGGGTGGGAAAGCCGGGCCGACTCCGGCATACTCGAACAGGTGTTCGCCTGGACTGGCCTCTTCGCGAGGCGGCGGGCGGGCGCGGTTCGGCACAGGACAGGCGCACGCGAGACGACGGGGCCGGCCGGAGCGACGGCGGGGCGAGGGGAGGTGTCCGGGCAGTGGCGGTGACCGATGACCGCGGTCCGGCGTACGCGGAGTCCGATCCGGGTCCGAGCGACCCCGGCCCTGGCGGGTTCGACCGCCAGCCGCCGCAGGACATCGCGGCGGAGCAGTCGGTGCTCGGCGGCATGCTGCTGTCGAAGGACGCGGTCGCCGACGTCATCGAGGCGCTCGGCCCCGGCGACTTCTACCGGCCCGCGCACCAGGCCGTCTACGACTGCATCCTCGACCTCTACGGCCGCGGCGAACCGGCCGACCCGATCACCGTGGCCGCCGAACTGGAGCGGCGCGGCGAGCTCGGCCGCGTCGGCGGCGCGCCGTACCTGCACACGCTCATCGCGACCGTGCCCACCGCGGCCAACGCGGGCTACTACGCGGAGATCGTGTCCGAGAAGGCGGTGCTGCGCCGCCTCGTGGAAGCGGGCACCCGCATCGTGCAGTACGGCTACGGCGCGGCCGCGGCCGACGGCGCGAACATCGACGAGGTCGTCGACCGCGCGCAGGCCGCGATCTACGACGTCACCGAGCGCCGCACGAGCGAGGACTACGTCGCGCTGGAGGACCTGCTCCAGCCGACCATGGACGAGATCGACGCGATCGCCTCGCGCGGCGGCCAGTCTCAGGGCATCCCGACCGGATTCGCCGACTTCGACGAGCTGACCAACGGCCTGCACCCCGGCCAGATGATCATCGTCGCGGCCCGTCCCGGTGTCGGCAAGTCGACTCTTGGCCTGGACTTCGTCCGGTCGGCGTCCATCAAGCACGGCCTGACCAGCGTCATCTTCTCGCTGGAAATGAGCCGGACCGAGATCGTGATGCGCATGCTGTCGGCCGAGGCGAAAATCCGCCTCGCCGACATGCGCGGCGGCAAGATGTCCGACGACGACTGGACGCGGCTGGCCCGGCGGATGAGCGAGGTGTCGGAGGCCCCCCTGTTCGTCGACGACTCGCCGAACATGACGATGATGGAGATCCGCGCGAAGGCCCGCCGGCTCAAGCAGCGGCACGACCTGCGGCTCGTGGTCGTCGACTATCTGCAGCTGATGACGTCCGGCAAGCGCGTCGAATCGCGGCAGCAGGAAGTCTCGGAGTTCTCCCGTCAGCTGAAGCTGCTGGCCAAGGAGATCGAGGTGCCGGTGATCGCGATCTCCCAGCTGAACCGTGGTCCGGAACAGCGCACCGACAAGAAGCCGATGCTGTCGGACCTGCGTGAATCCGGTTCGCTGGAGCAGGACGCGGACATCGTCATCCTGATCAACCGCCCGGACGCCTGGGAACGCGACGACCCGCGCGCCGGCGAGGCCGACCTGATCCTGGCGAAGCACCGTGCCGGTCCGACGAGCACGATCGTGGTCGCGCACCAGCTGCACTACAGCCGGTTCGCCGACCTGGCCCACGACTGATCAGCGGAGCGGGCCGGAGAAATAGCCGGTCCGGGCGTGACGGGCTGTCGTCACCTGGTGGTCAGCGCCTGCGGTGTGCCTCGGTGTGCGGTTGCGTTCTCATCTAGCCCCCAGGTTGAGTTAAGAAGCGGGCTGCCAGTCCGCGACCAGATCCAGCAGCCCGGGAAAGCGTATATCGAGGTCCTCCGTGCGGACCCGGCTGCGGCGTTCCAGTCCGTATTGCCGCTGCCGCAGCACGCCCGCCTCCCGCAGGGCCTTGAAGTGGTGGGTCAGCGACGACTTCGGACGGTCGAAGCCGAACCAGCCGCACGGATGGTCGTAGGCCTCGCGTTCCAGCAGCAGTTTTCGCACGATCGTCAGCCGCAGCGGGTCGCTCAGGGCGGCCAGGACGGTTTCCAGCCGCAGGTCTTCCCGCGCGGGTTCGGGCAGGGGCGGCGGAAGTTCGGCGGGCGGGGCATCCGGATCGGGCACCGAGGACGAGCGCATGCCCTCATTCAACCACTCCAGTACGAGATTAGTCGAACTACTGCTAGGTTCGTGTTCACTCGTACTAGTTCGAACAATCTCGTACTGGAGGATCCATGGCCGTCGTCGCGCCCTCGCGGGTCGGTAGTCCCTGGCTCGCCGCGTGGCCCGTCACCGCGGTGTTCGTGCTTTCGAACGCGCCGACGCCGCTGTACGTGCTGTGGCAGCACCGGCTCGGGTTCTCCGCCGGCACGCTCACCGTGATCTTCGCGGCCTACATCGCCGGCTTGCTGGCCGCGCTGCTCGTCGCGGGGCGGGCCTCGGATCGGCTCGGGCGTAAACCCGTTGTGCTGCCTGGGGTTTTGCTCGCGTTGATCGCTTGCGGGTTGTTCGCGGTCGCGACGTCGGTGCTCGCGTTGGCGGTCGCTCGGCTGCTGGCCGGGATCGCGGTCGGCATCACGGTGTCGGCGGGGATGGCCGCCGTGGTTGACGTCGGCGGGGAGGCACGGGCGAGGACCTCGACCCTCGCGGCGTCTACCGCGATGGTGTTCGGGGCCGGGCTTGGGCCGTTGCTGGCCGGGGCGTTGTCGGAGACCCTGCCGGGGCCGACCGTGACGATCTTCGTGGTTTCGGCGGTGCTGCTGCTCAACGCGGTGGTCGTGGTTGTTCGGCTGCCGCTTCGGCGTCCGGTCGACCCTGGCCAGGGCGGTTGGGTGCGGATTCCCGCCGTGCCGCGGGCGCAGCGCAGGTACGTCGCGCTCGGGATCGCGGTTTTCGCGCCGGGGATCACGTCGACCTCGTTCGTGCTTTCCCTCGGACCGGCCCTGCTCGCCAATGTGCTCGGTACCGGCAACCGCCTGCTCGCCGGGGTGACGGCGTTCGTCATGTTCGGTGCGGCGACCGCGGTCCAGTTCGCGGCGAAGCGATTCGAGGTCCGCGCCATCCTGCTCGCCGGGGCGGCAGCGGGGGTCGCGTGCATGGCGGCGTTGCTGATCGCCGTCCACGCGCAGTGGATCGCGGCGATCGTCGTGACCGCGGTGCTCGCGGGAGCGGCGCAGGGGCTCGGGCAACTCGGCGGGCTCACCCTGATCAGCACCCACGTGCCCGAGCGGCGGCGCGCGGAGGCCAACGCTCTGCTCAACTTCGGCGGCTACCTTCCGGCCGCGCTCCTGCCCGTCGGCAGCGGATATCTCAGTGACGCCCTCGGAATCGCTACTGGAGCAACGGTTTTCGCCGTGGTTCTCGCAGTCGCCGCGCTGACCGCCGCCGGAATCGTATGGCGGCAGCTCAGGAACGGCCGCCCGGCGCCCAGTCGTGCACCTCGATCGCGGCGTAGTGCTCCGCGGTGAGGAGCCCGCGAGCCGCCTCAGGATCGGCGGCTTGCACCAAGGCTGCGGTGCCGAGCCAGGCGGTGCCGTCGTCGGACCACAGCGGACCGTAGGCGATCAAGGACTCCGGCGCGGACGGTTCGAGGTCCACGGCGGGACCGAAACCCAAGCCCAGCACCAAATACAGGTGGTCCGCCTCCGGATCGCCGGGGAATTCCCACATGGTGCGGCCGAGGGCGTTGTCCCAGCGGCGGATCAGGACGTCCCGGTAGACGCCGGCCTGGTAATTCGGTTCCGCGAAAGCGAATTCGCGGGCCGCGGCGGCGTCCGGGAGGTCGACGACGTGCACGCTGCCGGTCGGGACGTCGCCGTCCAGGGTCGGTCCGCGGGCGATCAGTTCGGCGGCGAAACCGTCCATATAGGACCAGTGCGCTTCGAGCAGCTCGTCGCGCAGCACGGCGGAACCCGGGCGGTCCCGGTGGTAGCAGAAGAACTTCACCAGGCGAGTCTGCCGCACGGAGACCGCCGCCGAGGACGAATTCGCCAAGTCCGCGAACCAGGCGTACCGTAGTAGTTGAAGTTTCAAACACTTGGAGGCAGCCATGGCGACCCGCACGCCGGTCCTGTATCTGAGCCACGGTGCGCCGCCGCTCGCCGACGACGCCACCTGGACCCGGCAGCTCGCGGACTGGTCCGCTGACCTGGCGAAACCTCGTGCGATCCTGGTCGTTTCGGCGCACTGGGAGGAGGCGCCGCTGACGCTCGGGGCGACCACGACGGTCCCGCTCGTCTACGACTTCTGGGGCTTCCCCGAGCGCTACTACGAGGTCAAATACGCCGCACCGGGCGCTCCGGAACTGGCCGCGAAGGTGCGCAAACTGCTGCATTCGACCGAAACCCAGGTGCACGACGCCCCGGAACGCGGCCTCGACCACGGCGCCTACGTCCCCCTCGTCGAGATGTTTCCCGAGGCCGACGTCCCGGTACTGCAGATTTCCATGCCCTCGCTCGACCCGCGGGCGCTCTACGACCTCGGCCGCAAGCTCGCGCCGCTGCGCGACGAGGGCGTGCTGATCATCGGCAGCGGATTCTTCACCCACAACCTCCGCGCGATGCGGGAAGTGAACGGCACCAACGGAACCCCGCCGGGCTGGTCCGCGGAATTCGACCACTGGGGCGACGAAGCGCTGCGCGCCCGCGACCTCGACGCGTTGCTCGACTTCCAGCACAAGGCCCCGGCCGCCGCGATGGCGCACCCGCGGATCGAACACTTCGCGCCGCTGTTCGTGTCGCTCGGCGCCAGCTCGGCCGAAGGCGAGGGCCGCACGGTGATCGACGGTTTCTGGCACGGCCTGGCGAAGCGGTCGCTCGAATTTTCCTGACCCAGGACAAAAAACGGGCCCGGAAGCCAGTGGCTTCCGGGCCCGTCCGGGTTATCCCCGGCTCGCTTCAGGCGAAGCGGTTCACTTCTTGAAGAGGCTGGTCACCTTCGCGGCCAGCTTCTGGAACGCACCCAGCGGGCCGGTCGCGTCACCGATCGCCGGCACGGCCGGAGCGGTCGGCATCGTGGTCGGCAGGGTCGTCGGCACACCCGGCACGGCGGGCAGCGCGGTGACGGCGGGCAGCTGGTTCAGCGTCGGCAGCGACGTCTTCACCGGCAGCTGAGCCGGAACGGCCGGCACGTCGGCCCGCTCGGCGCCCGCACCCGGCAGGGCCGGAACGCCCGGCAGAGCCGGAACGGACGGGGCCGACGGCAGGTGGATGCCGTTCTGCAGCCCGGACACCGACGGCAGCACCGAAGCACCCTTGAGCTGGTTCAGCTGACCCAGCGCGGACAGGCCGCTGACCTGCGGCACGTCGGCCCGCTGTGCACCCGGCAGCGCCGGAGCGGGCAGCGTGGTCGCGGTGGGCAGGCTCGAGAGACCCGGCAGGGCCGGAGCCGCCGGCAGCGACGGAGCGGCCGAGGAACCGCCCGGCAGACCCGGCACGGCGGGCAGCGCGGGGAGCTGGTCAGCGCCCATCTCCCCGCTGATCGGCACCACAATGGTCGGCTGGGGATCGACCTCAGTCGAGTTGGCCCCGATCGCGGTAGCAGCGCCGAGCACCTCCACCGGCACATTGTGGATGTTCCCCTGCACACCGACCGGGTGGTAGAAGTCGTAGCCGGAGACCGCGTCGCCCGCACCGTCGGTCGTGGTGGCGTCATCGCCGACCTTCACGGTGGTGAGGCTGTCACCGACCGCGTGCGCCTGGCCGCCCACAGCGGCACCGTTGGTGCCGGCCTGTGCGGGAGCCGGGGCCGGCAGGTCGAGGATGTTGCCTGACATCGAGCCCTCGACACCCGAGGTGTTGTTCTTGCCAGCGTCGGTGACGGCGGTGTTGTTCGTGCTGTTGCTCGAGGAATTGCCCGCTGCGGAAACCGCGTCGCCGTATGCCTGCGGCACCGGAGCGAGGTCCGCACCGACGATGTTGCCCGCACCCGCGCCGTTGTCACCGTTGGTGGCGGCCGTACCGCCCGAGGTCGAGGTGACGTCGTTGGTGGCGGTGCCGTGACCGATCGCGCCCCCGGCGACCCCGTCGCCGAAGATGGTGCCCGCACCGCCGGTCGGGGCCTTGACGATGTTGCCGGCGAGCGCGCCGTCCTTGCCGTCGGCCGTAGCGTCGCCGCCCGCCTTCGAGTCGGTCAGGTTGTCCGACGTGCCGGTGCCGATGCCGGCGACCGAACCGCCGACGCCGTGGCCCTGGGCCGGCAGCGAGAGCGGAGCCTCGATGAGGTTGCCCGCACCCGCGCCCTCCGCGCCGGTCGCGTGCACGTCGCCGCCCGCGGTGGAGGTGGTGTCGTTGCTGGACTTGCCGTGGCCCTGGCCGACGAGCGAGGCACCGGTGCCGAACACCTGAACCGGAGTCGACAGCGGCGCGGTGGCGAGGTTCGAGCTGAGGAAGCCGTTGTCGTCAGCGGTGTTCCCGCCGCCGCCTGCCTTCACGGTCTTGGTCTCGGAGCCGTCGCCCGAGCCCTGCCCGACGAACGAACCGCCGGTGCCGAACACCTCGGCCGGCGCGGCCACCGGGACCTGCACGATGTTGCCCGAACCGGACGAGTCGTTGCCCTGGCTGCCGTCGTAGTTGCCGGCGGTGACGGTCTTGGTCTCGGTCGAGGTGCCCGAGGCGTTGCCGATGTGGCTGCCGCCGATGCCGTGCACCTCGGGGGCGCCCGCCACCTGGGAGTTGACGATGTTGCCGGTCAGCGTCGAGCCGTTGCCGGTGGTGTAGCTGCCGTCGCCGGAGGTGGCGGTGGTGGTGTTGTCGCAGTTGGCGACCGCGCGGCCGATGTAGGTGCCGCCCACGCCGCAGGCCTCGACCGGGAGCGCCACTGCCGGGTCGACCACGTTGGCCGAACCGGCGGCGTCGTTGCCGTTCGTCTTCACGAAGCCGCCGGAGGCAGCGGTGGTCTCGTGGGTGGCGGAGGACGCCTGGCGCTCGAGCGCCTGGCCGGTGGTGGCGTTGCCGATCCACGAACCGGCGACGGACGCGACGTTCGCGACCGGGCTCGCCTGCGCGGCGGCGGCGTTGCCGGACGCGAACGACTTGTCCCCATCGGTCTCGATGTAGGTCGGGATGCCGTGCAGGCTGCCCGGACGGGTGTCGCCCGCCTTCGCGTCGGCCGAGGAGCTCGAGGTGGAGTCCGCGTCCGAGCCCCACGCGCCGCCGGCGTTGCCGTTGAACTTGACCGGCAGCGCGATCGGAGCGCCGACCACGTTGCCGCTGCCCGCGGCGCCCTTGCCGTTGGACTTCATCGAACCGCCGGAGGTGGCGGTGGTGTCGGCGTTGTAGCCGCCGCTGTAGGCGTTGCCGAGGATCCAGGACGCGGCGTTGCCGGTCACCTGGACCGGGGTCGCGAACTGGCCGCCGACGACGTTGCCGGACAGGCCGGAGCCCTCGCCGGTGGTGTCGACGTTGCCGGTCTCGCTGGTGCTCTGGTGCGCCGAGCCGCCGTGCACCGCGCCGCTGCCGCCGGCCAGGCCGACGCCGTTGCCCGCGACCTGCACCGGGAGCGCCCATTCGAGCGCCACGACGTTGCCCGCGATGCCGGAGTACTGGCCGTTGGTCGCGACGTCCTGGTTGTGGTTGTACGTCTGCGTGTGGTCGCCGCCCTGCACGTGGGCGTCGCCGATGACGCCGACCGCGTTGTCCACGATCTGGATCGGGACGACGACGTCGCCGTTGACCTTGTTGCCCTTGAACGCGTCGTGGGTCGGCGTGAGCTGCCGGGGCGCGTCCGCCTTCGGGAGGCTGTCGGTCAGGCTGCCCGCGGAGCCGCCGGGCGTCTTCGCCGAGGCGAGCGCTCCCTTGACGGCGGAGGTGACGGGCTTGGTGCTGATCTCGTTGTGGTGCGCCGGGAGGTCGACCTGCCCGAGCGGGGTGCCGATCGCGTTGTTGGCTTCGTCGATCGGGACGGTGACGTTGAGATCAAGCGGGGAGGCCGGGGTGTCCGGGTTCACGTTCTCGTCGGCCGAGGCGATGCCGGTGCCCAGCATCAGCAACCCACCCGTGACCAACGCGGTCTGGAGTCCGCGCTTTGCCCAGGTCTGCATGGGATTTTTCTCCTTCATATCGGGGTCCCTTGCGGGTTTGTGGCGGTGCGCCCGGATGTCCGAGAATGCACCGGGGGAATGCGTGCGCGGAAATTGCGCAGCGCGCGAAAAACCCGCGGGATATCTGTCGATGACGGCGACGGCACACGAAGGCGGCCGTGGGTGCGTCAAAGACCCCGCGGGTGAAGTGGATCAGTCAGGAGTGACGCCGGGCTGCTCGCCCGGGGTGCGCGGCGTGTGCGCGAGGCCGGTGCGGGTCGAACCCGCCACGGCGTTGTCGACGGCGGCGACGACCCAGGAGGGAACGCCGAAGTGCAAGCCGTCGAGGTGTCCGCCGGGCGCGGTGCTGCCACCGGCCGGGGAGTTCGGGATGGAGAGCGGCGCGGCGGGAAGCTGCGCCGGGGAGAACGGGGCGCCGGGCAGACCGCGGTCGCCGTGGTGGCGCTGCGGCAGTTCCGTGCCCTGCACCGGAACGACGGACTGCGCGTCCATCGCCGGGAAGACCGACTGCAATGCGTCGGACGTGGTCATCGCTGCGGCACCGAGATTCTGCTCCGCCTCGGCGGGCTGCTCGGGAATGCCGGGCGCGGGAAGCTGCTCGGCTCCAGGAGCCGGGGCCGAGGGCAGTTTGGGCAGGTCGACCAGGTCGGAGGGAGCGCTCGGGTCGAGCAGATCCCACAGTTTCCGGCCGAAGTCCTGTGCGGCGGGCGGCGGGGTGGTCGCGTCGGCGATCACCTGGCGGGCGTCCTCCGGCTTGCGCGCGATGTGCTCGAGCGAGCCGAGCGTGCGCTCGACCGGCTTGACGACCGCGTTCCGGCCGAGGTCGCTCACCGCGTCGTTGACCTTCCCGGCGGCCTCCTGGCTTCCGGCGAGGTCCTCGCGGTGCGCGCTGCCGACCTGGTCGAGCGAGCAGGTGGGCCGCGTCGTGCCTGGTTCAGACCACGTGGTGGCTCCCTGGCCGCACGACGAAAGCCCTTGCACCGCACCGGTGACGTCGCCCGCGAACCGGGCCACGCCGTCGGTGACGTCGCCGATTCCGGCGGCCGTCGCGTCGGTGACCGGCGTGACGCTCGCGTCGACCGTGTCCGCCGAAGCGACGGAGGAGGAGACGGCCCACGCGGCCGCGGTGGCCGCGAGCGCGCCGCCGACGACGAACAACGCACGCGACGCGAGACGGCCGAAGCGCGTCGCGCCCCGCCTCTCGTGCACAGCGTCGTTCGTCACAGGTGATTTCTCCTCGGGTAAAAATGATTTCGGTTTTTCGACGGAACGGCACAGTTCCGTGGTGGTGCGAAACCGAGACAACCAAATTTGTGGTCCGCCGCGCATCCTTGACACGACTTGATGCCACCATCGTGTGAACAACACAGAGTGTGGCCGGGTCTCACGATGGGTCATCCCCGGTGAAGACAGGCGGTTACTCCGGAGTCGGTTCGCGAATCCGGGCGAAGCGGTGATTCACGCCTGCCGGTGGGGCGATCCGCCCGGTTTCGGTCGACGGGGCCGATACGGTTGTCCCCGTGAGCCAGCCAGGGCGCGGACACCGCGAACAACGGTCCCTTTCCGAACCAGTCGCCGACGTCACCGGCTTCATCCCGCGCGGCCTGCGCGTATCCGCCGCGCTGTCGTGGCGGTTCATCGTCGTGATCGCCGCGCTGTACGCGGTGGTGTGGCTGCTGGGCTATCTCGCCTCGGTCGTGGTGCCGGTGTCGATCGCGCTGCTGCTTTCCGCGCTGCTCGCCCCCGCGGTGTCGCGGCTCGTGCAGATCCGCTTCCCGCGCGGGCTCGCCACGGCGATCGTGCTCGTGGCCGGGCTCGCGGTGCTCGGCGGGCTGCTGACGTTCGTGATCACCCAGTTCTCCAGCGGGCTTCCCGAACTGCAGCAACAGCTGACCACGAGCCTCAACCAGATCAAGGACTGGCTGATCAACGGTCCGCTGCACCTGCGCCAGGAGCAGATCCAGGACTTCATCAACCAGGCGATCGGCTTCCTGCAGAACAACCAGGCGTCGCTCACCACCACCGCGCTGACCACCGCGGGCACCGTCGGCGAGATCCTCACCGGCTTCGTGCTGACCCTCTTCGTCACGATCTTCTTCCTCGCCGGCGGCGACGGCATCTGGACGTTCCTGGTGCGCGGCGTGCCGCAGCGGGTGCGCAACCGCGTGAACGTGGCCGGACGGCGCGGGTTCGCCTCGCTGGTCAGCTACATCCGCGCGACGGCGGCGGTGGCCGTGGTCGACGCGGTCGGCATCGGCATCGGGCTGTGGATCGTCGGCGTGCCGCTGGTGATCCCGCTGGCGACGCTGGTGTTCCTCGGCGCGTTCATCCCGATCATCGGCGCGCTGA
Source organism: Amycolatopsis sp. AA4 (assembly GCF_002796545.1). Lineage (GTDB taxonomy): Bacteria > Actinomycetota > Actinomycetes > Mycobacteriales > Pseudonocardiaceae > Amycolatopsis. Next base: position 8,417,628 of record NZ_CP024894.1, read on the forward strand.
TCACCGGCGGCGTCGCGGTGCTGATCGCGCTCGTGTCGAAGGGCATCATCGGCGCGGTGGTCGTGCTGGCCATCGTGGTCGGCGTGATGCAGCTGGAAAGCCATGTGCTGCAGCCGTTGCTGCTCGGCCGCGCGGTGCGGCTGCACCCGCTCGCGGTGGTGCTGGCGATCGCCATCGGCCTGGTCGCCGCGGGCATCGCGGGCGCGCTGCTCGCCGTGCCGCTGCTGGCCGTGCTCAACGCCGGGGTCCGGTCGCTGCTGCACGAACACGATCCGGATCCGGCGACCGTCGACGCGCTGCACAGCCAAGCCGCCAATCCCAACGACGATCCCGAAGAGGGCTCGGACGACAAGACAGCCGACTCCGAAGAGAGCACAGAAGACAAGAAGTGAGCGTTCGTCCCACCCGAGATCCGGCGACGCCGCTGTGGCGCGGCGTCGTCGTGCTGCGCGTCGTCACGTGGCTGTTCGCGCTGGCGGTAGTGATCGCGCACCACTCGAACTTTCAACGGCCGTGGCTGGCGTGGCTCGTCGTCGGGGTGATGGGCGCGTGGTCTGCCGGATCGAGCGTCGCGTACGTGCGCGAGAGCGGACGGCACCGCTGGCTGGTGATCTCCGACGTCGCGCTCACCACGGCGCTCATGCTCACGTCGCCGTGGATTCTTTCGGACGCGCAGTACGAAGCAGCTTCGCCGTTGATCACCACAGTGTGGGCAGCGGTCGCCCCGCTCGCCGCCGCGACCCGCTTCGGCGCGCGCGGCGGCGTAGTGGCGGGCCTTGTCGTCGCAGTGGGGACGGGGATCGCGCGCGAGAAGATCGACCTCGACGTGGTCCGTGACGGAGTGCTGTTGTGCGCGAGCGGTCTCCTTGTCGGTATGGCGGCAACGCTCGCGCGTACGTCCGCCGAAGCGCTCGCGCGCGCCCTTCGCACCGAAGCGGCGACGGCCGAGCGTGAACGCCTCGCGCGCTCGATTCACGACAGCGTGCTTCAGGTTCTCGCACGCGTACGGCGGCGCGGTCTGGAAGTAGGCGGGGAAGCAGCGGAGCTGGCACGGCTCGCGGGGGAGCAGGAGATCGCGTTGCGCGCGTTGGTGAGCAGCGAGCCGACGCGGTCCGGCGACACCGCGGACCTCCGTTCGGCGTTGCAGCTGCTGGCGACCACGTCCGTGCAGGTGTCGACGCCGGCCGGAACGGTGGCCCTGCCCGCGCACGTGACCGAGGAACTCGTCGCGGTCACCCGCGAAGCACTGGCTAACGTGGAGAAACACGCTGGTCCGGACGCGCACGCCTGGGTGCTGCTGGAGGACCTCGGCGGCGAGGTCGTGGTGAGCATCCGCGACGACGGGCCGGGGATCGAGAGCGGCAGGCTGGAACGAGCGGCGGCCGAGGGCCGTCTCGGAGTAGTGAAGTCGATTCGCGGCCGGGTGGAAGACCTCGGCGGGACCGCGGTGCTGGACAGCGCTCCCGGCCGGGGCACGGAGTGGGAAGTGCGGGTGCCGGCGACGATGAGGGACGGGCGATGACGGAACGGACGATTTCCGTGATGGTGGTCGACGACCACCCGATGTGGCGCGACGGCGTGGCCCGCGACCTGTCCGAGAACGGGTTCGAGGTCGCCGCGACCGCCCCGGACGCCCCGGCGGCGGTCCGGATCGCGCGCGCGGTGCGGCCGGACGTCGTGCTGATGGACCTGAACCTCGGCGGCACGTCCGGCGTCGAGGCGACCCGCGAGATCACCACGGCGGCGCCGGACACGCGCGTGCTGGTGCTCTCGGCCAGCGGCGAGCACAGCGACGTGCTGGAAGCGGTGAAGGCGGGCGCGTCGGGCTACCTGGTGAAATCGGCGTCCGCGGCGGAGCTGGTGGACGCGGTGCGCCGGACGGCCGACGGCGATCCGGTGTTCACCGCCGGGCTGGCGGGCCTGGTGCTCGGCGAGTACCGGCGGATGGCCGACGCCCCGGACGGCGCGCCGGAACCGCCGCGGCTCACCGACCGGGAGACCGACGTGCTCCGGCTGGTCGCGAAGGGCCTGACCGCGCGGCAGATCGCGGAGCGGCTCGTGCTGTCGCACCGGACCGTGGAGAACCACGTGCAGTCGACGTTGCGCAAACTCCAGCTGCACAACCGGGTCGAGCTGGCCCGGTACGCGATCGAGCACGGGCTGGACGAGGACTGACCTTCAGGAGGTCGCGACCCCGGCGGCCTGCTGCGCCGCGGCGAGTTTCGCCTTCCCCAGCCGCCAGGCCGGTTCGCCGGGATGCCACGCCCCGACCACCCCGTCGTCGAGGACCAGGTCGCCCGCTTCCGTCCACTCCAGACCGGAGTGCTTCAGGTTCTCCGTCGAGAACGGCATCGACGGGGCTTGCTGCCAGGTGCCGTCGGTCAGGTTCAACAGCCAGATGTCCCGGGTCTGCGTGCCGGTTCCGGGGAACGACGGGGTGCCGAAATCGACCGCGGCGACCTTGCCGTCCCGGCTGGGCAGCACGTACGGATTCGGCTGCGGCACCGGCAGGGACACCGGTTTCCGCGCTCCGCTGCGCAGGTCGAGCACGGTCAAGTCGGTGAGGCCGCCGAGGACGAGCCGGTCGCCAGCCGCGGCGAGGATGCGCGGCGACTGCTGCACGGTGCGTCCGGTGGCCGGGTCGATCAGGACGTCGACGGTCTCGGCGGTGCCGCCGCCGACGGTGATCAGCAACCCGTGCGCCGTCTCCACCCGGACGAGCGTGTGGCACGACGCCACCGTGCCCTGGCCGAACGAGGCGCCGGTGAGCGCGACGTGTTCCAGCCGGCAGAGATCTGGGCCGTCCTCGCGGATCAGCCACACGCTGGCGCCGTCCGCGCCCGCGGCCGCGCTCACCGCTTTGCCGAGCGACCGCGGGGCCGAAAGTCCCAGGTAGACGTACACGTCGGCGGGCGCGCAGCTGGCCTGCGGGCAGGGCGGCGCGGTCAGCACGACCGGCGTGTGGCCGACGCGCAGCACCGACACCGCCCGCTGCCCGCCGGGAACGCCGGGCAGGGTGCCGCGCACGCCCGAATCGGCGTCGAACACCGTCGGCGGCGACGTGGCCAGCAGCAGTTCCACGCCGATGCCGCCGGTGGCGACGCCGCCGTCGAGGCCGGTCGGCGGGGGTGTGGTCGGCATCGGACGCGCCGAACTCACCGGGGCGGGCACCGGGACGCCGCTCGTGCACGAGGTCAGCAGGCAGCAAGCCGCGACCAGCGCGACGCCTGCGCGGAGTACGGGTCCGTTCAGGGTTTTTCCCCGATCTGCCAGCGGAAATCGAGTTCTACCATCGATGCCATGGCCGAGGAAGAGACGACCGCCGCGCAGCCCGCGACCGAGACCAAGCCGTTGACCGCGCGCGACATCCGGGTGTCCGACGACGAACGCGAGCACGTCGTCGGCGTGCTGCAGAAGGCGATCGGACAGGGGATGCTCACCCTCGACGAGTTCACCGAACGCACCGACCAGGCGCTCGCGGCCCGCACCCGGGGCGAGCTCAACACCGTCCTCGCCGACCTGCCCGGACTGGTGCACCCCGGCGCGGCCCCGCAGTACGCGCCGATGCCCGAGCCGCCCGGTTACGGGCCGAACTACGGACTGGGCCGCCGGCTCGAACTCAACGCCAAGTACTCGTCGCTGCAGCGCAGCGGCCCGTGGCAGGTCCCGGCCGCGATGGTGGTGCGCAACAAGTACGGCAGCACCAAACTCGACTTCACCGAGGCCCGCGTCGCCACCCCGGTGGTGCAGATCGAACTGGACTCGAAGTGGGGTTCGGTCGAGCTGATCATCCCGCCGCACGCGGCGGTGGACTACAACTCGATCACCGAGATCAAGTTCGGCTCGCTCGACGACAAGACCGGCAGCAACGGCCGCGCGGGCACCCCGCGCTACGTGGTGACCGGCCGCATCCACGGAGGCTCGCTGGTCATCCGCCACCCTCGGCGGGGCATCTTCGGCTGACCAGCGTCCGGCGCCGGATCCGGTACCCCATCTCTCACCCGGATCCGGCGTCCCCGGCTACGAAACCGCGTCCGCGACCGCCTTGCGCGCCGCGGCCGGATCGGCGGTGGCCAGCGCCGCCGCCGCGATCTCGCGGGCCTTCTCCCGCGACACGGTCGCCAGGCTCGCGCCGACCGCCCGGATCGCCGGGGCGTTCATCGACAGGCTCGTCAGGCCGAGCCCGGCCAGCACCAGCGCGAGCCGCGGGTCGGCCGCCGCTTCGCCGCACACGCCCGCCGGTTTGCCGGTCGCTTCCGCCGCGTCGCCGATCAGCTTGAGCAGGCGCAGCAATCCGGGCTGCCACGGGTCGTTCAGCTTCGCCACCGCGCCGAGCTGGCGGTCGGCGGCGAAGGTGTACTGGGCCAGGTCGTTCGTGCCGACGGACACGAAATCGACCACGCCGAGAATCTCCCGCGCCAGCACCGCGGCGGCGGGGATCTCGATCATCACGCCCGCCCGCGCGATCCCGGCGGCCCGCACGCGCTCGGCGAACCAGGCGGCTTCCTCGACGGTGCCGACCATCGGGGCCATCACCGAAACTTCCGCGCCGGAATCCTCCGCCGCGCCCGCGATCGCTTCGAGCTGCCGGTCGAGCACCTCCGGCCGGTCGAACGCGATCCGCAGGCCGCGGACGCCGAGCGCCGGGTTCGGCTCGTCCTCCGGGGAGAGGAACGCGAGCGGTTTGTCCGCGCCCGCGTCCAGCGTCCGCACGATGACCGGCTTGCCGCGGAACGGAGAAAGCACGGCGGCATAAGCTTTTCGCTGCTCTTCGACGGACGGCTCGGCCGGCGCGTCGAGATAGCAGAACTCGGTGCGGAACAGTCCGACGCCCTCGGCGCCCGCGTCCGCGGCGGCCTGCGCGTCGGCCGGGGAACCGACGTTGCCGTACACCTTCACGCGGTGCCCGTCGGACAACTCGCCGACGCCGTTCCATTCGGCCGGGCCGGACGCGGCGGAGGTGACGATCGGGGCGGACGGGTCGACCGCCTCGATCACGCCGGTGTCGCCGTCGACCGACAGCGCCTTGGCGTCCGACGCCAGCAGCCCGCGCACCGCGACGACCGCCGGAATTCCCAGCGCCCGCGCGAGAATCGCGGTGTGGCTCGTCGGGCCGCCCTCCTCGGTGACCAGCGCGAGCACCTTCGCCGGGTCGAGCCCCGCGGTGTCGGCGGGCGCGAGGTCGCGGGCGACCAGCACGCTCGGCGAGGCCAGCTCGGGCACCCCGGGCGGGGCCACGCCGAGCAGTTCGGCGACGAGCCGGTCGCGCACGTCCCGGACGTCGCGGACCCGCTCGGCCATGTACCCGCCGGCGGCCGCGAGCGCTTCCGCGAACCCTTCGGCGGCCTGGTAGACGGCGCGGGCCGCGGGTAGGTTCCGCGCCGTCACCAGCTGTTGAGCCTGAGTGGCGAGAGCCGGGTCGGCGGCCATCGCGGCGGTCGTGATCAGGATCGTCGCGGCCTCGCCGGTCGCGGCCTCGGCCTGCGCTTCCAGCCGCGCGGCGACCGCTCGCGCGGCCGGTTCGATCCGCGCCGCCTCCGCCGCCGGATCGTCCGGCGCGGGCGTGCTGGCGGGTTCCCCGAGCGGTTCGGCGACCCGCACGACGGGTCCGCTCGCGCGCCCGGGGCTCACCGCGACCCCGGTCAGCGAGGAACGGCGCGACAGCGACTCGGCCGGAGCGGCGGCACTCTCAGACATGGTCTAGACCATAGCTCACGCGGCCGGAGATCTCCCGGGGCGCCGCACCCGTTTCCCGATTCCGCACCCGTACGACCATCGGACGCACCTCCTCGTGCCACCGCGCGCGGGCCGGTTCCGCGCGATCGGCCCCGCAAAGTCTGCCGGAAACCCCCGCCCGCCGCCGAGTCCGCGACCCGGCGCGAGTCAGTCCAGCTCGGTGGCGGTCGGATAGGACGGCTGGGCCCCGTGCCGGGTCACCGTCACGGCAGCCACCTTCACCGCTCGCTGAGCGGCTTCGACCAGGTCAGCCCCGTCCGCGAGAGCGGCCGCCAGCGCACCGGCGAACGCGTCGCCCGCGCCGGTGGTGTCGACCGCTTCGACCTTCGGCGACTCGACCATTGTCGACTTATCGTCTTCGAGTACCGCCGCACCCTTGGCGCCAAGGGTGACCACTGCCGCGCGCGGGCCGAGTTCGAGCAGCTTGCGCGGGTCCGCGTCCGCCGAGCCGAGGAGGTAGGCGGCCTCGTGCTCGTTGACCAGCAGGACGTCCAGCGCGGCCAGCGTTTCCGGCGACACCTCGGCCGCCGGGGAGAGGTTCAGCAGCACCCGCACGCCGTTTGCGCGCGCCCGCAGCACCGCGCGTTCGACCGTCGGCAGCGGCACTTCCAGCGACGCGACGAGCACGCGGACGCCGTCCAGCGCCTCGTCGGTGATGTCGCCGGGTTCGAGCGCGGAGTTCGCGCCGGGGGAGACGAGGATTGAGTTTTCCCCGTCCGGAGTCACGGTGATGTACGCGATTCCGGTAGGCCGATCGACAGTACGAACGAATTGCGTATCGACACCCGCATTAGCCAACGAATCCCGCAGCAATCGACCGTAAGGATCGTCGCCGACCGCACCGAGCAACGCGACGTCCGCGCCGAGTTTTCCCGCCGCGACCGCGGTATTCGCGCCCTTGCCGCCGGGGGACAACGCGGTGTCGCCGCCCAGCACCGTCTCGCCGCCGCCGGGACGCCGGTCGACCGGCACGACCAAATCGGCATTCGCGGACCCCACCACCAGTACCGCACTCATGGCCGCCACTCTGCCACGGCCCTTCCATTCCGCCATCGGCGCCCGAAAGTGAAAGCGTTTGTAACTTTCTCCGCGCTCAGTGCGACAATCAGGCGGAACAGCGGCGGTCCGTCACTCGATCGGGGGATCCGTATCCCCCAGGCGTCACTTCGGTGCCGGGCTTCGCTCTTCTTCGAGCGTCACTGGCCTTGAGCCGATGACGTTGCCCCGACCGGAAGCGCACCGGAGAGGGCATCGGGTCGCCGGCGCCGATCACGTAGCCCCCCGAGTGATCGGCGTCGGCGGCGCCCCGGTTCTCGCGCCAGTCGCCGAAATCGGCGTCCAGACCACCTAGACTGCCCGGATGAGCAGCCCCACACGCAGGGGTCGCGCGCGAGCGGCTACCGAAGCGGACATCCGCCGGACCGCGCGGAACCTGCTGGTAGGCCAGGGCCCGGAAGCCGTCACCCTGCGGGCCATCGCCCGGGAGCTGGGGATCACCGCACCGGCTCTGTACCGCTACTACGAATCCCGCGACGACCTGCTGGAAAACCTCCGCCTCGACGTCTGCACCGACCTCGCCGCCGAACTCGCCGAGGACATCGCGGAGCTGAAGGACGAGGGCCTGCTGCAGCTGTTCCAGATCTGCAAGGGCTTCCGCCGCTGGGCGCTGACGCACACCAAGGAGTTCACGCTGGTGTTCGCGTCGCCGACCGGGGCCACCGGCACCGCGACCGGCAGCGCCCTGCGCAGGCTCGACGAACCGTTCGGCAAGATCTTCCTCGCCGCGGCCGGCCACGTGCTCGCCCAGCACGACCTGGTCATGCCGCCGAACGACGTGGTCCCGCCCGAACTCCGCAACGACCTCACCGCGTTCCAGCAGGACCTGCTGACGGTGCTCAAGGAGTCCGGGCGGGAAATCCCGCCGGAGAAGCTGGACCTCGGGCTCACCTACCTGATGATCACCTTCTGGGCGCGGCTCTACGGCCACGTGACCCTCGAGGTGTTCGGCAACTACCCGATCCCGGTGTCCAAACCGGACGTCCTGTTCGAGGCCATGCTCACCGACCTCGCCCGGGACGTCGGGCTCTACTCGGATTAGGCCGCGTGGCCGCCGTCGACCGAGACGGTCGAGCCGGTCACGTACGCACTGGCCGGCGAGGCGAGGAACGCCACCGTGTCCGCCACTTCGGCGGGCTTGCCGTACCGGCCGACCGCGGTCATCGACGCCTGGTCCGCGGCGTACGGGCCGTCGGCCGGGTTCATTTCGGTGTCGGTCGGCCCCGGGTGCACGAGGTTCACCGTCACGCCGTTCGGAGCCAGTTCGCGGGCCAGCGCCTTGGTCATCCCGACCATCGCGGACTTGCTGACCGCGTACAGCACCATGCCCGGCCCCGGCACGCGATCGGTCACGCAACTGCCGATCGTGATCACCCGGCCGCCCTCGCCGAGGTGCTTGGCCGCCGCCTTGGTCGCGGCCAGCACGCCGCGCACGTTCACCGCGAGCACGCGGTCGACGTCGTCCATCCCGGTCTGCTCCAGCGGCCCGACGAAACCGACGCCCACGTTGTTGACCAGCACGTCCAGCCGCCCGAACTCGGCGACCGCCGCTTCCACCGCGGCCTCCACGGCGGCTGAATCCGCGTTGTCCGCGCCGACCGCGAGGGCCCGCCGGCCGAGCGCCTTGATCCGGTCGACCACGTCCGCGGCCTGCTCGGCGTTCACCGCGTAGGTGAGCACCACGTCCGCCCCAGCCTCGGCGAGCCGCAGTGCTGTCGCCGCACCGATTCCGCGGCTCCCGCCAGTCACCAGCGCCACTTTGCCGTCGAGGTTCATGTCCGTCCTTTCTGTTTGTTTCACTTTCAACCATCGAAGCGCCGAACGGCGGGCGACGCTGGCGTCTTTCGGTCCTGGCGGTCCGGTTCCGCACCCGCGCGGCCACTGCGTGTGACAGACTCCAGCCGGCGGGAAACGGGGAGGGGGCCGGGTTGCTGCACGTCCACGAGCTGGTGAAGGTCTACCGCCAGCGCCGGGTGGTCGACACCGTGTCGTTCAGCCTGCGGCCGGGCACGGTGACCGCGTTCCTCGGCCCGAACGGCGCGGGCAAATCGACCACGCTGCGGATGATCTGCGGCCTGACCACGCCGACGTCCGGCACCGCGACCATCGCCGGCCGCCGGTTCGGCGAGTGGCCCAGCCCGGCGCACGTCGCGGGCGTGCTGCTCGACGCGTCCGCCGTGCACCCCGGCCGCACCGGCAGGCATCACCTGCTCAACGCCGCGAAACTGATGCGGCTGCCCGCCGCCCGGGTGGACCAGGTGCTCGGGCAGGTCGGTCTCTCCGACGCGGCGAACCGGCGGATCGGCAAGTACAGCCTCGGCATGCGGCAGCGGCTCGGCATCGCGCAGGCGCTGCTGTGCGATCCGCCGGTGCTGATCCTCGACGAACCGATCAACGGCCTCGACCCGGACGGCATCCGCTCCACCCGGCAGTTGCTGCGCGGGTACGCCCAGCGCGGCGGCACCGTGCTGCTGTCCAGCCACGTGCTGTCCGAAGTGGACCAGACCGCGGACCGCGTGGTGATGATCGGCCAGGGCCGCGTCGTCGCCGACGGTCCGCTGGAGAGCTTCGCCGGACCGGCCCGCACGCTGATCCGCACCGCTGACCTGCCCCGGCTGACCTCCGCGCTGGGCCAGGCCAGGCTCGAACTGCGCCAGACCAGCGTGGACGGAGTGTCCGTCGCCGCTCCGATGAAACAGGTGTCCGACCTCGCGTTCGCCGCCCGCGTGCAGGTGCTGGAGCTGCGCGAGGAACAGCAGAACCTGGAAGAGCTTTTCTTTCGGCTCACCGGAGGAGCCCGATGATCCCCGCGCAAGCGCCCGCGTGGCAGGCCCCCGCTCAGCGGCGCGCGTCGTTCGGCACCGTGGTGGGCGTCGAACTGCGCAAGATGACCGCGACGGTGGCGGACAAGATCCTGGTGCTCTCCGCGCCGCTCCTGCTGGTGATGCTGTCGCTGCTGTTCTTGCAGGGCGGACTGCGCGACTACACGCTCGACAAGCAGTTGCTGCCGGTGTTTCTCACGATCCGGCTCGGCGCGGTGCTGATGAACGTCGTGCTCGTGAAGCTGATCGCCGCGGAATGGCATTACCGCAGCGCGCAGCCGACCCTGCTCGCCCAGCCGTCGCGGCTGCGCTACGTGCTCGCGCAGGCGACCATCGCGTTCGGGGTCTGGCTGGTCACCTCGGGGCTGAACCTGCTGATGACCTTCACCTACTACCGCAGCCGGCTCGACGCCTACGACACCCAGTTCCTGCTCGAAGCCCGGCCGGGCGCGATGGTCGCGACGATCCTGCTCGGCGGGTTCTGCATGACCCTGTTCGCGGTCACCATCGGCTGGCTGATCCCCAACACCGCCGGAGCGATCACCGCCTACGTCCTGCTGTCGCTGCTCTTCGTGTTCCTGCAGAGCGGAATCGACTACGCGGGCTGGGTCGATCCGGCCGAACCCGCGCGGCAGCTCGCCGGGATCGCCAAGCACGGACCGGTCGCGCTGGCCACGTCGCTGGCGGTGTGGATCGGCCTGGCCGGGGTCGCGATCTGGCGGGCGGGCACGCGAGAAGCGGCGTGAGCCCGGGTCAGCCGGCCAGCGAGCCGCCGCCGGGGTCGACCGTGTTCAGGTAGTCCTCGGCGGCTTTCCGCGCGTCCGGACAGAACTGCTGAGCGGTCTGGCGGTCGACGTCGAGATTGTCGCCGGGGACCGGTCCGCGGCCCGCTTCGGTGCCGACCCGGACGGTGAGCACCTGCAGCGAACCGGTGTTCACCGCGACCACGCAGCCGTAGCCGTCGAGCTGGGAAACCGCGTAGTAGCGATCCATGACCAGCATCCGGCGGAAGTGGTGGACACTGTAGTCGTAGACCTTCCACCAGCCGGGCCACGGCTCCGGGATGCGCTGGTCCGGGTCCATCGCGCCGACCGCGACCTGCGTGCCCGCCGACCGCTTCATGACGCAAGCCTTGGCGTACGGGTTGTACATCGGCGAACTGCCGCCGAGGGCGCCCAGCAACTGCGGGTTCTTCTCGAACTGCGAACAGTCGCCGGGGAACAGCTTCGGCCGGCTCGTGAGGACCGGCAGCGTGTCGTAAGCGATCGAATCCGCCGGCAGCCGCGGCGCGGGCTTCCCCGGCGGCGGAGCGGGCGCGACGGCGCACCCGGAAAGCACTGCCGCCGCCACGAGGATTATCGCGGTGCTCGCTCGGTTACGCACGGGCAGCACAGTACCGGCCCGGGATCGGGTCCCGGGCCGGAACGCGCATTTCAGAGCACGATGTTGACCAGCCGGCCCGGCACCACGATCACCTTGCGCGGCGTCTTGTCGCCGACCAGCGCGGCGATCTTCTCGTCCGCCAGCGCGGTCGCCTGCACCGCGTCGTTCTTCGCGTCCGCGGGCACGGTGATCCGCGAGCGGACCTTGCCGTTGACCTGGATCGGGTACTCGACCGAGTCCTCGACCAGGTACTTCTCGTCCACGACCGGGAACGGCCCGTGCACCAGCGAATCGGCGTGGCCCATCCGGTGCCACAGCTCCTCGGCGATGTGCGGGGCCAGCGGGGCCAGCAGCAGCACCAGCGGTTCGGCCAGCTCGCGCGGGGTCGCCGCGGCCGATCCGTACGCCTTGGTCAGGTGGTTGTTCAGCTCGATCAGCTTCGCGCCCGCGGTGTTGAACCGCATCTCCGCGTAGTCCTCGCGGACCCCGGCGATGGTGCGGTGCAGCAGTTTCCGGTCCGCCTCGGTCGCCTCGTCGGCCGAGACGCGCAGCTCGCCGGTCTGCTCGTCGACGACCAGGCGCCACAGCCGCTGCAGGAACCGGTGCGCGCCGACGACGTCCTTGGTCGCCCACGGCCGCGACATGTCCAGCGGGCCCATCGACATCTCGTACACGCGGAAGGTGTCCGCGCCGTAGGTGTCCGACATTTCGTCCGGCGTCACGGCATTCTTCAGGCTCTTGCCCATCTTGCCGTATTCCTGCTTGACCTCTTCGTCGCCGAAGAAGAACTTGCCGTCGCGCTCGACGACGTCCTCGGCGGGCACGTACACGCCGCGCTTGTCGGTGTACGCGAACGCCTCGATGTAGCCCTGGTTGAACAGGCGGCGGTACGGCTCCTTCGAGGACACGTGGCCCAGGTCGTACAGCACCTTGTGCCAGAAGCGGGAGTACAGCAGGTGCAGCACCGCGTGCTCGACGCCGCCGACGTACAGGTCGACGCCGCCCGGGTCGTCCACGCCGTGCTCGGCCGGACGCGGGCCCAGCCAGTACGCCTCGTTCTCCGGCGCACAGAACACGTCCTGGCTCGCCGGGTCGACGTAGCGCAGCTGGTACCAGCAGGAACCGGCCCACTGCGGCATGACGTTGGTGTCGCGGCGGTACTTCTTCGGCCCGTCGCCCAGGTCCAGGGTGACCTCGACCCAGTCCTTCGCGCGCGACAGCGGCGGCGACGGTTCGGAGTCGGCGTCGTCCGGGTCGAACGTCTTCGGCGAGTAGTCGTCGACCTCCGGCAGCACGACCGGCAGCTGGTCCTCGGGCAGCGCGATGGGCAGGTTGTTCTCGTCGTAGACGATCGGGAACGGCTCGCCCCAGTAGCGCTGGCGGGCGAACAGCCAGTCGCGCAGCTTGTACTGCACGGTGCCCTCGCCCGCGCCGCGGTCCTCCAGCCAGGCGATGATCGTCTTCTTCGCGTCCGCGACGCCCATGCCGTTCAGGTCGACGGAGTCGTTGGCCGAGTTGATCGCCGGGCCGTCGCCGGTGAACGCCTCGCCCTCGAAGCCCTCGCCCGGGTCGACCGTGCGGACGATCTCCAGCTCGAACTTCTTCGCGAAGTCGTAGTCGCGCTGGTCCTGCGCGGGCACCGCCATGATCGCGCCGGTGCCGTAGCCCATCAGCACGTAGTCGCCGACGAAGACCGGGATTTCCTTGCCGTTGACCGGGTTCACCGCGTAGGTGCCGGTGAAGACGCCCGTCTTCTCCTTGTTCTCCTGCCGGTCCAGATCGGACTTGCGGGAGGCGGCGGCCCGGTACGCGGCGACGGCCTCGGCGGGCGTCTTCGCGCCGCCAGTCCAGGTCTCCGGGTGCTCGCCCGGCCATTCCGCCGCGGTCAGCTTCTCGACCAGCGGGTGCTCCGGCGCGATCACCATGTAGGTGGCGCCGAACAGGGTGTCCGGACGGGTGGTGAAGACCTCGATCTTCTCGTCGCCCGCGGCGAACGAGACGCGCGCGCCCTGGGAGCGGCCGACCCAGTTGCGCTGCATGGACTTGACCTTCTCCGGCCAGTCCAGCAGCTCCAGGTCGTCGACCAGACGGTCGGCGTACGCGGTGATCCGCATCATCCACTGGCGCAGGCTCTTGCGGAACACCGGGAAGTTGCCGCGGTCGCTGCGGCCGTCCGCGGTCACCTCCTCGTTCGCGACGACGGTGCCCAGGCCGGGGGCCCAGTTCACGGGCGCCTCGGAGATGTAGACCAGCCGGTGGTCGTCGATGATCTTGCGCTGCTCGACGGTGCTCAGCTCGGCCCACGGACGGCCGTCCGGCGTCGCGCGCTCACCCGCCGCGTACGCCTTCTCCAGCTCCTCGATCGGACGCGCCTTGCGGGCGTCCTCGTCGTAGTAGGAGTTGAAGATCTGCAGGAAGATCCACTGGGTCCACTTGTAGTAGTCCGGGTCGATCGTCTCGATCGACCGGCGCTCGTCGTGGCCCAGCCCCAGCCGCTTCAGCTGGCGGCGCATGGTGGCGATGTTCTGCTCGGTCGTGGTGCGCGGATGCGTTCCGGTCTGCACCGCGTACTGCTCGGCGGGCAGGCCGAACGCGTCGTAGCCCAGCGTGTGCAGCACGTTCCGGCCGATCATCCGGTGGTAGCGCGCGTAGACGTCGGTGCCGATGTAGCCCAGCGGGTGCCCGACGTGCAGGCCGGAACCGGACGGGTACGGGAACATGTCCTGCACGAACAGCTTGTCCGAGGGCACCGGCTCGCCCGCTTCCGCGAGCGGGCCGACCGGGTTCGGCGCGTGGTAGGTGCCGTGGTCGGACCAGTGGTCCTGCCAGCGCTGCTCGATCTGCCCGGCCAGCTCCGCGGTGTAGCGGAACGGCGGGGCGTGCTCAGCGTCCGCGGCGCTCTTCGCCGCGGCCCCGGTGGCCTCGTCAGACCCTGTCATCGCCGTCTTCCTCCGTGTCGAGCCACTCCCAGAAACAACTCGACCCCCCAAGCCAGAAGGCATGAGGGGTCGCCGCGCCGAGCCGGTCATCGGACCAGGTCAGCGCGGCAGGCCAAGGAGCAGCCGAGCCGTGTTCACGCACTCATCGTAACGCCCTGGTCAAAGCCGTTCCGACGGGACCGCCAAAGCGACGACCTGGGTGACTTGGGACGCGGAGAAGTTGTTGTCGCTCACGAGCACGAGACTGCGCTCGCCGGACGGCAGCGCCGGGCCCCAGGTCATCCCCTCGATGTTGTCCACAGTGGAGAGCGGCAGGTCGGAGAGGTCGGAGAGCAGCTTCTTCTTGACCGGCTTGACGTTCTTCGCGTCTTTCAGCGACGAGGTGTGCAGGACGTTCGTGGCACCGGTGGTGTCGATCTCGAAAATGCGCACCTTGTTGCCGGCGCCGGTGACGAAGGACCGCTCCATCATCAGGAATTTCGTCGGATCCGCCTGGTTCACCGCGAGCATCGAGGAAACACCGGTGTCCGCGAACCCGGTAGCGGGCTTCGGAGCGGCGAAAAGCTTCTCCTGCGGGTACGCGTACTGCGCCAGCACCGGCCCGAACCGGCTCTGCAGTGTGATCCTCGACAACGCACCCGACGTCGGCGTGGGCGGCGGTCCGTCCTGGAGCAACGGAGCTTCGACCTCGCTGGCCAGCAACGTGCCGAACCCGGTGTAGGCGAGGCCTTCGAGGACGTAATTGCGACGCGGACCAGCGTCCGGAGTCATCCGCTCGTTGGCGGGCAGCGGCAGGTCGCGGACGTAGTGCCCGTCGCGAGTGGCTTCGCGAATGGACGGCTGGATCAGGTGCTGGTCCGCGAGCCGATCGCCTTCCTGTGACCAGACGTAATGCCCGGTCCACGGGTCGACTCGCAGTTCCTCGGGGTCGATCGTCTGCTCGTTCTGCGGAGCGGCCGGATCGTTCTTCGCGAGCGGCGGATAGGGGGTGCCGTCCGGGCGCAGCAGCGGATGCGTGCCGGTGAAGGTGACCGGACCCACACCCTTGGCGCCGACGTCGAACTTCGCGGTGTAGAAGCGGGCCGGGTTGATCGCGGAGCGGTCGTCGCTGATGAAGACGTACCCGCCGGTGCGCGGATCGAAGTCGACCGAGGACAGTCCGCCGACCGTGGTGCCCTGGAACTGCAGGTTGTGCGGGACGAGCTGCTCGCCGAGCAACCGGACCGGACGCGGTGAAGCATCTGCGGTTGCGGGGACGAGCAAGGACAGCGTGACGATCCCGGCGGCGGCGAGCAGCCGGTGTCGCGTGGACGAAGACATGGCCCGTAGCACAGCCGACGAGGGTATCCGGGACATTGCCGCGAGGTCACGCTTATCCTCAGGGGGTGTTCGCTATCGCGCTCGTCCCGATCGTCCTTGGTGTCGTCGTCGGCTGGGGTGGATTCCTCGGCGTGCGCGGACGGCTGAGCAGGGCAAGCGGGGCCGGAGTCCGGACCGAAGCCTCGATGCGCAGCGAAGAGGCCTTCAAGCTCGCCAACCGGGTCGCCGGAATCCCGACCCTGGCCGGCGGAGCCGCCGCGGTCGTCTGCGGACTCGCCGGACTCGCGATCCCCGCCACCGCGGGCCTGGTCGCCGCCGCGATCGTCGGCTTGCTCGGCCTGCTGGTGATGGTCGTCGCCGGAGCCCGGATGGGCGCCCGAGCCGCCCTGACCGTGCCCGCCCCGTCGCCGGTTCCGGCCGGCTGCAGCGGCTGCGCGTGCGGCGCCGGCGGCTGCGGAGTCCTGCAGAAGTCCAGCGAGGCCTAATTCCGCTGCAAATCGCCAGGATGGGTGGCCAGCAACGCGAGCGGCACCCCCTGGCGGCGCAGCACCTGACCCCAGAGGTCACGGCTGGGCGGCGCGAGAATGTCGCTCGGCAGAGCAGGGACGATCACCCAGTCCTCGCGCTCGATCTCACCCGCGAGCTGCCCCGAATCCCACCCGGCATAGCCCGCGAACACGCGCACGCCCCGCACCTTCGGCACCAGCACTTCCGGATCGCTGTCCAGATCGACGAGCGCGACCGGCCCCCGCACCGCGACCACGCCCGGCACACTGGAAGCGGTCTCCCCAGTCCGCAACGCGGCGAGACACAACGCGGTCTTCTTGTCGACCGGCCCGCCGACGAAAACCGACTGCGGCTCCGCGACATGCGCGCCCCACCCCGGCAAGACGTCGTTCACCGGAACATCAGACGGCCGGTTCAAGACCACCCCGAGCGTGCCCTCCGCCCGATGATCGATCACGAACACCACCGTCCGCTTGAAGTTCGGGTCGAACATCGTGGGTGCGGCGACCAGGAGCGTTCCCGGTTCAACCTCGGCGTCCGCTGGCACGCTCCCCATGATCCCATCACCCGCCGAGGGAAATCCTCCCGGCACGGGAACACCAGCACCACCCGCCCCGTTGAGAACAGTGAGCCGGCGCACTCGTGTCCCCCGGGCTCACTGAAGAACCGCCTTTGTGGAATACCGGTCCGGCCGGAGCCACACTGCGCCAAGCCGCCGAGAGGCGAAACGAGTGCGCCGGTGTTGGCTCGTCCTGTTCGGTGCTTCGCACCTTCCCCCTTCACCGGCGCCGTGTCGCCCGGGGGGCCGAGCCCCCCGGACCCCCGCGGTGCCTTCGGTGCGGTTTTCGGGGTGGGCGGGGGCGGAGCCCCCTTTGCTTGGGATCGGGTGGTGGGGTGTGTTTTTCGGTTCGGTTGGTGGCTGGGCTACGGCCCGGTGGCAGTCGTTCTGTGTGGTTACGGGGCGGGGCTTGATTTCTTTCGCCTCGGGTGCCGACTGTTGGGGCTGTTAGCCGCATCGTGACCTGCTCGGTTAGCCGTTTCGTGCCACGGCGGGCGGGTCTTCATGCTTCTGTTCAGGAGGTCAGGGCAACCGCATCACGACCTGCTCTGACATCCTGCGGGCTTGGAAACCTTCGCGCCGTTGCGGGCGGGCCTTCATTGTTTTCCCTCGGTGCCGATCGCTGGGCCTGCTAGCCCCACCACGACTTGCCCGGGAAGCCGGTTCGGGCCATTGCAGGCGGGTCTTCATTGCTTCCGCCCCAGGTGACGATCACCGGTCCTGCTCGCCGCACCACAATCTGCCGAAGCAGTCGGTTCGGGACCACTGCCCGCGGGTCTCCATCGCTTCCGCCCAAGGTGACGATCGCCGGGCCGCCGCACCACAATCTGCCCGAGCAGTCGGTTAGGACCACTGCAGGCGGGTCTTCATTGCTGCCGTCCCAGGCGACGATCGCCGGTCCGCCGACCCACCGTCTGTGTCGGAAGCCGTTCCTGCTGCGGCGGGCGGGGTCTTCATCGCTGCTGTCCCAGGCGGCGGTCGCTGGTCTGAGCACCACCATTTGCCTGGGGGGTCGGTTCGGGCCGCGGCGGGCGGGGCTTCGTTGCTGCGTCCCGGGTGCCGACCGGGCTAGGTCGGGCAACTGCGCCATGACTTGTCCCGACGTTCTGCGGGCCGGGAAGCTCTTCCGGGGTGTTGTGGGCGGGTCGTTATCGCTCTCGGTCCATGGGCCCACCGCCGGGGTGGCACGACTGCCTGGGCGGTCGGTTTGGGGCGTTGTGGGCGGGTTTTCTCGCTTTTGCTCCACGTGCTGGCTCTCGGGTTGGGCAAACGCGTCGCAACCTGTTTTGAGGTTCCGCGGGACCGGAGGTTTCTTCCGGGGCGTTGCGGGTCGTTATTGCTTTCGCTCTGGTGCCTGCCGCCGGGTCGTTCGCTGCACCACAACCTGCTCCAGTCGGGGCGTCGTGGCTTCGCCTCGGGTGTCGGGCCTGCTGACTGGATGCGTGGGCCGGGGCGTCTCAGAGGGTGGGGGAGGGGTGGGTGGATCGGTAGGGTTTCAAGGGTGGGGGAGCGCGCGCGTGGGCGGGTGCCGTTGTTTCGGCGGTTGTTGTTGACTCGGTTCGCGGCTCAGTGGGGGGACGGGGTCTTTCGGGCCGGACTGGCCGGGGCCGTTTTGTTCAACCCGGAGCGGGCGGCGGATCCGTTGGCTATCGCGGAGGGGTTCGCGGCCTTGCTGCTGCCTTATTCGCTGGTCGGGCCCTTCGCGGGGGCGTTGCTTGATCGGTGGGATCGGCGGCGGGTGCTCGTGTTCGCCAGCTTGGGGCGGGCCGTGGCGGTCTTGGGTTCGGTTGTTGCCGTGGGGGCTGGCGTCGGCGGGATTGGGTTGTTTTCGCTCGCGCTGCTCGCCGAGGGGTTCAGTCGGTTTATCGGGTCGGGGTTGTCTGCTGCGTTGCCGCACGTGGTGGAGGCGCGGGCGGTGGTTTCGGCCAATGCGGTGGTGGCGACGTTCGGGTCGGCGATGGCGGTCGTCGGGGGCGGATGTGCGATCGGGCTGCGGGCGGTGTTCGGGTCTGGCGACGTGGGTTCCGCCGAGACCACGGCGTTTGCTGCCGTAGGGGCGTTGTTGTCGGCGTTTCTCGCGCATCGGTTCGCGAAGGGTGTGCTGGGGCCGTCTGTGGTGGACGAGCCGACTAATCCTCTGGTGGCGGTCGCGCGGGGGCTGGCTGATGGGGCGCGGCATGCGTGGCGGGCGCCTCGGGTTACGGCTGGGTTCGTCGCGTTGTTCTCGCATCGGGCGGCGTACGGGATTTCGTTGCTGCTCAGCGTGTTGCTGATGCGCAATTACTTCGCTGACGACGGGATCTTCCGCGCGGGGTTGCCCGGGCTAGGGCAGCTGGTCGCGTGCGCGGGGGCGGGCATTCTCGTCGCGGGGCTGGTGACGGCGCGGCTGATTCGGTCGCTGGGGCGGACGCGGGCGGTGCTGGGGTCGTTGTTCGTTTCGGCGGTCGCGCAGGCGGCGCTTGGGTTGCCGATGGTGCTGCCGTTGGCGTTGATCGCGTCGTTCCTGATCATGGGGACCGGCCAGGTCGTGAAGCTGTCCGTCGATTCGGCGGTACAACTGGACGTCGCGGACGAGGCCCGCGGGCGGGTCTTCGCGCTGTACGACACGCTCTTCAACGTCACCCAGGTAGCGGCGGTTTCGGTCGCGGCGATCTTCGTCAAGGACAACGGATATTCGCCTGAGCTGATGATTGTCGCGACCGCGCTCTATCTGCTCGGCGGGGCCGGATATCTGCTGGCCCGCCGTCGCCGCGGTGATTCGCTGGCGCAAACCGTTGAAGCCAAACGGGGGTAGTAACTCACCGTCTGGCATTAGGGTGACTTGTGACCCGGTCGAGTTAATCTCGGCCCGCGCAACCGACACGGGGGGCCACCGTGAGCACCATCGGCGACGACCGTGCCCGTCTCGACGCCGCTCCAGCTGTCCTGACCTCGCCCGACGGGCTCGTCCGCGCTACCGCCGGACCCGCCGGCACGCTCGGCCGGCTTGAATTCGCCCCGGACGCCTTCGAGCGGACCACGCCCGCGCAGCTCGCGTCGACCGTCCAGGCACTCGTGCAGCATCTGGCCGACGTACCCGAACCGCAGCACAGCTCCTCGATGCCTGCCCCGCGGCCGACCCCGCGCCGCGTCCGTCCGCGCGGAACCGTTCCGCAGAACCGACGTCGCGGGTCCTGATGTCGTCCGCTCCGGACGAAATGATTCACGTGGAACCAACGAGTGCCGGACAGCAGGCACTCGTCGAGATCGGCCGGTTGCTCAAGGCGCACCGGGCCGATCCGGACGCGCCGGCCGGAATCGGGTTCGCCCAGCTCGGCGACCATTTCGAGGTGCAAGCCCGCAACACCGTCGCCGGCACCGAGGTCGTCCAGCGGCTCACCGCGTTGCGCGCCGAGATGTACCAGCAGGGCCGCGGCACCTGGATCCAGGCGCGCTACGTGCTCACCCCGGACGGCGCGTTCGACTTCGACTACTTCACCGAGGACGAGCCCCCGTGGACGACGCCGCCCGATTCGTCCGCCTACCTCGCCGAACTCACCACCTTCCCCCGCGACGACGAGCACCTTCCCGACTGGTGGCGGCTGCACGTCGGCCTCCCGCTCGGCGTCGTCTTCCGGCACGCCGCCACCGGTGCCGAGACCCGCGAACCGCTGTCGGAGGAAGAACTGCCGCTCGTGCTGCGGTATCTCGAGCGCGAGGCCGAGGTCGGCACGAAACACCGCACCGACGGCACCTGGATCTGGCCGGTGGAGGTGGCCGAGCAGCTGCGCGAGAACGGGATCGCGCCCGAGCCCGACCTGCTCCAGCACATCCGTGACCTGCGCTTTCACCCGCCGTACGTCGAACCTCTGGTGCGCCGCACGGCGGAAGCCGACCTTGCTGGGAAACCGCGTCCGCGACCGACCCCGGACGACGTCCAGCGCACCGCGGGCGACGTCGCCGCGGAGCGGGAAACCAACCCGGACCCGGTCCTGTCCGACCCCGAACTCCTGACCCACCTCGGCCACCGGCTCGACTCCTTCGGCATCTGGCCTGACGTCCGCTGCCTCGGCGGCCGAGAGTCCGGAAAATGGAGCCTCTACCAGGTCAAAGCCGGTTGGGCAGTTGTCGCTCCGGACGGTCGCGACCACATCTTCGCCCGCCTCGAAGACGCCGCTCAACAGCTGCTCGGCGCGTTGCTGCTGCATCCCGCCCGCGCGACCGGCGGCCGCGAAACCCCGCTGGAAACGGCGCGCGAAGTCGCCGACTGGCCGGTCCAGCCCGTGCCGGGTGACCCTCCCCTCACGCTGCTGCGGAACAAGAGACTCACTCGGTTGGCGGAAGGTACCGTCGTTCTGCGATTCGGCGAGGAACCCGGCAACCTGGTCCACCACCGGGCGGTACGGTTCGCGACGACGTCCCTGCCACTCGAACGGGAGCGCATGACCAGCACTTTTCGCCTCCGAAGATCACTCCATGTGATTACCGGGGTGACGGTGCCCTGGGCGAACCTTCCCGGGGGCGCGGTGGCGTACGTCTTGCCCAAGCCGATCGCGGAACACGAGTCCGACGGAAGCCTGGAGAGGATCGAGTAGGTGGAAGCGGCGGAAGCGGTGGAGAAGGTCGGGAAGTGGTTGCGCGCCGTGCACGGCCCCGAGGTCTCCGGGCCGGGCGGCCTCCGGGTCGACCACGACCGCGTGCTGCGGGTCCCCGAAGGCTGGTCGATCCCCTACAACACCGTCGCGTTCCTCGACGACGGCCGTCCGGACAAAGAGCTGTTCCCCGCCCCGTCGGTGCTCGTGCGCGAGCCGGACGGGGAGCTGCGCCAGGCGCATCCGCATCCCGGCGGGCTCAGCACCCCGGTCGCCTACCCGGGCCAGGAGAGCTGGCGCGAGGTCGTCGACCCGGAGTACGCGAAGGCCGGGCTCGGCGAACTCGGCGTGCCGCTGCCCGCGGTCGCGGGCTGGGTGAAGGTCGACAACGACGGCCACCAGACCGGGGACGAACGCGAGAACCCGGAGTACAAGGCCGGTCCGATCCGCCGCGGCTACCCGAAGCCGGAAAACCCGCTGGAAACCCTGCTCGCCTTCGCGAGCGTCGGCTGGCTCTCGCGCGAACAGCTGCTGATCGGGCTGCTGCGCTGCGAAGTCTTCGTGCCCTTCGACCTCAAAACCGGCGCGACCGACCGGTTCTACTTCTCCGAGGAACGCAACGAGCTGCGCGTCTTCAGCTCGACCCGGCATCTGCCCGCCCGCGAGCACGCCTGGTGGCGAGTCGACTTGGCGACCCTCGCTGAATTCGAGCACCCGCCGAACCTGGTGATCAACGGCGGTCCGGCGACTTTCGAGGACGTCGCCGGCGCTGAGCTGACCGCGATCGCGAAGCGGTTTCCCCGGCAGGAGCCGCG
The DNA here is from genome assembly GCF_002796545.1 of Amycolatopsis sp. AA4. Classification (GTDB taxonomy): domain Bacteria; phylum Actinomycetota; class Actinomycetes; order Mycobacteriales; family Pseudonocardiaceae; genus Amycolatopsis. The sequence continues at coordinate 8,439,336 of NZ_CP024894.1, forward strand.
GGTCGACGAGAACGGCCGCTGCCCGGAGATCGAAGAAGACCTGGAGAAGTTCGCCGTCGAAACCGCCGCGCGGATCGGGCTGGACAAACCGGTCGACGTGCCGAAGGCGGCCGCGGAACGCGCGCGGCGGCACGGTTTCGAGCTCACCGCGGACGAATGCCGCAAAACCGTCCTCGGCCGGTCGTGGCTGCGCCGGTTCGAACAGCCGGAGCCGAGCCGCTCGCGGCCGAACGACCTGCGCGCCAATGGGCTCGTGCCGTCCTGGGACAACGAGGGCCGGATCGTGCCGAGGCTCGACACGTTCGGCAAGTACCCCGAGATGAGCCTGGAGAACTTCCGCTACGGCTGGCAGCGGGTCGTCGGCGCGTGGGTCGGCTTCGCGCTCGGCGAGGCGCTCGGTTCGGCCGTCGACCGGATGCGGCTCGACGAGATCGTCTCGACCTACGGCCCGGACGGCGTCCGGGACCTGCCGCTCGCGTTCGACCAGCCGGGCCGGATCGGCTCGATGACGCAGCGGCTGCTTTTCCTCACCGAGGCGGTGATCCGCAGTCCACACCGCGAACAGCCGGAGTCGCGCGACGTCGAAAAGCTGTTCCCCGGCGTGGTCCGCGGCGCACTGGGCCGCTGGCTGCACACGCAGGGCGCGGCGATCCAGAACGCCGACGGTTTCCTCGTCAAGGTGCCCGAACTGCACGCCCGCCGCGCCATCGACGACGCCGAGCTGAACGCGTACTTCGCGCTGGTCACCGGCGATCCGCAAGCCGCGCCGCTGTCGGGTCCGGCCGCGCTGCTCGGCGCGCTGCCCGCGGTGCTGACCGCGGCGGGTCCGGGCACCGGGTTCAGCGGCGGCATCGGCCAGGTCGTGCGCGATCTGGCCGGCGTGACGCACCAGCCGGACGACGTCGCCGCCGCGACCTACCTGGCGTGGGTGTTCGAGAAGGCGCTCACGAAGGATTCGTTCAGCTATCCGGTGTGGAATCTGTCCCGCGAGGTCCTCGAAGAGCACGACGGCCCGGAGTGGGGACCGGTGCGCGAACTGGTGGCCGAGGCGGTGCCGTTCTTCGGCGAGCACGGCCTGCCGGACCTGCGGATGCCGGAGCTGATCGGCGACGGGCACAGCACGCTGTCCGTCCTCGGCCGTTCGTTCGCCGCGCTGTCCGGCTTCGAGAATTACCCGGAACAGGCCATGTTGCGCGCGGTGAACCACTCCGGCCGCAGCGCGCTCACCGGCGCGTTGACCGGTGCGCTGCTCGGCGCGCGCGTGGGCGTCCCCGGCCTGCCCCGGAAGTGGGTCGAACAGCTTGAATTGCACCACCTGATCGAACAGGTGGCGACCGACGCGCTGTGGCATTTCGACCGCCATTCGGCGCGCAACGCACTCGGCGACGCCTGGGTGCAGCGCTACCCACGACACTGATCGGTCACCCGAGCAGGTATTTGTGGGCGCATCTTCTCCCGTCTCCGGTGACCGATGGTCGGGTCGTGACCCGGTCGGCTAAGTTCGTTGCGGCTACACGGGGGACTTCGGGGAGGAACCAGACGTGCGGTACCGGGTGGAATCGGGAGAACGCCCAGACGGCCTGTACGCGACGCTCGACGAACGCACTTTCGCGGCACAGCGCTCCACCACCGACGGCACGCTGCTGCTGACCGTCATCGGCGACGAGGAAGCGCCCGAGGGATTCGACCGCGAGCACGAGGGAAAGTCGGCGAGGGTCGTCCTCGCGAACGAGGTGCCCGCGACGTTCGACCTGCGCACCTACGTCGAATACGACGACGAGCTGTTCGAGGTCGCGCCGGGCGACCAGCCGAATCTGACGCTGCGCTGGACGCGGCACGATCCGCTGCGCGCCGCGCAGCTCGGGCTCACCGATTTCTCGGTGACCGTCCCCGGCAAGCAGCTCACCGGACTGTGGCTGACCCGGCACGACTACGGCGAGCCGAAAGCCGAGATCGACGGCGGCGACCAGACCCGGATCCTGCGCGGGATCGGCCGCACGCTGCGCCAGGTGCCCGGCGGGTGGACGCGGGTCGCGGCGCAGTTCCGGCAGGTCGGCGACTACGCCGAACTGGAGGTCCGCGCGGTCGGCGACGAGAACGGCCCGGTTTCGGTCGCGTTGCCCGGCACGCCGCAGCTGAGCACGTTGTTCTCCCAGCTGCGCGCCGCGATGTACCAGCCGGAGACCGGCACTTGGTTCCAAGGCACCTTCACGCTCGACGCCGATTCGCAGTTCGATTTCGACTTCGACGCCGACCAGGAGCCGGACTGGCGGCTGCCGCCCAACGACGCCGGCGAACCCGCCCGCGAGTCCTATCTCGTGGAGCTGACCCGGTTCCCGCGTCCGGACAAGCACCTGCCGGACTGGCTCGGCGCGAAAGCCGGGCTGCCGCTGAGCATCGGCTTCCGCCAGGCCCGGCCGGTCGACGCGCACAACGAGGGCGAGCGCCCCGTGGTGAACCGGCCGCCGGTGCCGCCGGACCAGGTCCGCGGCGTGCTCGACTACCTGTTCCGCTCGCCCGTCGTCCTGCACCGGCCGGTGCCGCAGCCGGACCTCTTCGCGCCCGGCGCGCCGCCGGACGTGCCGCAGGCCTTCCACACCGACGGCACCTGGATCTGGCCCGCCGCCGTGCCGCACTACCTGCGCAAATACGGCGTTCCGCCGGAGCCGGAGCTGGTCGAGCACATCCGCGCCGCCGGGTTCCGGCCGCCGATCGTGCGCGACCTGGTGCGCGCGACCGCCGAGGCCGACGTGCTCGGCAAACCGCGTCCGGGGCGTACCGAGGCCGACATTCCGGACGACAGTTCGCTGGCCCGGGCGGTCCGCGGCGAGCCGAACCGCGGGTTGCGCGCGGCCGAGACGTTGGCGCTGCTGCAGCAACGGCTTGTCGAGCACGGCGTGCCGTCGTCGGCGTACCGGATCGGCGCGGACGAGGTGCCCGCCGAGGGCGTGTGGACGTTGCGGCGCGCGGAAAACCGCTGGGAGGTGTCGCGTCCGCCGTCGGTGGAGCCGGTCGCGTTCGCCAGCCTCGCCGACGCGGCCCGCTTCCTCCTCGGCACGCTGCTGATGCTGCCGCCGCAGGCCCCGGACGAATCCGATCAGCCCGCGGACTGGCCGATCCTGCCGATGCGCGGCGAGCCGCCGCTGTCGTTCTTCCGCGGCAAGCGGATCGTCGCGCTGCCCGCCGGCACGACCGTGGTCCGGTTCGGGCCCGACGCGGGGAACCTGGTGCACCCGAACGCGGTGCGGTTCCTCGAAACCTCGCTGACGCCGGACCGCGAACGCGACCGGCACGAATACCGCGTGCAGCGCACGATCCGGGTGCTGACCGGCGTCACCGCGCCGTGGGGCGGGCAGCCCGGCGGCGCCGTCGCGTACCTGCTGCCGCGGCCGATCGCGCAGCACCTCGAACAGGGAGCGCTATCCCGGCTGTGAAGCCGTGATCAGCACGGCGGGCGACCACCAGTAGTCCGCGAGCGGTTCCACTGTCACGTCGGCGAACCCGGCGGCCTCGAGCTGCCGGGTCCACTCCGCGGCCGGATGTTCCCAGTTCGTCCGCGCCGTCCCGGCCGCGACACCCAGCAACACCGGCAGCAGAAACCCTTGTGCCACCAGGGAAGCCTGCTCGCCGTATTCGGCGACGCCCCGTTCGTACCGCTGCGCGAGCGACTCCAGGTCAGCGGTGTCCGGCACGTCGAATTCCGCCAGCACCAACCGTTCCGTCCGCGATCGCAACGCGCTCAGCACCGCGGCCCGGACGGCGGGCTCGATCGACTGCAGCGCGAACGTCGATTGCGTGAGGTTCCACGTGGAACCAGTCGCGGCGAGAAAGTCCTGCGCGGTCCGGGAAAACCGGCGCGCACCAGGGATTTCGACGTCGGCGAGCAGCGCCTCCGACGGTTCGACGAGGTCGATCCGCTCCGGCCGGAACGAGGCCCGCGCCAACGCCGGTTCGATCGCCAGCCCGTCGCCGCAGCCCAGATCCAGCAACGCTTCCGGACGCCAGGAGTCGTACCGCGCAGCCAGTTCTCCGCTCAACCGCCGGTACAACTCGACGTTCCCGCCGCCGCGAATGAACGCCGTGAACGCGGCGGGCTGGTCGTACACCGGACCGCTCGGGCCCGCCGCGAGATACGTCGCCAGCTCTGCGCCCAGCAGCGTCCCGGAAGCCGAAGCAAGCGCACCCGCGCGTTCGACGTCCCCGTCCCGGTACGCCGCCAGCGCCCCGGCCACCCCGCTCACAGCGGCACCCACAACGTCACCCTCGTTCCGCTCCCCGGACTCGATTCGACCAGCGAGGTCCCGCCGACCTCGGCCAGCCGCGCGGTGATCGACTCGCTGATCCCGAAGCCAGCCGGCCGTTCGTGCGGGCTGAACCCGGTGCCGTGGTCCCGCGTGATCACCGCGATCCCGCCATTGCGTTCCTCCACGCGCACCACGACCTTGTCCGTCTCCGCGTGCTTCATCGTGTTGCGCATGGCCTCCCGCACCGCATCGCGGATCGCGATCTGCCGGACCTCGGACAGCGTGTCGTCATCGAGTTCGGCGATCACCAGCTGCGCGCGCAGACCGTCGCGCGCCATCTCCGCGGCCAGCGCCGCGAGCTTCTCGCCGAGCGGCCGCGCGCCTTCTTCGGCCCGCTGCGCCGCGGCGGTCTCGATCGTCTGCCGCAGTTCGATCGCCTGCGCGCGGGCCAGCCGCTGCACCTCGACCAGCCGCTGATCCGAATCCCCTGGACCGCCGAGCGCGATCGCTTCGAGCGTCTGCAGCACCGTGTCGTGCAGCATCCGGTGCTGCCGCGCGCGTTCGGCGAGCCGCCCGTTGCGGATCCCGTACGCCAGCGCCAGCCGGATCCCGAGCCCGAGCAGGATCAGCGCGCCGGTCGCGGTGAACAGGACGCCGAACATCGTCGGATACAGCGACGCGGCCTGCGCGAAATCGAACGTGCCGTGGTTGAACAGGTCGGACAGCAGCCGCACCGGCAGGCTGAGCACCGCCAGGCCGAGCCCGGACGGGATGCCGACGGCGAGCGTGAGCAGGGCGACGCTGCCGAACAGGTGCTTGTCCGCGACGCCGACCGCGTCGTGGAACACCGCGGGCGACACCGTCGCGCCCGTGAACAGCTCGAACGTGAGCGTGGCCACGAGGTCGACCAGCAGCAGCCGCCCGGCGAGGTCGCTGCGGAACGGGGCCCGGCGCATCATCCAAGCCAGGCCGAACGCACTCAGCGCGACCGAAAACGCGGTCACGATCGCGACCGACGCCAGCCCGGCCGAACCGTGCTTGACCGCGTACGAAACGAACGTCGCCGGCACCACCAGCAGCCGGTAGACGAGCGGGACCAGCACCACGTACCGGGCCGCCCGCAACAGCAGGCCGTCGTGCTGCCGGTCGTCGACCGGACCGGCCATCCGCGAGATCCGCTGCAGCGCCCGCACCGGGGTGGGATCGGCGATCTCGTCGGTCAGCCCGGTCGTCGCGGTCGCCAGCGCGGGCGTGCCGCGCCGCAGCAGCATGACGAGAAAGCTGGCTCCGCGCCGGTCCCCGTCGTGCTGCCGCGCCATCGATCCCCCCGTTCGGTTCGAGACAGGGAGTATCTCGGCTGGCCGGGCGATGATCCAGAGGCCAAAGGGGGATCGTGGTGAACCCGCGATCCCGAATTCACTTCCCGGGACTATTCGCCCGAGCCGAGCCCCTCGGTCTTCGCCCATTTCTTCAGCTCGGCGACCGCCTCGTCGTGGTCGAGCGGACCGCGGTCGAGGCGCAGCTCCTTGAGGAACTTCCAGGCCCGGCCGACCTGCGGGCCCGGCGGGAGGCCGAGCAGCCGCATGATCTCGTTGCCGTCGAGGTCCGGCCGGACGCGGTCGAGGTCCTCCTGCTCCTTGATCCGCTCGATGCGGGCCTCGAGGTCGTCGTAGGTCGCCTGCAGCGCGGCCGCCTTGCGCTTGTTGCGCGTGGTCGAATCGGCGCGGACGAGCTTGTGCAGCCGGGTCAGCAGGTCGCCGGCGTCGGTGACGTAGCGGCGGACCGCCGAATCGGTCCACTCGCCGCCGCCGTACCCGTGAAACCGCAGGTGGAGGAACACGAGCTGGGAGACCTGCTCGACGATCTCCTTCGAGTATTTCAGCGCGCGCAAACGTTTGCGGGCCATCCGCGCGCCGACCACCTCGTGGTGGTGGAAGCTCACGCCGCCGCCGGGGGTGAACTCGCGGGTGGCCGGCTTGCCGATGTCGTGCAGCAGCGCGGCCAGCCGGAGCACGAGGTCCGGTTCGCTGGTCGGCTCGTGCGACTTCTCGAGCGCGATCGCCTGCGCGAGCACGGTCAGCGAATGCTGGTAGACGTCCTTGTGCTGGTGGTGCTCGTCGATCGCCAGCCGCATGCCGGGCAGTTCGGGCAGCACGCGGTCGGCCAGCCCGGTGTCGACCAGCAGCTCCAGGCCCGGCCGCGGGTCGGGGGCGAGCATCAGCTTCGACAGTTCGGTCTGGACCCGCTCGGCGGTGATCCGGTCGATCTCCTCGGCCATCGACGTCATCGCCTCGACCACGCGCGGCGCGGCGGTGAAGCCGAGCTGCGCGGAGAACCGGGCGGCGCGCATCATCCGCAACGGGTCGTCGGCGAACGACTCCTGCGGCAGCGCCGGGGTGTCGAGCACCTTCAGCCGGAGCGCGTCCATGCCGTCGTGCGGGTCGATGAACGTCTTCCCGACCAGGTCGATCGCCATCGCGTTGACGGTGAAGTCGCGGCGCAGCAGGTCGCCCTCGATGGTGTCGCCGAAGGTGACCTCGGGGTTGCGGCCGACGCGGTCGTAGCTATCCGCGCGGAACGTCGTGATCTCCAGCGTCGTGCCGTTCTTGGTGACGCCGACGGTGCCGAACGCGATGCCGACGTCCCAGACCGCGTCGCCCCATTCGCTCACTATCTGCAGCACCCGGTCCGGACGCGCGTCGGTGGTGAAGTCGAGGTCGCTCGACAGCCTGCCGAGCAACGCGTCGCGCACGCTGCCGCCCACCAGGTACAGGCTGTGGCCGGCGCGGGCGAAGCGCTCGGCCAGCTCGTCGGCCAACGGGGACACTCGCATCAGTTCCGTCACCGCGTTCTGCTGGGCGACCAGGTTGTTCACTCGAATCCCACCACGAAAATGGCGCCGCCACCGCGGACGCCGCCGGACACGGACACGGAGAGCCAGAGTACCCGGGCGGCCGTTTGCTCTAGCATCGCAGCATGTCTGGATCTGCCGGTCGCGCCGGACCGCCGACGCCGCGCCGGCGGCGACGGCGCCACCGCGGCAGGCGGCTGACCACGGTCGACGAGACCTCGGCGGGCGGACTGGTCGTCGACCCGGAGCGCGAACGCGCGGTGCTGATCGGGCGGCTCGACCGACACGGCAGACTGCTGTGGTCGTTGCCGAAGGGCCACATCGAGGACGGGGAAACGGTGGAGCAGACCGCGGTGCGCGAGGTGAAGGAGGAAACCGGCATCTCCGCGCGCGTCCTGCACCCGCTGGGCACCATCGACTACTGGTTCGTCGCGCAGCAGCGCCGGGTGCACAAGACCGTGCACCATTTCCTGCTCGAAGCCACCGGCGGCGAACTGTCGGACGAGGACGTCGAGGTGACCGAGGTCGCCTGGGTTCCGCTGGCCGAGCTGGAGACCACCCTCGCCTACGCGGACGAGCGCAAGCTGGTGCGCGGGGCAGCGGAACTTTTCGCGCCCGACGAGCGCGGCTGAGAGGGAGCACCCGAAGTGAAGCGGCCCGCCGCCTTCTTGCTGTCCTTGCTGATCGTCGCCGCCACCGCGTTGTTCGGTGCGCCGGCCGGCGCGCAGGAGAACTCGTCCGGGGAACCGGCCCGGCTGCGGCTCGACCTCGGCCAGTTCTCCCCGCGCCTGGTCACCAGCTCGGACCAGGCCATCACGGTGACCGGGACGGTCACCAACACCGGGTCCCGGCGGATCGTCAAGCCGATGGCCCGGCTGCAGATCGGCGAACGCCTCGCCAGCCCGCGCGCGATGGACTCGGTGCTCGCCGGGAACCCGGTGCAGGACAGCCCGCTCACCGACTTCGTGTCGCTCGCCCCGGAGCTGGAACCCGGCCAGAGCGCCCGGCTCGACATCACCGTGCCGCTCACCGGACCGCGCGGCGCGGCGCTCCGGCCGGGCGTGTACCCGCTGCTGGTGAACGTGAACGGCACCCCGGAGTACGGCGGCCCGGCCCGGCTCGCCGCGGTGAGTTTGCTCCTGCCGGTGCTGTCCACCCCGGGCCACGCGAACAACCAGGCGACGCAGCGGCATTCGAAGGTCGCCGTGCTGTGGCCGATCACCGACAGCACCCCGCACATCCAGTCCGCGCCGTTCGGCGTGCCGATGACGCTCACCGACGATTCCCTCGCCGACGAACTGAGCCCGGGCGGACGGCTGTATTCCCTGGTCTCGGCGGCGCGGGCGGCACAGGAGAACAACCAGAAGATCGGCAGCTCGCTCTGCTTCGCCCTCGACCCCGACCTGCTGCGCACCGTCGACGCGATGCGCAACGGCTACCGGGTCAGCGGCGGGGTGGCGGGCAAGGGCGCGGACGCCGCGTCGAACTGGCTGGCGGCGCTGCGCGCGCTGGTCACCGGCCGCTGCGTGATCCCGCTGCCGTTCGCCGACGCCGACCTGACCACGCTGGGCAAGATCCGCGGCGCGGACGGCAACCCCGACGCCGGTCTCCTGACCACGGCGTTGAACGGCACCGCGACGATCCGCGAGGTGCTCGGCGTCGAGTCGAAGAGCGGCGTGCTGTGGCCGGGCGGCACGCCGGACGAGAAGGCACTCTCGGCGATTTCGTCGGGCGGCTACCAGACCGTGCTCACCGACAGCGGCAAGCTGCGCGCGGGCGGTGACGACGAGACCGTCACCGGCGCCGCGACGCTTTCCGACGGCCTTCGCGCGCAGCCGACCAACTCGATGGCCACCGCCGGTCTCACCGGATTCCTGCCGAGCCCGCAGACGCCGACCACCTACAGCGGTGCGTCGCAGCGCGCGGTCTCCACGCAGAACGGGCTCGCCGCGATCGCCTTCGAAGCCGGGCTCGGCCGCACCGAGGGCGCCACCAGCGGACCGCTGCTCGTCGCGCCGCCGCGGCGCTGGGACGCCACCACCGACGAGCTGAACGCCTTCCTGTCCGGGCTCGGCAAGCTCACCGCCGCCGGCGTGACGGCCGGTTCGACGCTCGACGACCTGCTGGGGAGCCCCCCGGACGGCAGCGCCTCGCTGGTCGCCGGCCCCCGGTCGGACGGCGGCGCGGCGGTCGCCGACCAGCTGTCCGGCCTCGACCAGGACGCCGCCAGCCTGATGTCCGCGATGCAGGTGGACCAGCGGAACCGGGTCGAGCCGAAGGCGATAGTCGGGCCGGTGCGCGACGCGCTGGTCCGCGGCAGCTCGACCGCGTTCGGGCCGTCCGGCGTGCCGTCGTCGGCCTCGGCGAACGCGACCGCCGAACTCGCCGCGATCCGCGACCAGGTGACCGTCGAACAGCCGAAGCAAACGATTGCGCTCGCGTCCGGGTCCTCGCCGCTGCCGGTGTACGTGCACAACGACCTGCCGGTCGGCGTCTCCGCGCAGATCGCGCTCAAGAACAACATGGGCGTCCGGCCGGAGCAGGCGGCGAAGAACTGGCTCTTCCCGGCCAAGGGCGGGCAGACCAAGTACGTGCAGATCGAGGCGCTGCGGGCCGGTCACCTGTCGGTCGATGTGTCGTTGACCACCCCATCGGGCACAGATCTCGGCGCGACCGCGCGGTTCGAGCTGACCTCGACCGAATACGGCCCGATCACCATCATCGTCACCGTCGCCGCTGGTTGTGCGCTGCTCCTGCTCGCGTCCCGGCGGATCTACCGGCGGATCAAGGAGGGCCGGAGCGGCACGCCCTGACATCCGGCGGGGGCCGGGTGCGCGCGCCCGTTCCCGATTACCCTGGGTCGGCGCTGCCACAATGGCAGGGAGCCAGGGGACCGCCGAGGATTGGGCACGCGTTGGACAAAGAGCCGGGTCAGCCACCCGAGCGTGCGGGGCGTCCTCGGCGGGACGGCGCGGCGCCGAGGCGGAGCGACCAGCCTCGCCGCGCGGTTCGGGACGCCCGTCGCCAGCCGCCGCCCCCTCCTCCGCCGCCGCCCGCCGACCGCAGGCAGCCGCCGCCCAACGGCACCCGCCGGATGCCGTTGCCGGACGACCGCCCGCCCGCCGAACGTCCGCCCGCCGACCGAGTGCCCGTCGACCGGGCTCCTTCCGACCGGGCCCAGCCGCGCCGGATCGACCCGCGCGGCGGCGAGCCCCGGGACCCTCGCGCGCGCCGCGTCCCGCCGCCGAACGGCCAGCAGCGTCCGGCCCCGACCAGGGCCGCCATGCCGCCGGTGCGCCGGCCGCCCCCGCCGCGGCCGTCCGGGCCGCCGTCCGGACCTCAGCAACTCCCGCCGTCGGGCCCGCAGCCGGTCCCGCCGGCGAACCAGGCGCCGAACCGGGGCCAGCTTCCGCAGCCGACGCCGCCGCCCGCGAACGTGCCGGGCCCGCAGCCGCCGGTGCACCGCGGCCGCGGCCCGCGACCCGGCACGCCGATCCGGCCGTGGCAGGAAGAGGCGATGCGGGACCCGGACGCCACCCGGTTCATCCCGCGCACCGCCGGCGTCCCGCTGGCGGCCCCGTCGCGCTGGCCGACGGCCGACCCGGACGTGCTGCGCCCGTACGACGCGCTGGCCACCCAGGTCATGCCGCGGATCAAGGACGCGCCGCTCGCGCGTCCGGCCGAGGCTCCCGAGCAGCCGAAGGACGAAGGCCCGTCGGTGGCCAAGGAGTCCGGCCGGATGGCGATCGCGTCGCTGATCAGCCGGATCACCGGGTTCCTGTGGAAGGTGCTGCTGGTCGCGGCGATCGGCAACGGGATCGCGACCGACTCGTTCAACGTCGCGAACACGATGCCGAACATCATCTTCGAGCTGCTGCTCGGCGGCGTGCTCACCAGCGTGGTGGTGCCGCTGCTGGTGCGTTCGCAGGACGATCCGGACCACGGCCAGGCCTACGCGCAACGGCTGCTGACCACCGGCGTCACCGTGCTGTTCATCGGCACCGTGATCGCGGTGGTCGCGGCACCGGCGTTCACGTCGCTGTACATCGATTCGTCCGGCAACGCGAGCGCGGGCCTGACCACGGCGTTCGCCTATCTGCTGCTGCCGGAGATCTTCTTCTACGGCGTGTTCGCGCTGGTCTCGGCGATGCTGAACGCCAAGCACGTGTTCGGTCCGACCGCGTGGGCCCCGGTGATCAACAACCTGGTGGTCATCTTCACGATCCTCGTGGTCTGGCTGATGCCCGGTTCGATCGACACCGGCAATCCGTCGCTCACCGACCCGAAGGTGCTCATCCTCGGCCTCGGCGTCACCGGCGGCATCGCCGCGCAGGCGCTCATGCTGGTCCCGCCGCTGCTGCGGTCGGGCTTCCGCCCGCGCTGGCGCTGGGGCCTGGACAGCCGGATGAAGGAGTTCGGCGGGCTGGCCCTGTGGGTTGTCGGCTACGTCGCGGTCAGCCAGGTCGGCCTCACGATCACCACCCGCGTGCTCACCAAGGGCACCTCGGGCGGCGTCACCGCCTACAACTACGCGTGGCTGCTCTTCCAGCTTCCCTACGGCGTGCTCGGCGTCTCGCTGCTGACCGCGATCATGCCGAGGATGAGCCGCGCCGCCGCCGACGGCGACACGAAGAAGCTGGTCGCCGACCTGTCCTACGCCTCGCGGATCTCGACGGTGACCCTCGTCCCGATCTCCGCGGTGATGACCATCGTCGGCTCGTCGATGGGCGTCGCGCTGTTCGCGCTGGGCAAGGGCTCGCTGGAGGGCGCCGAGCGGATGGGCCAGGCGCTGGCGATCACGGCGTTCGCGCTGCTGCCGTACGCGCTGGTGATGCTCCAGATGCGGGTGTTCTACGCGATGAAGGACGCGCGCACGCCGACGTTGATCATGATCGTGATGACTGTGGTCAAGGTGCCGCTGCTGTTCCTGTGCCCGGTGCTGCTGAACCCGGAGAACGTCGTGCTCGGCGTCATGATGGTCAACGCGCTGACCTACGTGATCGGCGCGATGCTCGGCCAGGTGTGGCTGTGGGTGACGCTCGGCAACCTGCGCAGCAAGCGGGTGATCGGGGTGATCCTGTTCACGGTCGTGGCGAGTGTGCTCGGGGTCGCCGCCGCGTGGGTCGTGGGGCTGATCGTGCCCTCGTCCCTCGGCCCGGTTCCGCACGCCTGGATCAAGCTCGTCCTGCAGGGAGTCGTCGGGATCACGGTCTCGTTCGGGGTGCTCATGGCGCTGAAGGTCGAGGAGCTGAAGCCCGTAACATCGAGATTCACTCGATTGATCAAGCGCGGGTAACGATTGATTCACGACTCACGACGCTTCTACGGCTGATGATCCGGGTACCCTCGGTGCCGGGAGCGAAGCGGGAGAGAGCGTGGACACGAGACGAAGCGAGCAGGCGGGGGACGCCGCGGGCATTCGCGCCCGGGGCGGATCGCTCGCGCCCGGACGCGTCGTAGGGGACGGCCGGTATCGCCTGCTTGCCCAGTTCGGGGTGGACGAGCGAGCCGCGGCGCACCTCTGGCGGGCACGGGACGGGCAGCTCAAACGGGACGTCGCACTGACGCTGCTGGTCGGCGATCCGGCCGACCCGGAGGCGGCGCGGCAGGCCCGGCGCACCCTGGAACGGGCCGCGCACGCGTCGAAGTTCGGACACGGCGGCGTCGCGCGGGTGCTCGACGTGCTCAGCCTCGGCAGCGGCGTCACCTCCAGCGAGGGACTGCTCGGCGTCGTGGTGGCGGAGTGGACCAAGGGCAGCGACCTGGTGGACCTGGTCGCGCAGCGCCCGGTGGCCCCCGCCGCGGCCGCGCGGATGGTGCAGGCGCTCGCCGAGGCGGTCGACCACGCCCACCAGAACGGTCTCGTCCTCGGCCTCGACCACCCGCAGCGACTGCGGCTCACGCCGGGCGGCGCGCTTAAGCTCGCCTTCCCCGGCCCGCTGCCGGAAGCCACCCTCCGCGACGACGTCAAGGCGCTCGGCGCGGTCCTGTATCTACTGCTCACCGGACGCTGGGCGCTGCCCGGCGGACCGCCCGCGATCCCCGCGGCGCCGCTCACCCCGCAGGGGCACGTCGTGCCGCCGCGGTCGCTGGTGCCCGCGGTGCCGCCGGAGCTGTCCTCGCTGGCCGTCCGCACGATCGAGGACGGCGGCAGCGGCGGGATCCGCACCAGCTCGGCCATCCTGCGCGTGCTCGGCCAGGTCGCCGAGCAGGAGGAACGCACCCAGCTGATCAACGCGGTCGGCAAGGACGAGGCGGTCGATTCCGACGGCACGATCTGGACCACGAAGAAGCCGGTGAAGGACGTCGCGCGGCGGCGGAAGCTGGCCTTCGGCGTCACCGTGCTGGTGGTCGCGACCGTGGTGATCCTCGCGTGGGGCGGGCTGATGCTGATCAACCTGTTCCAGGGCGACGGCAAACCGTCCGGTCCTCCGCTCAACGTCGCGGCACCCCCGAGCAGCGCGGCCCCGGCCAAACCGGGCAACCAGGCGCCGCCGCCGGGGAACCAGCCGCCCGCGGGTCCGAAGATCGGCGATCCGGTGGCTCCGAAATCAGCCTCGCTCTACAACCCGGAGGGCTCGGGCGACAACCCCGGCCGGGTGAAGAACACGATCGACGGCGACCCGGGCACGGTCTGGAAGACCGACCAGTACCAGCAGCAGCTGCCCGCGCTGAAGCCCGGCGTCGGGATCGCGGTCTCGTTCGACAACCCGGTGAACCTCGCGCAGGTGAAGATCAGCGCGGACAGCCCGGGCACGAAGGTCGAGATCCGGTCGGCGGACAGCAAGAACCCGCAGCTCGACGACACCAAGGTGGTCGGAGGCGGGGACCTGAACGGGCCGGACACCACGATCACCCTGCAGCAGCCGACGCAAAGCCAGTACTTCATCGTCTGGATCACCCAGCTGGGCGACAACGGCGGCAACGGCTTCGTGAGCCAGATCGGAGAGCTGACCTTCCTGCCTGCGGCGTGACCTGCGACCACGACTCAGTAGGCTCTGCCGGGTGACGGCTGCAGCTCCCACGGATGCGGATCTGATCGCGGCACACGCCGCGGGCGATCCGCATGCGTTCAGTGAACTGGTCCGGCGGCATCGAGACCGCATGTGGGCGGTAGCGCTGCGCACGCTGCGCGATCCGGAAGAGGCGGCGGACGCGCTGCAGGAGGCGTTCATCTCGGCGTTCCGCGCGGCGGGCAAGTTCCGCGCGGAATCGCAGGTCACCACCTGGCTGCACCGGATCGTGGTGAACGCGTGCCTCGACCGGATCCGGCGGAGGCAGGCCCGGCCGACCGTGCCGCTGCCCGAGACCGGGGAGTTCAACGAACCGGCCGCGCCCGGCGATTCGATGGCGGAGAAGGAAACCAGCCTGCTGGTCCGCAAGGCGCTCGACGAGTTGCCCGAAGACCAGCGCGCGCCGATCCTGCTCGTCGACGTCGAGGGCTATTCGGTGGCCGAGACCGCGAAGATGCTCGGCATCGCCGAGGGCACGGTCAAGAGCCGGTGTGCGCGCGGGCGGGGAAAACTCGCGAAGGTTCTCGGGCATCTGCGGAACCCGGACGCGGGTGGCGACGTCCCAACTAACGAAAGCAAACGCAAGCACGCCACTTCGGAGGGGTCCCGGAGTGCCGGGCGAGCCCAGCGCTCGCCGGGGAACGGGGAGGGACGATGACGGACGAGAGCCGGGGGGCAGGCGGAACCATCGGACCGCCCTGGTCTGTCGACCTGCTCGCCGACCTCCACGCCGGGGTCCTCGACGAGCACGAGGCAGCGCAGCTGTGGCCGCGGGTGAACGCGGATCCGGAAGCACGCGCGATCATCGAGGCCCTCGAGGCGACCACCGCCGACCTGTCCGCGCTCGCCGCGGAACCGGCCCCGCCGATGCCCGCCGAGTTCGCGGCCCGGCTCGACGCCGCGCTCGCCGCGGAGTCGGCGGCCCGGCAGGAGGCGACGTTTCCGGCCGCGGCACCGGCGCCTGCTGAGCAGCAGGTCGCGCCGGTGGTGGACCTGTCGGCGGCGCGGAAGCGGCGGAACCGGCAGCTCGGCTGGGGTGCCGGGATCCTGACCGCCGCCGCGGCCGCCGCGGTAGCGATCACGCTGACGGTGCCCGGCAAGACGACCTCGGAGACCTCCGGCGTCGCCGCGCCCGCACCGTCCGCGGTGGGCGGCCCGTCCGTCGGCGCCGACGGGAGCGGGGCGGAAGCGCTGCTCGGCGGCGGTCTCGGCGTGCGGAACTACGGTCCGCTGCAGGACGGGAAGCGGTTCGACGCGTGTGTCGAGGCGGCGGGCATGGACCCGGCGGTGCGGCCGGAAGGCGTGCGGCCGGTGACGGTCGAGGGCAAGCCGGGCGTGGTGGCGATTTACACCACCGGCAAGCTCGCGCAGTTCCGGCTGGTCGCGTTCGGCGCGGACTGCGGGCCGGGCCACCCGGACAAGCTGTTCGACAAGGTGGTCGGCAAGAAGTAGCGGGCAGGGCGTAGCGGCCGTCACCGCCGGGAACACCTCCACCTACGATCGTGTTGAGCCTGGAGCACAGGTCATGACGAGCGGAGGGTTGACGGGTGGCTGCCGAGGAAATCAGGAACCTGATCGTCGTCGGGTCGGGTCCTGCCGGTTACACCGCAGCGGTCTACGCGGCGCGCGCACAGCTCGAACCGCTGGTGTTCGAGGGCACGCAGTTCGGCGGCGCGCTGATGACGACCACCGAGGTCGAGAACTTCCCGGGCTTCCGCGACGGGATCCAGGGCCCGGACCTGATGGAGGAGATGCGCAAGCAGGCCGAGCGTTTCGGCGCCGAGCTGCGCGCGGAGGACGTCGAGTCGCTCGAGCTGACCGGCGACGTGAAGTACGTCGTCGCGAACGGCAAGCGCTACGCCGCCCGCGCGGTCATCCTCGCCATGGGCGCCGCCGCGCGGTACCTGAAGGTGCCGGGCGAGCAGGAGCTGCTCGGCCGCGGCGTGTCCGCCTGTGCGACCTGTGACGGTTTCTTCTTCCGCGACCACGACATCGCCGTGGCCGGCGGCGGCGACTCGGCGATGGAGGAGGCGACCTTCCTGACGAAGTTCGCCAAGTCGGTGACGATCGTGCACCGCCGCGACGAGTTCCGGGCGTCGAAGATCATGCTCGAGCGCGCTCGCGCGAACGACAAGATCAAGTGGCAGCTGAACTCGCAGATCACCGGCGTCGAGGGCGACGGGACGGTGTCCGGCCTGAAGGTGCGCGACACGAAGTCCGGCGAGGAGAAGACGCTCGACGTGACCGGGTTCTTCGTCGCGATCGGCCACGACCCGCGCAGCGAGCTGGTCCGCGGCCAGGTGGACGTGGACGAGGACGGCTACGTGCTCACGCAGGGCCGCACGTCCTACACGAACGTACCCGGCGTGTTCGCCGCCGGCGACCTGGTCGACCGCACCTACCGCCAGGCGATCACCGCGGCCGGTTCCGGCTGCAGCGCGGCGATCGACGCGGAACGATGGCTCGCGGAGCACGGCGAGTCGCAGGCGCACGAGGCACCGGAACTGGTCGGCGGCGGCTACGGCGCCGGCGAGCACTGACTTTCCCACCGAGTTGAAGGAGCAAGCGATGTCCGAACCCGTGAAGGTGACTGACAAGTCGTTCGTGGACGACGTCCTGACCAGCGAGAAGCCCGTTCTCGTCGATTTCTGGGCGACCTGGTGCGGACCGTGCAAGATGGTCGCCCCGGTGCTCGAGGAGATCGCGAAGGAAAACGGCGACAAGATCACCGTCGCGAAGCTCGACATCGACGAGAACCCGAACACGGCGCGTGACTACCAGGTGATGTCGATTCCGACGCTGATCCTGTTCCAGGGCGGCAAGCCGGTGAAGCAGATCGTGGGCGCGAAGCCGAAGGCCGCGCTGCTGTCCGATCTCGCCGACGTGCTCTGAGCCGGTCCACCTGCTGAGAACCCGGGCCAGCGGCGATCGACGCGCCGGTCCGGGTTCTCGCACATTCGGGTACCACCCGCACGGGGGTGGGCACGCAGGTGTACCCGGCGTGTCCCCCGAGTACGGACCCACCCCTCCAGGGGCGCACCGACCGGGCCTGCGTCCTTACCGAGAGTTCACAGGGCACAATAGGTGCCTGGGTACACCCCTACCCGGGTTTCTGTTTCGCATCGAGCCGGTTTCGGTGCCTGAGGAAGAGCGAGGAGTGCATGCGGGTACTCCGCCGCGGTGACGCCGGTCCCGACGTCGCCGAGATCAGGTCGATCCTTGCCGGGATGGATCTGCTCCCGCCGGTGGCGGGGACCGAGCGGTACAACACGTTCGACGTCGCGGTGGAGCAGGCCGTGCGCGCGTTCCAGCAGCGCCGCGGGCTCATCACCGACGGCGTGGTGGGCCCTGCGACGTACCAGGCGCTCAAGGGCGCCAGCTATCACCTCGGGAGCCGCCCGCTCCAGTACCTTTTGTCGTCGCCGGTGCACGGCGACGACGTTTTCACTCTTCAGGAACGGCTCACCGAACTGGGCTTCGACGCGGGTCGCCCGGACGGGTATTTCGGCCCGCAGACCGAACGCGCCCTCCGCACGTTCCAGCGCGACATGCGCCTGACGTCGGACGGCATCTGCGGCCCGGCCACGATCCGCGAACTGCACCGCCTGTCGTCGCCCCGCGCCCGCGGCGGCCGCCCGGTCTTCCTGCGCGAGCAGGAGCAGGTGCGCCAGGCAGGCCCGCGGCTGCGCGGCAAGCGCATCGTCATCGACCCGGGCCACGGAGGCGAAGACCTCGGCGTCGTCGCCGGCGGCCTGCGCGAGGCGGACATCGCCTGGGACCTGGCGCGACGGCTCGAAGGCCGGATGCAGGCGACCGGCATGGAGGCCCTGATCAGCCGGGGCCCGAACCACAGCCCGACGGATTTCGAACGCGCCCGTTTCGCCAACGACGCCGGCGCGGACCTGTTCCTGTCGCTGCACAGCGACGGCAACCCGTCGCCGCGCGCCCAGGGCGTGGCGAGCTTCCACTTCGGCACCGGCAACGGCACGACGTCGACCGTCGGCGAACTGCTGGCCGGCTTCATCCAGCGCGAGGTCGCAGCCCGCACCGGCCTGCTGGACTGCCGCACGCACTACAAGACGTGGGAAATCTTCACCCGCACGCGCTGCCCCGCGGTCCGCGTGGAAATCGGCTACCTGACGAACCCGGACGACGCCGCCCGCCTGGCCGACCCCGCCTTCCGCGACGTCGTGGCCGAGGGCATCCTCATCGCGGTGAAGCGCCTCTACCTCCTGGGCGAAGGCGACCAGCCCACCGGCACCTTCACCTTCGCCGACGTCCTGGCCCACGAACTCGCGAAGGCCGAGTAACCGCTCTTTTCGTTCGGCCGCAGCGTTCCTTCTTACCCCTTGCCTGGGCCTGAGACGCCCTTCCCCGGGCTTATCTCGCCCAATACCGCCAGAGCCCCGTCCAGCGCGCCCCAACCGGCCGCTGCCCCTCTCAGCCCGGCGCGCGCCCGCCCGTTTACCCGTGCTGACCCTGTCTCACCTCCGCCACCTGCTACCCACAGTCACCACCAGCCGCCCCGTCCCCGGACCAGCACCCCCCGCGACTCTCGTCCCCACCCCACGCGCCCCGACCGCGCCCTCAGGACCTAACAACCGGAGCCACCCCACCGCTTAACCGGCGCCACAAGAACTTGCGCCCAGCCGTTCCAGCCGCCACCACACCTGGGGGCAGCCCCCACCCTCACCGGGGGGCGTCCCCAGATCCATTCTATCCATCCACAGCTTTTCCACGGCCTCTATCTGCAATCTGTGGATAACTCGGGGGTTCTTCCACAGTTGCCCACAGGTACCGGGAGTGGGTGTTTCCGCGGCGATCCAGAGGTGGTATGGGGCCGGTCTAGCCGAGCCAGGCCCCACCTGGAAGCGGAGAGGACCGGGCGCGGTCTGACCTCGGATGATGCTGTTGAGGCGGTCCCGGACAAGGTCAGTCGCGGGGCGAAAAGCGCGGGGTGAAAGCTCGGCGGGAAGCCAGGGAAGCCGCTCGGTCAGTACGGAGAGTGACCAAAGAGGCGAATAGAAGCCCGCAGGCGCGGCCAGCGGCGAGCAAGACCGACGGGCTGTTCAAAGTGAGTGCCAGCGACGTCATTCTGGCTGATCTGGTCAGCCCAGAGAACAACAGTCAGGCGCGGCCGAGGCTCGGTTCGGCGGTCGTGATCGTCACCTGGCCCAGCAGACGTTCCAGGGCGGCTTCGACGTCTTCCTTCCAGGTGATCGCCGAGCGCAGTTCCAGACGCAGTCGCGGGTACTTCCGGTGCGGGCGCACCGTTTTGAAGCCGACGCTCTGCAGGAACGCGGCGGGCAGCACGCAGGAATGCTGGCCCAGCGGGTCCTCGTCGTCGGGGGTGGCGTCGCCGAAGGCTTCGATCGCGCGGACGCCTCGTTTGGTCAAGTCCTTCGCCACCGCCTGCACCAGCATCCGGCCCAGGCCGCCGCCGCGGAATTCCGGCAGGACCTGGAAGGCGGTGAGCAGGACGGCGTCGGCGCTGGGCGGCGACGTCGGGAAGGCGAGCGAGCGGGGCACCGCGTTCGGCGGGGCGTAGAGCACGAAGCCGACCGGCAGCGTGTCGCTGTAGACGATGCGGCCGCAGGAACCCCATTCCAGCAGCACGCTGGACACCCAGGCTTCCTTCTCGACCTCGGTGGAGCCGTATTCATCGGCCTGCGCCTTCAGATGCGGCGCGAGCTCCCAGTACACGCACTGGCGGCAGCTCTTGGGCAGGTGCTCGAGATTGTCCAGGGTGACGCCCACCACGCGACGTGACACCTGAAACCTCCCTGAACCCCGCAACTCCGGCCTTCGCGCCCGCAAGAGCGCAGGCAGCACCGGAAGAACCACCCCGAGGATAGGCCGATGTGACAAGCGCCGGAAGAGCGGGGAGCCGGAAGAGGCCGCGGTTACACTCGATGGATCTACCAGCAGGTACCACCGAGCCCTCAGGTGTCCGATGACCGAGAACCGCCCCGCCAAGCCGCAGACCGGCCGCCACAATCTCGACCCGCATCTCGACCGGTACGCGGCACGTACCGCCGGGATGACCGCATCCGAGATCCGCGCGCTTTTCGCAGTGGCAAGCCGGCCGGAGGTCGTCTCGCTCGCCGGTGGCATGCCGAACCTGGCCGCGCTGCCGCTCGACACCCTCTCGGCTCAGGTCGGCGAGATCATCGCCGAGGAGGGGCTCGTCGCCCTGCAGTACGGGTCCGCGCACGGGATTCCCGCGCTGCGTGACCAGATCTGCGAAATCATGGCTCTCGAGGGGATCAAGGCGCACCCCGACGACGTCGTGGTCACTGTCGGTTCCCAGATGGGCCTCGACATGGTGACCCGGCTTTTCTGCGACCCGGGTGACGTCGTGATCGCCGAAGGCCCGTCGTATGTCGGCGCGCTCGGCTCGTTCTCCGCGTACCAGGCGAACGTCGTGCACGTCGCGATGGACGAGCACGGTCTCGTTCCCGAAGGGTTGCGGGAAGCCTTGCGCCAGGCCGAAAAAGCCGGGCAGCGGGTCAAATTCCTTTACACGATCCCGAATTTCCACAACCCGGCCGGCGTGACGCTGTCGGTCGAACGGCGGCCGGAAATCGTCGAGATCTGCCGTGAACACGGCGTGCTGATCATCGAGGACAACCCGTACGGCCTGCTCGGTTTCGACGGCCAGACCTACCCGGCGCTGCGCTCGCTCGACCCGGACAACGTCGTGTACCTCGGCTCGTTCTCCAAGACGTTCGCCTCCGGACTGCGCGTCGGCTGGGTACTCGCGCCGCACGCGGTGCGCGAAAAGCTTGTGCTGGCAGCGGAATCCGCGACGCTGTGCCCGCCGACCTTCAACCAGATGATCGTCTCGCGCTACCTCGCGACGCACGATTGGAAGGGCCAGATCAAGAAGTTCCGGGAGAACTACCGGGAACGCCGCGACGCGATGTTGTCGGCGCTGCAACAGTATTTGCCGCCCGGCTGCTCCTGGACCAACCCCGACGGCGGCTTCTACGTGTGGGTCACCGTGCCGGAAGGCGTTGACACCAAAGCGATGTTGCCGCGCGCGGTTACCGCTCGGGTCGCGTACGCGTCCGGCACCGGTTTCTACGCCGACGGGTTCGGCTCCCGCCAGATGCGGTTGTCGTACTGCTATCCGACGCCGGAACGCATCCGCGAGGGCGTGCGCCGGCTCGCCGCGGTGCTCGAGTCCGAAATGGACCTCGGCCGCACCTTCGGTAGCGTGAAGGCTCGCACCATCCCGGGGCCCGAGACCCCGTCTCCGGACACGGTCTGACCGGCCCAGCAACACTAAGGAGTTCCCACGGTGGTCGACCGTACCGTTGCCGTGCTCGCCGGCGGGCTTTCCCACGAACGCGACGTTTCGCTCCGCTCCGGGCGCAGGCTCTCCGCCGCGCTGCGGGCCGAGGGCCTCACGGTCGAGGAGTGGGACACCGACGCCGGACTGCTGGAACGGCTGCGCACGCAGCGTCCGGACGCGGTTGTCGTCGCACTGCACGGCGGTGAGGGCGAAAACGGCTCGGTGCAGACCGTGCTGGAGATGCTCGACGTGCCGTTCGTCGGCACCCACTCGCAGGGTTGCCGCCGCGCCTGGGACAAGCCGACCGCGAAGGCGTTCGTGCAGCAGGCCGGGTTCTCGACGCCGGACTGGATTGTGTTGCCGCACAGCACTTTCCGGGAGCTGGGCGCCCAGTCGGTGCTCGACGCGATGGTCGAGCGGCTCGGCCTGCCGCTGATCCTCAAACCGGACCAGGGCGGGTCGGCGCTCGGCACGCAGGTGGTCCGGGAAGCGGCGGAGCTGCCCGCGGCGATGGTCGGCTGCTTCGCGTACGGCGACACCGTGCTCGCGGAACGGTTCGTGGACGGCGTTGAAGTGGCCGTCACGGTCATCGAAGGGGAGAACGGGGCCGAGGCCCTGCCCGCGGTGGAGATCGTGCCGGAGAGCGGCGTCTACGACTACACCGCGCGCTACACCGCGGGTCTCACTGACTTCTTCACCCCGGCCCGGATTTCCGACGAAGCCGCGAAGGCGGTCAGCGAACTCGCGGTCGGGGCGCACCGGTGGCTCGGGCTGCGCGACATCTCGCGCACCGACGCGGTGATCACGCCGGACGGGGGAGTCCACTTCCTTGAGGTGAACCTCTCGCCGGGTCTCACCGAAACGTCGACGGTGCCGATGGCGGTCGAGGCCGCCGGCACCACCCTCGGTTCAGTTTTCGCGGATCTCGTCGCGCGCGCCGTCGCTCGCGCGAACTAGAACCAGGCGGCCGGGGTGGACGGCGGACTGCCGCCCTTCCCCGCGCCGGTCGATTCCGGCGGCCACTCCGCGTGACCGTGGCCGCCTCGATCCGCAATCATCACCGTGACGAAACGCCCCTGGGTGATCCCTAATCGGTTTCGTCGCTCTGATTCGTCGTTTTTTCCCCGGAATTCGCGTCGATGATCCCGACGATCCGCTCAAGATCGTCTACCGACCCGAACTCGAGAACGATGCGTCCCTTGCGCCGGCCGAGGTCGACCTTCACCCGGGTGTCGAACCGATCGGACAGCCGGTTCGCGAGTTCCTGCAATCCGGGTGCCTGGATCGGCTTGCGGGGAGCGGCCTTCGGCTTCGGCGGCTTCTCACTCTTCTTCAGCGTGACGGCTTCCTCGGTGGCGCGCACCGACATGCCCTCCGCGACGATCCGCGCCGCCAGCTCTTCCTGGCTGTCCGGATCCTCCAGCGACAGCAGCGCCCGCGCGTGCCCGGCGGACAGGACGCCGGCGGCCACTCGTCGCTGCACGGGGAGGGGGAGCTTGAGCAACCGGATCGTGTTCGTGATGACCGGACGGCTCCGGCCGATGCGACCGGCCAGCTCCTCGTGCGTCACCGCGAACTCGTCGAGCAGCTGCTGATAAGCCGCCGCCTCTTCGAGCGGGTTCAGCTGCACACGGTGGATGTTCTCCAGGAGCGCGTCCCGCAGCATCGACTCGTCGGCGGTCTGCCGCACGATCGCGGGGATCGCCTCGAGCTCCGCCTGCTGCGAGGCCCGCAGCCGGCGCTCGCCCATGACGAGTTCGTACTCGTCCTCGCCCAGTTCGCGGACGACGATCGGCTGCATGAGCCCGAACTCGCGGATCGAATGCTCGAGTTCGGCGAGTGCTTCCTCGTCGAAAACCTGACGAGGCTGCTTCGGGTTCGGCTTGACCGAGCTGACCGGGATCTCGCGGTACACCGCGCCGGCGACCTCGCCGCCCGCGACCTGCTGGCCCGCCGCGCCGTTCGCCGCGAACCAGCCCTTGTCCTCGCGTGCCGCTTTGTCCGCGGACGTGACGGCCTCGGTCGCGGCCGGAGGAGGCGTCGCCGGTCCGGTCGGGATCAGGGCCGCCAGTCCGCGGCCGAGCCCTCCTCTGCGCTCAGTCATGTGGTGCTGCTCCTCTCCTTCACACCCCGCTCGGCGATCTCCTTCGCCGCGTCGAGATAGCTCATGGCACCACGTGAACCGGGGTCGTAAGCGAGGACGGTTTGGCCGTAGCCAGGCGCCTCGGACACCTTCACGCTGCGCGGGATGACGGTCTTCAGCACCGTGTCGCCGAAGTGGTTGCGGACCTCGTTGGTCACCTGGTCGGCGAGCTTGGTGCGACCGTCGTACATGGTGAGCAGAATCGTCGACACGCTGAGTTCGCGGTTGAGGTGCTGCTGCACGAGTTCGATGTTGCTGAGGAGCTGCCCGAGACCTTCGAGTGCGTAGTACTCGCACTGGATCGGGATGAGCACTTCCTGCGCCGCCACCATCGCGTTGACGGTGAGCAGACCGAGCGACGGCGGGCAGTCGATGAAGACGTAGTCGACGCCGATCTCGTCGAGCGCCCCGGACGACAGCGCCTCCTTGAGCCGCGTCTCGCGGTTCGCCATGGAGACGAGTTCGATCTCGGCGCCGGCGAGGTCGATGGTCGCGGGCACACAGTAGAGGTTGGGGGACTGCTCGCTCTGCTGTGCGGCCTCGGCGATCGAGACCTCGCCGATGAGCACCTCGTAGATCGAGGGCGTCCCGGAGCGGTGGTCGATGTCGAGCGCGGTGCTGGCGTTGCCCTGCGGGTCGAGGTCGATCACCAAGGTTTTCAGCCCGTGCACGGCGAGCGCCGCGGCCAGGTTGACGGTGCTCGTCGTCTTGCCGACCCCGCCCTTCTGGTTGGCGACGGTGAGCACCCGGCGGCGCGCGGGTCGGGGGAGTACCCCTTCTTTGGGGTGGAGCACGCTCGCGGCGCGAACGGCTTCTTCAGCGATCGGCGTCCAGCCCATCTCCTGGCTGGCCTCCGCGGAGTCGGACGGCGGGGGATTCACCGGTCTCGACACCTCCTCCTGGTAGACGATTCGGGGCGTTCACACCGCGATGTTTCACGTGGAACGGCGCGGCTGTTGTCGTTCGCTAGCTCCGTCTGCCGCGTGGCCGGTTCGGCTTCGGCGGCAGGCGTCGGATCAGGACCACCGTGCTGGGGACTTCAAGTACTGCCTTCCCGCATTCCGCGACCTGTGGGTCGGCCCCACCGGCCTTGCGCACCGCGTCGCGGTCGCGGGAGATCTCTTCGGCGGCGCTGGCGCCTTTGAGGGCAACCAGTCGACCTTCGGGACGAACCAGGGGAAGGCACCAGCCCGCGAGCCGAGCAAGAGGGGCGACCGCGCGGGCGGTGACGACGTCTGCGCCACCCAGCTGCTCGCGTACGGACCGCTCCTCGGCGCGTCCACGGACGATGGTGATCGGGAGTTCCAGCTTCTCGGCGACCTCAGCCAACCAGTCAACCCGGCGAGCCATGGGTTCCAAGAGCACGATATCGAGGTCCGGTCGAGCGATCGCCAGCGGTACTCCCGGAAGCCCGGCACCCGACCCGACGTCGACCACGCGCGCCTCGGACGGGATCTGCTCGCCGATCACCGCGGAGTTCAGCACGTGCCGCTCCCACAGCCGCTCCACCTCACGCGGCCCGATCAACCCTCGCTCGACCCCATGAGTCGCCAGCAGCTCCACGTACCCGGCGGCTTGCTCGACGCGCTCCCCGAACACCTCCACCGCCGCGGTCCGGACCGTTCCGGTGGCGCCGTCCAAGCTCACTACTCCCACTCCTCGCTCCGCGCGTTTCACGTGAAACGCGCCCGCTTGATTGTCCCTGATGCCGACGCCAAATCGAGCCGACAGACCGCAACTGTGGACAACTCCACTCGAGTCGCCGAGCGATCCACAGGTCGTTTCACGTGAAACGCGGTCGCCTGGGTGAGATGGCGACGGCGGGTTTCACGTGAAACGCCACGCGTGTAATTCGCTCCACCGGCAGGGAAGGCCCAACGGAGGGCAATGCAGCTCGGCTCGGCTCGCCTCGGCTCGGCTCGCCTCGGCTCGCCTCGGCTCGCCTCGGCTCGGCTCGGCTCGGCTCGGCTCGCCTCGGCTCGGCTCGCCTCGGCTCGGCTCGGCTCGCCTCGGCTCGGCTCGGCTCGGCTCGGCTCGGCTCGGCTCGGCTCGGCTCGGCTCGGCTCGGCTCGGCTCGGCTCGGCTCGGCTCGGCTCGGGAGAAAGCTAACGTCGGGAAGCGGGTCCGCATCGAAGAGTCCGGCACGCGCAGCGGGCGAGCCCGCGACAGTCAGCACCGTCAGCGAAGTCAACGAGGTCGGCAGAGTCAGCGAGGTCGGCGGGGTAGCAGTGGCCCGCCGCCGGTACCGCGGAAGAAGACATAAAAGAAGCGGCCCACCGGATTCACTCCGGTGGGCCGCTTCGGCTCAGTACTCAACGCGGCGCGCGTCCGAGGGGGCTCAGTCCTCGGGGAAGATCACCACGCGGCGCTTCGGGTCCTCGCCCTCGCTCTCGCTCGTGACGCCCTTGACCGTCGCGACCGCGTCGTGGACGACCTTCCGTTCGAACGGGCTCATCGGCTGCAGGCGCACCCGCTCGCCGCTCGACAGCACCGACTCCGCGGTGGACCGGCCGAGTTCGCGGAGCTCCTCGCGGCGGTCCGCGCGCCAGCCCGCGATGTCCAGCATCAGCCGGCTGCGCGAGCCGGTCTCCTGCTGGACCGCGAGGCGGGTCAGTTCCTGCAGCGCTTCGAGCACCGTGCCGCGGGGACCGACCAGCTTCTCCAGGTCGTCGCCGCCGTCGATGCTGACGATCGCGCGGCCCGCTTCGACGTCCAGGTCGATGTCGCCGTCGTAGTCGAGCAGGTCAAGCAGACGCTCGAGGTAGTCGCCGGCGATGTCGCCCTCTTGCACGAGAGCGTCGTCACCGCCCGCCTTCGGCTCGGCCGCCGCACTCGTCTCTTCCTGATCGGCGTCGATCGTGTCGACCGTCTCCGGCATGTTCAGTCTCCTCTCCGAACCCGAAGCGTCAGCGACGCTTCCGGCCCGACTTCCTGTTCGAGTCCTTGAGGAGCCCGGGCACTCCGGTGCCGTTCTCCTTCGATCCGTTCTGGGTGGCTGTGTTCTCCGGCGCGCTCTCCGCCGGTTCGGCCGCCTTCTTCTCCGAGGAGGCACCGCCGCCCGCGGACGCGGTCTGCGCGAAACCGTGCGCCGAACCCGCCTTGGTCACCTTGCCCTGCTGCTGGTTCTTCTTCTGCTGCACCGGCTTCTGGCCGACCTTCGGCGCGGTCGGCTTCTGACCCGGCTTCGGGCCGAGCGACGCGCGCTTCTCGGCGGCCTCCGCCTTGCGGGCGGCCTCTTCCTTGTCGATCTTCGTGTAGACGAGGCGCTGCTGCATGAGCGTCCAGCCGTTGTTCGCCAGCCAGTAGAAGAGCAGGCCGAGCGGGAAGAAGGCACCGAACACGAGCACGCCGAGCGGGAAGACGTACATGGTGAGCTTGTTCATGATCGCGGTCTGCGGGGTGCCCGCGGCCGAAGCGTTCTGCCGGGAGACCGAGTGCCGCGCGGTGAGGTGCGTGGCGATCGAGGCGATGATCATCAGCGGCAGCGCGACCGGGAGGACCTCCCAGTGCCACCCGCCGTTCGCGACGTGCCCGGCGACGGCGCCGACGCCGTTGTTGACCGCCTCGCCCATGTTGACGCCGAAGAGCTTCGCGCTCACGTACGAGTTGACGTCGTGCTCGTTGAAGAAGTAGTTCTCGGTCTTCGGGCCGCCGCCGGCGGGCGGCATGGTGAACGCGCGCAGCACGTGGTTCAGGCCGATGAAGACCGGGATCTGAAGGATCATCGGAAGGCAGCTGCCGAGCGGGTTGACGCCGTGCTCGCGCTGGAGCTTCTGCATCTCCTGCGCCTGGCGCTGCCGGTCGTTCGCGTACTTCTTCTGGATCTTCTTCATTTCCGGCGCGAAGTCTTGCATCTTCTTCATCGACCGGACCTGGTTCACGAACGGCTTGAACATGATGCCGCGGACGGTGAACGTCAGGAAGATGATGCCGAGGATCCACGAGATCGCGGTCGCTTCCCCGAAGACGAACCCGAAGACCTTGTGCCAACACCACAAGATGAAGGACACGGGGTAGTAGATGAAATCGAGCACTGAGCTACTCCTCGATCGGTGTTTCAGGCGTGCGGTGTCGCCACGAGAACTTCTCGGGCACCGGGTCGCGGCCGGGCGGGGTCCACGGACCGCAGCGAAGCAGCCGGCGCAGCGCGAGGTAGGAGCCCCGCGCCGCGCCGTGGCGGGTCAGGGCTTCGACTGCGTACGCGCTGCAGCTCGGGTAGAACCGGCAGGCCGGGGGAAGAAAGGGCGAGATCGCCTTGCGGTAGAACCGCACGGGAAGAAGCAGCACCCACGCGACCGGACCCGGCCGGGGCGGCTTGTCTTCCTCGGGTGCTTCGGTGGTGCTGTGCTCGGAGGTGGCGTCCATGGCCGTTTACACCGCTGATCCGTGGTCGGGGGCCGCGCCCTGCTGACGCGGCTGCCGGGGAGCATCGGCCCCGGCCGGGCGGCCGGACGGCGCGAGGCCGAGCCGGCGCAGTGCGGCGTCGAGATCCGCACCGAGCTCAGCGCTCGACGCGGTCGCGGCCGGAGGCAATGCCCGTACCACCAACGAGCTGCCCGCGGGCAGTGTTCCGAGACGCGCCGAAACAAGGTGGCGCAACCGCCGGGTCACCCGGTGGCGCACCACCGAGTTCCCGACGGCCTTGCTCACCACAAAACCCGCCCTGGCCGCGAACGAGGCGGCCACGGACGGGTCCGTGGTCAACGCATGGACGACGAGGCGGCGCCTGCCGGCTCGGGACCCCCGGCGGAGGACGACCCGGAAGTCCTCGCTCCGCCGCAGACGTGCGCCAGCGGGCAGCACGACGCGGTTGCGCGGAGCCGGATCAGGCGGACAGCTCGGCGCGGCCCTTGCGACGGCGCGCCGCGAGGATCGCCCGGCCCGCACGGGTCCGCATGCGCAGGCGGAAACCGTGGGTCTTCGCGCGGCGACGGTTGTTCGGCTGGAAGGTGCGCTTGCCCTTGCTCACTGCTTCTCCTGTGTCTCGGCCGTCGGGCGACGGCGGATTCCCCGGCGCCCGGCGTGTCGTGCGGGTCGCACGGAAGTTCGTGCTGTCTCCTACCACCGGGTGGCCTCGTCACGACGAGCGACGACATACGTAGGCACGCGAAACGCACCCGTCGCATACGGGAGACCTTACGAGGGTACGCACCCCGGTCGTGAACGCTGCAGGCGCCCCTCCGCCACCCTCGGCGACGACCGGCCAGACTGCCCTCCGGCACGGCGCGGCACCGAATGGCAACACGCCGTACACCGTGAAATGCTTGCGCAGCACCACGTCTTGTGGCATCGAGCAGGGCTTGTTAGCGTGCCTCTCT
This sequence comes from Amycolatopsis sp. AA4, assembly GCF_002796545.1. Taxonomy (GTDB): domain Bacteria; phylum Actinomycetota; class Actinomycetes; order Mycobacteriales; family Pseudonocardiaceae; genus Amycolatopsis. The sequence goes on from NZ_CP024894.1 coordinate 8,468,202, forward strand.
CGGCCTCCGGGCAGGACTGAATCGGCTTCGCCGGCGCCGGGGGGGTGTGGAGGCGCCCGGGGAGTACGCGAGCCCGCAGGTGGCGTGGCTGCGGACGGCCGTACATTAGTGCACAGCTGTGGACAACTTTGTGGATATCGCTGTGCCGTCGCGCGGGTGAGTCCGGACCGCGTGCTCGAGGCGAGCTTCCAGGACGTGCTCGGGGTGGTCCGAGGCGTGCACGCCGACGAGGGGAGGGGAGTCAGACCGGTGTCGGAGCACCAGCACAATCTGGGCGTCATCTGGGAGCAGGTGGTGCGGGAGCTGTCCGACGGCACCCTCTCCCCGCAGCAACGAGCCTGGATGCGGGTGACCCGTCCGATCGGTCTCCTCGACGGCACCGCGCTGCTCGCCGCGCCGAGCGATTTCGCGAAGGAAGCCATCGAACGCGCGCTGCGCACCTCGATCACCGAAGCGCTGTCCCGTCGGCTCGGCCGTCCGGTGTCGCTCGCGGTGAAGGTCGACAGCACCGAGCCGGTCGCGCCGGCCCCCCGCTATGTGGCGTCACCCGCCCGGGTGGAAAACGACGCCCCCCGGCCGGAGCCGGTCCCGTCGGCGAGCCCGCACACTGAGAACGGCCAGGCCGACCACGTGCGCGCGGAGCGCCCGAAGCCGATGCCGCCGCCGCGCCGCCCGCAGGTCGACGCCGCCGGTCTTCCGCCTGCCCGCGTCGAACCGCCGCCCCCGCCCCCGCAGCAGCCGGTGCACCCGAACCTGGACGACCTCGAGGATCCGGACGAGGAAGTCGACGAAGAGGGCGAAGCGCTGGCGACCGCCAACGAGATCTGGCCCCGGTTCGCCGGGCAGCCGATCGCGGGCCAGCCCTACACCGCTCCGGCGCAGCCGCAGACGTCGAAGACGAAGCTGAACGAGAAGTACAACTTCGACACCTTCGTCATCGGCGCGTCCAACCGCTTCGCGCACGCCGCCGCGGTCGCCGTGGCCGAGGCTCCGGCCCGGGCGTACAACCCGCTGTTCATCTGGGGCGAGTCCGGACTCGGCAAGACACACCTGCTGCACGCCGTCGGGCACTACGCGCAGCGGCTGTTCCCCGGCATGCGCGTGCGCTACGTCTCGACCGAAGAGTTCACGAACGACTTCATCAACTCGCTGCGCGACGACCGCAAGGTCGCCTTCCAGCGGCGTTACCGCGACATCGACATCCTGCTCGTGGACGACATCCAGTTCCTGGAGGGCAAGGAAGGCACCCAGGAGGAGTTCTTCCACACCTTCAACACGCTGCACAACGCGAACAAGCAGATCGTGGTCAGCTCCGACCGGCCGCCCAAGCGGCTGGAGACGCTGGAGGACCGGCTGCGGACGCGGTTCGAATGGGGCCTGATCACCGACATCCAGCCGCCGGAGCTGGAGACGCGGATCGCGATCCTGCGCAAGAAGGCGGCGCAGGACCGGCTCGCGGTGCCCGGCGAGGTGCTGGAGTTCATCGCGTCTCGGGTCGAGGCGAACATCCGCGAGCTGGAGGGCGCGCTGATCCGCGTCACCGCGTTCGCTTCGCTGAACCAGCAGCCGGTGGAAGTCGGGCTCGCCGAGATCGTGCTGCGCGACCTGATCCCGGATTCGCACACGCCGGAGATCACCGCGCCGACCATCATGGGCGTCACCGCGGAGTTCTTCGACGTGACGCTCGACGAGCTGTGCGGCCCGGGCAAGACGAAGGCGCTCGCCACGGCCCGCCAGATCGCGATGTACCTCTGCCGCGAGCTGACCGAGATGTCGCTGCCGAAGATCGGCCAGACGTTCGGCGGCCGCGACCACACGACCGTCATGCACGCGGACAAGAAGATCCGCAAGGAGATGGCCGAGCGCCGGCGGATTTACGACCAGGTGCAGGAGCTGACCTCGCGGATCAAGCAGCGCGCCCGTCAGTAGCCGACTGCTGAGTTTGGACACTCGCTTGTAGACAGTCTCGTTTCGACTTCAAGGGCACCACGGACTCCCGTGGTGCCCTTTTTGGTGCCCTGACTGGCTTCTCGCGCGTACACAGCTGAAGCGCGCGTACGGATCAGCAGTGCAGCGAAGCACGCGTACGCATCCACAGACGTCCACAGCCTGTGTACAGAGAATTTCCCAAACTTATTGATACACAAGGGGTTTTCCCCAGGGTGTGGGCAGTTTGCCCACAGTGCCAACAGATCTCGGAGCTGCACTGACCCGGATTCGCTCCACATCCCGCTCACACCGAATCCACAGGTTGTCCCCAGGGTTGTCCACGCGGTTTCCCCAGGTTGCCCACAGGCCATCCACAACTGTGGGTCGTCACTCACCAGGGCGATCCCGGCCGCTTCGGCTGCCCCCAGAGCCTGGGTACAACTCGGCCCCAACCTGGGGACAACCCTGGGGACAACCGGGGCCGACTGTGGATGAATCCGGGGACGCCCGAAACCATCCACGGATCGCCCGAACCATCCACCGATCCGCCACCAGGCCTGCCCACAGGCCGCCGCGCGCCACGACCAGCGCGAACGAGCGCTGTCCACACAATCCACAGCCCCTATTACTGCTACTGGTTTTTCATCTCTTCTAAGAAAGAACAGAACAAAAACAGGCGGAGGACGAAACTGGGGACAACCCGAGATTCGTGTCGTCTTGTCGACAAAGCGAAGGGGAGGCCGAGGTGACGGCGCCCCCGGCGACGGCCTAACGTGGATGTCTGCAGCTGGTCCGTTCCCGCGCGGGGCGGACCGGACCGGCGGGGACCCGGTCGCGCGCGGTGCTCACGACTGGTGCCCGGCGACCCCTTCACGAGCCGAGGGGCTCGGCTGTCGAAAGGAAGCGCGCATGAAGATCCGCGTCGAGCGCGACGGGCTCGCCGACGCCGTCGCGTGGGTGGCCAGAAGCCTCCCCTCCCGGCCTCCGGTGCCGGTCCTGGGCGGCGTCCTCCTCGACGCGGGCGCGGACGGCGAGTCCGACGCGCTCACGGTCTCCGGATTCGACTACGAGGTCTCGGCCACGGTCGGCGTGCCCGCGACCATCGCCGACGGCGGGCGGCTGCTCGTCTCCGGCCGGCTCCTCGCCGACATCACCAAGGCGCTCCCCGCGCAGCCGGTGGAGATCTCCGTCGACGGCGCCCGCGCCACCATCACGTGCGGCAGCGCCCGGTTCAGCCTCCCGACCATGCCGGTCGAGGACTACCCGCAGCTGCCGTCCCAGCCCGCGCACGCGGGCGAGCTCACCGGCGACGTCTTCGGCCAGGCGGTCACCCAGGTCGCCACCGCGGCCGGCAAGGACGACACGCTCCCCATGCTCACCGGCATGCGGCTGGAGATCTCCGGCGAGACGCTGACCCTCGTCGCCACGGACCGGTTCCGGCTCGCCATGCGCGAGTTCACCTGGAAGCCGGCCGAGGGCCTGTCCGACGCCGCGGTGCTCGTCCCGGCGCGCACGCTCGCCGAGGCCGCCAAGACGCTCGGCGGCGCGGGCACCACCGTGCAGCTCGCGCTCGCTTCCGGCGACGGGCTGCTCGGCCTCTCCGGCGCGGGCCGCTACACGACCACCCGCCTGCTCGACGCCGAATTCCCGCCGTACCGCCAGCTGCTGCCCGCGAACCACACCTCCCGGGCGGTCATCGAGGTCAGCGCGCTCACCGAGTCGATCAAGCGCGTGTCGCTGGTCGCCGAGCGCGGCACCCAGGTGCGGCTCGAGTTCGGCGACGGTTCGCTGCGGCTGTCCGCGGGCGGCGACGACGAGGGCAGCGCCGAAGAGGAACTGCAGGTCGACTACGAGGGCGAGCCGGTCACCATCGCGTTCAACCCCGGCTACCTCGTCGACGGGCTCGGCGCGCTGCACAGCGACCGGGCCGAGCTGACGTTCACCACGCCCAACCGCCCGGCGCTGATCAAGCCCGCCGACGCCGAGGGCAACGTCGTCCCCGGGTATCTCTACCTGCTCATGCCGGTCCGGCTGCCGGGCTGAGCGGCGCGTCCAACCGAGGAAAACCGATCCAATCCAAAGGGGATCTCATGGTTCAGCTGGGTCTCGTCGGCCTGGGCAAGATGGGCTTCAACATGCGCGAGCGGCTGCGCGCCGCCGGGCACGAGGTGGTCGGGTACGACCGCAACCAGGACGTCAGCGACTCGACCTCGCTCGAAGACATGGTGTCCAAGCTGTCCGGCCCGCGGATCGTGTGGATCATGGTCCCGGCCGGGGAGCCGACCCGGCAGACCGTGACCGAGCTCGGGCAGCTGCTGTCCGAGGGCGATCTGGTGATCGACGGCGGGAACTCGAAGTTCACCGACGACAAGCTGAACGCCGATCTGCTCGCCGCGCACGGCGTGGGCTACCTCGACTGCGGCGTCTCCGGCGGAGTGTGGGGCAAGGACAACGGCTACGGCCTGATGGTCGGCGGCGCGGCGTCCGACGTCCAGCGCGCGATGCCGATCTTCGACGCGCTGCGTCCGGAAGGCCCGCGCGAGGAAGGCTTCTCGCACGCGGGCTCGGTCGGCGCCGGGCACTACGCGAAGATGATCCACAACGGCATCGAGTACGGCATCATGCAGGCCTACGCCGAGGGCTTCGAACTGCTCGAAGCGTCGAAGATCGTCGACGACGTGCCCGCCGTGATCAAGGGCTGGCAACGCGGCACCGTGGTCCGCTCCTGGCTGCTCGACCTGCTGGTGCGCGCGCTGGACGAGGACCCGGAGCTGGACGACCTCGAAGGCTACGTCGAGGACTCCGGCGAGGGCCGCTGGACGCTGGAGGAAGCGGTCAACCACGCGGTGCCCGCCCCGGTGCTGTCGGCCGCGCTGTTCGCCCGGTTCTCCTCCCGGCAGAAGGACTCCGCCGCGATGCGCGCCGTCGCCGCGCTGCGCAACCAGTTCGGCGGCCACGCCGTGAAGAAGGCCGGGAGCTAGCTCCCGCGGTCTCCGCCCGTGTATCTGCGACATCTCCAGGTCACCGACTTCCGGTCCTGGCCGCTGGCCGACCTCGCCCTCGAACCGGGGCCGGTCGTGCTCGTCGGCCAGAACGGCCGGGGGAAGACGAACCTGCTCGAAGCGATCGGCTACGTGGCGACCCTCGGTTCGCACCGGGTCGCCACGGACGCCCCGCTCGTCCGCCACGGCTGTGAGCGCGCGCTCGTCCGGGTCGCGGTCGTCAACGAAGACCGCGAGCTGACGGTCGAACTCGAGATCACGCCCGGCCGCGCCAACCGTGCCCGCGTGAATCGCGGCGCGGTCGGCAAGCCGCGGGACGTGCTCGGCATTCTGCGTACGGTGCTGTTCTCTCCGGAGGACCTCTCGCTGGTGCGCGGCGACCCGAGCGAACGCCGTCGGTTCATGGACGAACTGCTCGTGCTTCGCGCGCCTCGGTACGCAGGCGTGCGCGCGGACTACGAGAAGGTGCTTAAGCAGCGCAACGCGCTTCTCAAGACCGCGGGCAAACGACGTACTGGCCGCGAAGACCCGTACGCGCTGTCGACGCTCGACGTGTGGGACGACCATCTCTCGGTGGCTGGCGCGCAGTTGCTGGCGGCACGGTTGAACCTCATCGCGGACCTCGCGCCGTACACGGCTGACGCTTATATGGGAGTCGCGCCTGACTCTCGTCCGGCGAAGATCGCGTACAAGTCTTCGCTCGGCGAAGCGCTTCCGCCGTCGTACGGAGTGCCTGGCGGCGAGCGGGCCGAGCCGGAGGTACTGCGCGAGCTGTTGCTGAAGGCGCTGGCTGACACGCGGCGGCAGGAACTGGAGCGAGGGATCAGTCTCGTCGGCCCGCATCGGGACGAATTGGAGCTGATCCTCGGCGAGGCGCCGGCGAAGGGATACGCGAGTCACGGCGAGTCGTGGTCGTTCGCGCTCGCGTTGCGGCTCGGAAGTTACGAACTTCTGCGTGCCGAAGCGGGCGAACCGGTCTTGTTGCTGGACGATGTGTTCGCCGAACTCGACCGCAAGCGCCGGGCCCGGCTGGCCGAGGTCGCCGCGGGCGCCGAACAGGTGCTCATCACCGCGGCGGTGGCCGAGGACGTGCCCACCGAGCTCGCCGGAGCGAGGTTCACGGTGGCCGACGGGGAGGTGAACCGTGCCTGAACAGCCACGACGACCACGCGGGGTGACCGGGGTCACGCGGGTTGCCCACCGATCTGGGGACAAACCTGTGGACAGTGTGGATAAACCCGGTGGCGCGTTATCGCCGCGCGTGACGAACCGGCCGGATGGCGGTCTTGACACCCCGGAAGCGCGGGTTAACCCTCGAAATCCCGTCCGCGACGCCACGGAGCGTGACAGTTCCACTGGGCCGAACGAGACGCCCGCCGGGGACAAACCGAGCGGCCGCGACCTCGCGCACGCCGCGCTCGAGGCGGCGAAGGCCAAAGCCCGCGAACGCGGAGCCCCGCCGAACCTGCGGCGCGGCCGGATCACCGGGGGCGGCGGGCAGAACCGGGCGCGCCGGCGCTGGTCCGGGCCCGGCGCGGATCCGCGCGACCCGCAGCCGCTCGGCAGGCTCGTGTCGCGGCTGATCTCCGACAGCGGCTGGCAGGACACGATGACCAACGCGCGCGTGTTCGGGCAGTGGGCCCGGCTCGTCGGCGAGGACGTCGCCGAACACGCCCAGCCGGTCGCGTTGAAAGACGGCGAGCTGACCGTCCGCGCGAGTTCCACCGCGTGGGCGACGCAGCTGCGGTTGCTGCAGGGCAAATTGCTGGCGAAGATCGCCGCGGGCGTCGGGAACGGCGTGGTCAAGCGGATGCGGATCCAGGGTCCGACCGCTCCGAGCTGGCGGAAAGGCCCCCGGCACGTGCCTGGTCGCGGGCCGCGTGACACGTACGGCTGACGGGACTTGCGCTCCGGCGGATGAGTTCCCCGAGAACCGGGCCGCGCAGGTGCAGATACGAGATGACTCAACTGAGGGTGATTTCGTCCCTCTGCGACCGGCTGAGGGGTGTCCTAGCCGCATGTGAGCGCGTGCGGCCAAGTACACTGTTGTAGTAGCGGACGTCCGCTCGGGCGAGACGAGGAGAAACAACGCCGGTGACCGAGAACAAGAGCGAGTACAACGCGTCGTCCATCACCGTGCTCGAAGGCCTCGAAGCAGTTCGCAAGCGCCCCGGCATGTACATCGGTTCCACCGGTGAGCGCGGTCTCCACCACCTGGTCCAGGAGGTGGTGGACAACTCCGTGGACGAGGCGATGGCGGGGTACGCCACCAAGGTCGAGGTTACCCTGCTCGCGGACGGCGGGGTGCGCGTCGTCGACGACGGCCGCGGGATCCCGGTCGACATCCACCCCAAGGAGAAGAAGCCGACGCTCGAGGTCGTGCTCACCATCCTGCACGCGGGCGGCAAGTTCGACAGCGACTCCTACGCGGTGTCCGGCGGTCTGCACGGCGTCGGCGTCTCCGTGGTGAACGCGCTGTCCACGAAGCTGCTCGCGGAGATCAAGGTCGGCGGCCGCAGCTGGCGCCAGGAGTACCTCAACCAGGTCCCGGGCCCGCTCGAGGACCTCGGCCCGGCCACCGACACCGGCACCACCATCACGTTCTGGGCCGACGGCGACATCTTCGAGACCACCACCTACAACTTCGAGACCATCTCGCGCCGCCTGCAGGAGATGGCGTTCCTCAACAAGGGCCTCACCCTGTCGCTGCGCGACGAGCGCGTCGCCGACGAGGAGACCGAAGAGGACGCCGCGGGCAAGCAGGCCAGGGTCAAGGAAGTCGTCTACTGCTACCCGGGCGGGCTCGAGGACTTCGTCAAGCACATCAACGGCAGCAAGGACCCGATCCACGAGAGCGTCATCTCCTTCGACGCCAAGGGCTCCGGCCTCGAGGTCGAGGTCGCGATGCAGTGGAACACCGGGTTCACGCCGTCGGTGTACACCTTCGCCAACACGATCAACACGCACGAGGGCGGCACGCACGAAGAGGGCTTCCGCGCCGCGCTCACCCGCGTGGTCAACGCGTACGCGCGCGAGAAGAAGCTGCTCAAGGAGAAGGACGCGAACCTGACCGGCGACGACGTGCGCGAGGGTCTCGCCGCGATCGTGTCGATCAAGCTGGCCGAACCGCAGTTCGAGGGCCAGACCAAGACCAAGCTGGGCAACAGCGAGGCCAAGACGTTCGTGCAGCAGCAGTCGAACGAATGGCTCGGCGACTGGTTCGAGCGCAACCCGAGCGAAGCCAAGACGATCATCAACAAGTCGATCTCGTCGGCGCAGGCCCGGCTCGCCGCCCGCAAGGCGCGCGACCTGGTGCGGCGCAAGGGCGCGCTGGAGATCGGCGGACTTCCGGGCAAGCTCAAGGACTGCCGCTCGAACGACCCCGGCGAATGCGAGCTCTACATCGTGGAGGGCGACTCGGCGGGCGGTTCGGCCAAGGAAGGCCGCGACTCGATGTACCAGGCGATCCTGCCGATCCGGGGCAAGATCATCAACGTCGAGAAGGCCCGCATCGACCGCGTCCTCAAGAACACCGAGGTCCAGTCGCTGATCACCGCGCTCGGCACCGGCATCCACGACGATTTCGACATCTCGAAGCTGCGGTACCACAAGATCGTGCTGATGGCCGACGCCGACGTCGACGGCCAGCACATCACCACGCTGCTGCTCACCCTGCTGTTCCGGTTCATGACGCCGCTGATCGAGCACGGCCACGTGTTCCTGTCGCGGCCGCCGCTGTACAAGATCAAGTGGCCGCGGTCGGAGCCGGAGTACGCGTACTCGGACAAGGAACGCGACGCGGTCATCCAGGCCGGCGTCGAGGCGGGCCGCCGTCTTCCGAAGGACGACGCGATCCAGCGGTACAAGGGTCTCGGCGAGATGAACGCCGAGGAGCTGTGGGAGACCACGATGGACCCGGCGAACCGGCTGCTCGGGCAGGTCACCCTCGACGACGCCGCGCAGGCCGACGAACTGTTCTCCGTGCTGATGGGCGAGGACGTGGAAGCCCGCCGCTCGTTCATCACGCGCAACGCCAAGGACGTGCGCTTCCTGGACGTGTAGGCGTCCCCTCCTAACCCGCATCCCCAGGACTGCTCACCGAGAAGGACCCCATGACGGAAACCTTGCCGCCGGAACACGACCGGATCGAACCGGTCGACATCCAGCAGGAGATGCAGCGCTCCTACATCGACTACGCGATGAGCGTCATCGTGTCGCGGGCGCTGCCGGACGTGCGCGACGGCCTCAAGCCGGTGGCGCGCCGGATCCTGTACTCGATGTTCGACTCCGGGTTCCGCCCGGACCGCGGGTACAACAAGTGCTCGCGCGTCGTCGGCGACGTCATGGGCAACTACCACCCGCACGGCGACTCGGCGATCTACGACGCGCTCGTGCGGCTCGCCCAGCCGTGGTCGCTGCGCTATCCGCTGATCGACGGCCAGGGCAACTTCGGCTCGTCGGGCAACGACCCGGCGGCCGCGATGCGGTACACCGAGTCCCGGCTCGCGCCGCTCGCGATGCAGATGCTCGCGGACATCGAAGAGGACACCGTCGATTTCCGCGACAACTACGACGGCCGCACCCAGGAGCCCGACGTACTGCCGTCGCGCTTCCCGAACCTGCTGGTCAACGGCGGTTCCGGGATCGCGGTCGGGATGGCGACCAACATCCCGCCGCACAACCTGCGCGAGGTCTCCGAAGGCGTCGTGTGGGCGCTGGAGAACCCGGAAGCGACCGACGACGAACTGCTGGCCGCGCTGCTCGTGCGGATCAAGGGCCCGGACTTCCCGACCAAGGCGATGATCCTCGGCACGTCCGGCATCGAGGACGCCTACCGCACCGGCCGCGGTTCGATCCGGATGCGCGCGGTCGTCGAGGTCGAAGAGGACGCGAAGGGCCGCACCATCCTGGTCGTGTCCGAGCTGCCGTACCAGGTGAACCCGGACAACCTGGTGGAGAACATCGCGCACCTGGTGCGCGACGGCAAGATCACCGGGATCGCCGACATCGCGGACGAGTCCAACAGTCGTTCCGGCATGCGGATCGTCATCACGATCAAGCGCGACGCGGTGGCGAAGGTGGTGCTGAACAACCTGTTCAAGCACACCCAGCTGCAGCAGAACTTCGGCGTGAACATGCTGGCGCTGGTCGACGACGTGCCGCGCACGCTGCGGCTCGACCAGATCATCCGGCACTACGTGAAGCACCAGGTCGACGTGATCGTGCGGCGGACCCGGTTCCGGCTGCGCAAGGCCGAGGAACGGGCCCACATCCTGCGCGGTCTGGTCAAGGCGCTCGACATGCTGGACGAGGTGATCGCCCTGATCCGGCGGTCGCCGTCGGCGGACGAGGCCCGGCCGGGGCTGATGTCGCTGCTCGAGATCGACGAGATCCAGGCCACCGCGATCCTGGACATGCAGCTGCGCCGGCTGGCCGCGCTGGAACGGCAGCGGATCATCGACACGCTGGCCGAGATCGAGCTGGAGATCGCCGACCTCAAGGACATCCTCGAGAAGCCGGAGCGGCAGCGGTCGATCATCCGCGACGAGCTGATGGAGATCGTCGACAAGTACGGCGACGACCGGCGCACGCAGATCATCCCGTTCGACGGCGACGTGTCGGTCGAGGACCTGATCGCGCAGGAAGACGTCGTCGTCACCATCACCCGCACGGGCTACGCCAAGCGGACGAAAACCGATCTGTACCGCTCGCAGAAGCGCGGCGGCAAGGGCGTGCAGGGCGCGACGCTGAAGCAGGACGACATCGTCCAGCACTTCTTCGTGTGCTCCACGCACGACTGGATCCTGTTCTTCACGAACAAGGGCCGGGTCTACCGGGCGAAGGCCTACGACCTGCCCGAGGCCAACCGCAACGCGCGCGGCCAGCACGTGGCGAACCTGCTCGCGTTCCAGCCGGACGAGCAGATCGCCCAGGTCATCGAGATCCCGAACTACGAGGTCGCGCCGTACCTGGTGCTCGCCACGAAGCGCGGCCTGGTGAAGAAGACGAAGCTCACCGACTTCGACTCCAACCGCGCGGGCGGGCTGATCGCGATCAACCTGCGCGAGGGCGACGAGCTGATGGGCGCGGTGCTGGCCGCGGCCGAGGACGACCTGCTGCTGGTGTCGGCGGGCGGCCAGTCGATCCGCTTCCACGCGACCGACGAGGCGCTGCGCCCGATGGGAAGGCCGACCTCGGGCGTGCTGGGCATGCGGTTCAACGACGGCGACGAACTGCTCGGCATCAGCGTGGTCAAACCGGACAAGTTCCTGCTGGTCGCCACGGACGGCGCGTATGCGAAGCGGACGCCGATCGAGGACTATCCGGTACAGGGCCGCGGCGGCAAGGGCGTGCTCACCATTCAGCACGACAGCAAACGTGGCAGGCTGGTGGGGGCACTCATCGTCGACGAGGACGACGAGCTGTTCGCCATCACGTCCAGCGGCGGGGTCATCCGCACGCCGGCGCGGGACGTGCGCAAGGCGGGCAGGCAGACCAAGGGCGTTCGGCTGATGAACCTGGGTGACGGAACCACTCTTCTCGCGGTCGCACGCAACGCGGACGAGGGTTCGGACGTCGCCAATGGTGGCGAGGAGGCTTCCGACGCCGCTGAAGGTTCGGAGGGCTCGGAAGTTTCGGAAGTTTCGGAAGTTTCGGCTTCCGAGATGGTTTCGGAGGAAGCGGCCGAGGCTACGCCAGAGGAGCCCACAGCAGAAGACGGCACGGCGCCGGAGCAGTGATCGGCGCCCCACGCACGGGTAAGGACTGACTCAACGTGGCACCATCCGACAAGGCCGACGACGCGTCGGCCAACCCGCCCTGGCAGCGCACCGCCAAGGACGGCGGCGGCGACTCCGAGGCCATGGCCACGGCGCGGATCGCGACCGAGGACGTGCCCACCGCGGCTCCGGAACCGGCCGCCGCGGCCGAGAACGACTACCCGGTGACCGGCTCGGCGGCGCCCCGGCTCTTCGGAGGCGAGGCTCCGCCGCCGGCGGCGGCCGACGTGCC